>NZ_LMHH01000003.1:300000-591453 GCF_001427865.1 Altererythrobacter sp. Root672
GGTTCGGGCTTCCACCGCCTGGCCATCGGTGCGCCGTCAGCGGGCGTGAGGACTGCCTTTGGCAGCCGCCAACCCCACGGTGACGTGGGCGTCACCGGAACAAGGTAAATCCCAAGTTACGATACCTTAAGAGGTTCGTTCTATCGCGATGACTGGAATCACGGGGGAAGGGTTTCCAGGCGTGTTGCATGCGATTGGCCTGAAGCAAATGCGTCCAGCGGTGCTTGTCATCGCGCCGGTCGCTGTGCTTTCGCTGATCTCTGCCACAGTGCTTGCGATGCTGCTCAACCGCGCAGGCGCGGACTTGAGTTCCTCCCAGTCGATCCTCGTCACCGGCGGCATCGCTTACGGTACGGCCGTCATCCTGCTGATCCGCTTCGGACTATCGAGCGTCGGCAAGCTCGAGGACCTGGGGCTCACCGATACGCTTGCGGCCATGCCCAACCGGCGGGCGCTGCATCTCGATTACGCTCGCGCCGCTCCCGGTACGGAGAGGGCCTTGGCGCTGCTCGACCTCGACGGCTTCAAGTCGGTTAACGACCAGTACGGCCACTTCATCGGCGACCGGCTGATCAAGGAATGCGCCAAGATCCTGGCCGAAGTCTGCGGCAAGGAAGGCCGCGCCTATCGCCTCGGCGGAGACGAGTTCGCGATCCTGGTGGTCGGCCCCATTGCCGGCAACATCCTCGAAGGCATCTGCCACACCCTGCTCGGTCGCCTCGGCCAGTCGGTGACTATTGACGAACGCAAGCTCCAGATCGGCGCCAGCGTCGGCCTGTCGCGCAGTAGCCGACGGGACGAGCTGTCCTCATCGGAACTCCTGCGCCGCTCGGACATGGCGATGTACGTCTCCAAGGACGCAGGTCGGAACCGCTGCACCTGGTTCAGCGACGACTTCGATCGCAACCGCGACGTCACCCAGCAAGTCGAAGCCGAACTGCGCGAAGCGCTGCGGCTGGAAGAATTCCGCCTCGCTTACCAGCCGCTCGTCGACGCCAAGAGCGGCGACATCGTCGCGGCCGAAGCGCTGCTGCGGTGGAAGCGTGCCGACGGCACGATGGTCAGCCCGGGCGTGTTCGTCCCGATCGCCGAGAAGTGCGGGGTGATCTACCAGATCGGCCTGTGGGTCCTGCGCACGGCGTGTCGCGAGGCGCTGGCGTGGGACGAGATCAAGCTGTCGATCAACGTCTCGCCGGTGCAGCTGCGCAATCCGGAATTCCCGGTCGAGCTCGGTCATATCCTCGAAGAGACCGGCTTCCCGCCCTCGCGTCTCGAGCTCGAGGTGACGGAAACCTATCTTGTTAGCGATCCGGTGGTGGCGAACCGCAACCTCGACGTGATCCGCAAGTTCGGCGTCGGCATCGCGCTCGACGACTTCGGCACCGGCTATGCCTCGATCGGCTTCCTGCGCAACTTCCGCTTCGAAAAGCTCAAGCTCGATCGCACGATGATCGTCGATGCCGGGCTGGATAGCGGTTCGCTGGCCATGATGGCCTCGAGCATCGCGGTGGCGCGGGCGATGGACATGGAAGTCACGGCCGAAGGCGTCGAAACCGAAGCTCAGGCCAACTTGGTCCGCACCGCAGGGTGCGATCAGATTCAGGGTTGGTATTACTACAAGGCGATCTCGGCGGGCGAAATCCGCGGCCATCTGGACGAGATCCGTAACCGCAACAACACATTGGGTATTGGGGAAGCACATGGACATGTCGGATAAGCTCGTGGCCGAAGGGGCGGACGAACTCGAACGCGAGCGCGAGCGGCTAAAGGCGGCGGCGGAGTACTATGGCACGCCCCAAGGCGACAACTCGGTGTCCTCGATCGGCGTACGCATCAAGCTGATGTTCAGCGCCTCGGCGGGCGCTTCGACGCTGCTCGGCACGTTGGCGCTGGCCGGCCTGATGGGCAAAGGGTCCGGGAATGGCGGCCTGCTGATCGCCATGGGCATGGTCGCCCTGGCCACGGTGGCGATCTCGATCGTCTCGATCCGCTTCGTGCAGGACCAGCTGGTCCACCCGATCGAATCTCTCTGCTCGGCGATGCGCGAACTGGCGCAGGGCAACCGCGAAGTCTTCGTCCCGCACGTCGACCGCCAGGACGAAGTCGGCGCGATGGCGCGCTACCTCGTGGTGATCAAGAAGGCCGCCAACAAGTTCGACCGCATGCGCAAGGAGCGTGAAGACGCCCAAGCCGAGGAGCTGGTGCGTGAGGCCGAAATGGCGGCCGAGCGTGAACAGCACCGGGTCAAGCAGGCCGAAACGCTGCGCCAGCTGGCCGACAAGTTCGAACGCACCGTGGGCGAGATCGTCGGCGGCGTGGCTGCGGCCTCGACCCAGCTCCAGGCAACCGCGAGCTCGATGGCTTCGGCCGCCGAGCAGTCCTCGATGCAGACCGGCGACGTCTCTTCCAGCCTCAACGAAGCTTCGGCGGGCGTCACCGCCGCGGCCGCGGCGAGCGACGAGTTCGCGATGTCGATCGGCGAGATCAGCCGCCAGGCTTCGACCTCGGCCGAACTGGCCCGCAAGGCCTCAACCGCGGCGGAACAGGCCGACTCCACGATTTCGGCGCTGACTCTGTCGGCGAGCCAGGTGGGCGACATCGTCGAGATGATCTCGACCATTGCCCAGCGCACCAACCTGCTGGCGCTCAACGCTTCGATCGAAGCGGCACGCGGCGGCGAAGCCGGGCGCGGGTTTGCGGTGGTTGCGGCAGAGGTCAAGGAACTCGCCACGCAGACTGGCAAGGCGACCGAGGAAGTCTCCGGCCAGATCCGTGCGATCCAGGAAACCACCTCGGCTAGCGTCGAGGCGCTGCGTTCGATCGCCAAGCAGATTGCCCAGCTCGAAGCCACGTCGGTCTCGATCGCCGCGGCGGTCGATCAGCAGTCGGTGGCCGGGCAGGACCTTGCTCGCAGCATCGATCTCGCCGCGCGCAACACCGAAGACGTTTCGACCAATATCGGCCAGCTGCGCGAAACCTCACTCTCGACGGGTGCGGCCGCCAGCCAGGTGCTCACCAGCTCAACCGAGCTGGAGCAACAGGCTTCAGTGCTGAAGAACCAGGTCGACGAATTCCTGAGCCACGTCCGCGCGGCTTGAGCTAAGTGGTTCGACAGGCTCACCACGAACGGGGCTAGACTACTCTACCTCCGTTCGTCCTGAGCTTGTCGAAGGACCCTTGCTGACTAGCGCTCAGAAGAACGGGCGCGAGAGCATGTCGAACGCGCGATAGATGCTCAGGTAAGGGCGCGCGCAATCGGCATGGTAGAGACCGTTGAGGTCTTCCAGGTGATGCTCGTGATCGACCGGGAATGCGACCGTTTCGGTCGGCGCGCCGGGCTCGATGAACTGCTTGCAACTGTGGCAGCGGGGCGGAAGCGGCTCATAGCCACCTTCTCCCGACGCCGGGATATCCATGAACATTTAGCGACCTTTCGTCCACCGGGCGTCCGACCCGGCCCCTGCTCGCGATTGGGCCACACTGTGGGCGTGGCAGCAATCAATCGGGCAGCATTTCTCGGGGATATTTCCCGCCCGACTAGGGGTAAATCCCGAGGGTGAACGAAAGCTGACACCCGTGGCTTCCCGCCGCCGACATCGGGACAAATCCCGATGGCTCCAGACGACCAGCGTCGTAATCAATTGCTTCAAATTGCGATGGAACCCATCCGGCGGCGGTCGCTAGCGCGAAACTTCAACTTCTGCGCCGTCAATCAGAACCCTTCCGGTTCCTCGCGCCGAAGGAGGCAAGTCTATGCCCAATCCGAAACTGCTCCGCCGATTCGTTATCGCTCCGCTGCTGCTGGCGGCGGCTGTGCCGCTGGTTGCCCAACCGGTGGACGGCAACTGGGACGGGCTGCTCGAAGTGAAGGCCAAGAAGATGGACAAGGTCTATCTCCTGCCCAACGCCGACTTCAGGACTTACACCAAGGTCATGATCGACCCGACCGAGGTGTCCTTCAAGAAGAACTGGCAGCGCGACCAGAACCGCGACCGGCTCGACCTCGCCAACCGTGTGGACGACTCCGACGCCCGCCGCATCATCGACGCGGCGCAGAAGGGCTTCGATAAGTACTTTGCCGAGGCCTACACCAAGGCCGGCTTCCAGGTGGTCCAGGCACCGGGTCCCGACGTGCTCCACCTCTCGACCGCGATCATCAACCTCGATGTCACCGCGCCCGACGTCAGTATGTCGGCAGGATCGCGCACCTTCTCGCGCGATGCGGGTGAAGCGACGCTGGTGCTAGAGGCGAAGGATTCCGTCAGCGGCCAGGTCCTCGGCCGAGCGGTCGACCGGCAGGAATCCTCCGACATGGGGCCCTACCTCCGCAACAGCGTAACCAATTCCGCGGCGTTCGAAGAGGTGTTCAAGAAGTGGGCCGAGCGCAGTGCCGAAGGGCTGAGCGACCTGAAGGAACTGTCCCCGGTCAACCCGAGCGCGCTGCAGGCGGGCAACTAATATCAAGTCGCGGTCAACGCGGTTCATACTGATAGTCTTCCTCTCCCCTTGGGAGAGGGATGAGCGCCGTCAGGCGCGGAGGCTGAGGGTCCAACTTCTCTCACCTGTCAACCTCACCCAACCCTCTCCCAAGCTGAGAGGGCTAAAAGCCCTGATCGAACCAGGCGTGGATGAACCGCAGTTCCTGGCTACAGGTGCTCGCAACCGGTCCGCGGCTGTGCCAGCATGCGTGCAAACGAGAATCTGTGGGAGGGTACATGAAGATAGGATTCGCCGCGTTCGGCGCGCTGTTGCTTGCCGGTACGGCTTGCGCGCAACCCGCCCAGCCACCAGCACCCCCCGCCGCGCCGCCCGGTCCTCCGCCCATTCCGGTGTGTAATCCGGTCGCCGGCCAATCGGTCGAATGCCGCAAGCCCAACGCGCCCGACTGGACTCCCGCCTTCGCCCAGCAGACGCGGGCGCCGTACACCCCGTCGAACATCGCGCTCAATGTCGAGGTCCTGGCCGAGGGTTTCGTCTCCCCCTGGGGCTTCGCCATGCTGCCCGACGGCCGCTTCCTGGTGACCGAGAAGGCCGGTACCATGCGCCTGGTCTCGGGCTCCACCCTCTCGCCGCCGATCGAAGGGCTGCCGCCCGTCACGGTGCAGGAGATATCCGGCCTCGACGACGTGGTGCTCGACCCGGCGTTCGCCAGCAATCACCTCATCTACTGGAGCTATGTCGAGAACCGCCCGGCGGGCAACGTGCTCGCGGTTGCCCGCGGCCGACTGGTCGACGGTCCGGCCCCGCGGGTTGAGGACGTCAAGGTCATCTACCGCCAGGAGCCCGACCTCAAGTCAGAACACGGCAACTTCGGCGCCCGCCTGCTGTTCGACAAGCAGGGCGCATTGTTCGTCACCCTGGGCGACCTCGCCTCCGACCCGCTTCGCCCCTACATCCAGCAGCTCGATTCCGGCATCGGCAAGATCGTCCGCATCACCACCGATGGCGCGCCCGCGCCCGGCGGTCCGTTTGCAGGTCAACCCGGTGCGCGGCCCGAACTCTACGCGCTAGGCTTCCGCAACCCGCTCGGCCTCGCCTTCCGCCCCGGCACCGAGGAGCTGTGGGAAGTCGACGTAGGCCCGTTCGGGGGTGACGAACTCAACAAGATCGAGCCAGGCAAGAATTATGGCTGGCCGCTGATCAACTACGGTCTCGAATATAGCCGCAAGCCGGTGGGCGAAGGACCGGTCAAGGACGGCCTGACGCAGCCGGTCTACTACTGGGATCCGGTGATCTCGCCCTCGAGCCTGATGTTCTATTCGGGCGACCTGTTCCCGCAGTGGAAAGGCAACGCCTTCGTCACGTCGCTCAGCCAGGCGCACCTCGCACGGCTGGTGATGGATGGCGACAAGGTCGTGGGCGAGGAGCGCCTGCTGGCCGACCGCAAGGAACGTCTGCGGCTGATCCGGCAAGCGCCGGATGGGGCGCTGTACATCCTGACCGATGGACCGAAGGGGAAGCTGCTTAGGGTGACACCGGCCGGGTAGGGACGAGAACGAATCCGCTCCGAAGCGGATCGGTTTCTGATTGAACTATTTGAATAAGAACATAAATTCAGATTTGCCCAATGGGCCGAGACGTGAGTAACCCCTTCCACGGCTAGAGCCCCACACCGCGGCGGCGGTGCGGGGCTCGACCATTTCGGGACATTAATCAGGCGGGGCTGATTAGCCCACCGCCTCCACCTTCGCCGCGGCAAACTCGCGGGAGGCCAGGAAGCGTTCGGCATCCAGCGCTGCCATGCAGCCCGTGCCCGCCGCCGTCACCGCCTGGCGGTAGATGTGGTCCATCACGTCGCCACAGGCGAACACGCCCGGCACCGAGGTCTTCGGCGTACCAGGCTCGACCAGCAGATACCCGCTCTCGTCCATCGCCAGCTTGTCCTTGAACAGGCTGGTCGCGGGGGAGTGGCCGATGGCGACGAAGGCGCCTTCGGTGGCGAATTCGCTGATTTCGCCGGTCTTGGTGTCGGCGAGCCGGACGCCCGTCAGGCCACCCTGGAGCGGGGCGCCGAGGAATTCCTCGACCCGCTTGTTCCACAGCACGTTGATCTTCGGGTGAGCGAACAGACGGTCCTGCAGGATCTTTTCGGCGCGCAGTTCGTCGCGGCGGTGGATCAGGGTCACGTCATCGGAGTGGTTGGTGAGGTAGAGCGCTTCCTCGACCGCAGTGTTGCCGCCGCCGATCACCACGACCTTCTTGCCGCGGTAGAAGAACCCGTCGCAAGTGGCGCAGGCGGATACGCCCTTGCCGCTGAGTGCTTCCTCGCCCGGGACGCCGAGCCACTGGGCCTGGGCGCCGGTGGCGATGACGAGGACGTCGCCGATGTATTCGTCACCGCTATCGCCGATCGCGCGAAACGGGCTGCCGCCGGCGATATCGACTTGGAGGATCGTGTCCCACATCATGCGTGTGCCGACGTGCTCGGCCTGGGCCTGCATCTCCTGCATCAGCCACGGGCCCTGGATCACGTCACGGAAGCCGGGATAGTTCTCGACATCAGTGGTGATGGTCAGCTGACCGCCGGGCTGGAGGCCCTGCACCACGATCGGCTCCATCCCCGCCCGCGCGCCATAGATCGCGGCGGTGAGGCCGGCCGGGCCGGAGCCGATGATGAGCATTTTCGTGGTATGCGTAGTCATGCGTGAATCCCGTCAGAAACTGCTTGCTAGGTAGGCAGTGGGCCTTGGGAGTCAACGCGCGGAGAGCAGGCGGATGGGTTGGGGTTGTTGAGAACCTTGAATACATACCAACCGTATAGTATGAATGCCGAATGCCGAGGCCCTCGAAACTATCTCCGGAGCGCGGTGGCGCTCGAACGCGTCTTCTAGAGGCAGCGTGCGACCTGATCCGGGAACGGGGTTTTGCTGCCACGTCGGTCGACGATCTCTGCAAGAAGGCCGAGGTCACGAAGGGGGCCTTCTTCCACCAGTTCGGCAGCAAGGAGGCCCTGGGCGTAGCGGCCGCGGACTTCTGGGCCGAAACGACCTCCGCATTCTTCCACTCCGCACCCTATCATTTGCCGCCGGATCCGCTGGACCGCGTTCTGGCCTATGTGGCGTTCCGCAGGGCCATCATCAGCGGCTCGGCGGCGGAATATACCTGTCTGGCCGGAACGTTGGTCCAGGAAGTCTTTGCCGCGTCCCCCCCTATCCGCGACGCCTGCTGCAGGAGCATTTTCGGCCATACGGCAACGCTGGAAGCGGACATCGAGGCGGCGCGACAGGACCGTGGCGTTACCGGCAACTGGACCGCCGAAAGTCTGGCCCGGCATACGCAGACCGTCATCCAGGGTGGCTTCGTCCTCGCCAAAGCCGGCAACGATCCCGCTCTTGCCCGCGAAAGCCTCGATCACCTGGATCGTTACATCCGCTGCCTGTTCGATCTTCCCGAGGAGCCGAGGCCATGAGCGAAGCCACGCAACTGCAATGCCTGTGCGGCGAAGCACGCCTTGAGGTTCGCGGCGAGCCCATCATCGTGTCCGAGTGCTTTTGCGACAGTTGCCGCCTCGCTGCGGACCGCTTGGCGGCTCTGCCGGGTGCCTTGCCTATTCTGACAGCCTTGGGTGGCTCGCCTTGTGCGGAATACCGCAAGGATCGTGTCCGTATCATGGCGGGTGCTGACCATTTGGCCGCGTTTCACCTTAGCCCAGAGGCCGGGACGCGGCGCGTCGTTGCAAGTTGTTGTCACACACCGATGTTTCTCGAGATGCCGGGAGCCCATTGGCTGAGCGTCTACCTCCATCTTTGGCCGTATGAGATGCGCCCTACCGTTCAGGTTCGGACGATGACGAGCGATGTCGATGATCCGTCAGACCTGCCCGGCGACCTGCCTAATCTGAAAACCCATGCGGTCAGCTTCTACGCCAAGCTCTTTTTCGCGTGGGTCGCAATGGGATTCCGCAGTCCGAAGCTGGTGATCGAAAGGAAGATCGATGCCTGACAAAAAGATCGAAATCACCAACATCAATACGCCGGGACGCACCGAACGCGTGGACCGCGCCAAATACGAGGCCATGCGGAAGGCGCTGCTGGCGGTGCTGCCCGAAGACGCGCCGGGCCTGCTGGTCGCGGATGCAAAGTCGGCTTTGCTGCCCGCATTGCCCGAGGCGCTCTATCCGGGAGGCAAGACCGCCGGGTGGTGGTTGAAAGCGGTTCAGCTCGATCTCGAAGCAAAGGGGATCATCGCCCGCGCAAAGGCTAAGCCGGTACGGCTGTACCGGGTATAGCCGGATAACGCGGGCGGCAGACCGGCTCATCCCTCCCGGATCAATGCCGCCGCCTTCTCGCCGATCATGATCGCGGCCGCGTTGGTGTTACCGCCGACGATGCGCGGCATGACCGAGGCGTCGGCCACGCGCAGGCCGTCGATGCCGCGCACTCGGAGCTGGGCGTCGCATACCGCCTCGGCGCCGATGCCCATGGCGCAGGAGCCGACCGGGTGCATCGCGGTGCTGACGAACTGGCGGACCCAGGCGTCGATGGTCTCGGTCGAGTTGGCGTCGGGGCCGGGCAGCATCTCTCCCTTGACCACATCGGCCAGCGGCGAGGTGGCGACGATCTCGCGGATCTGCGGGATGATGCGGCGGAAGAAGGCGCGGTCGTTCTCGGTCGAGAGGACGTTGGTGAGGATGCGCGGGCCCTGGCGCGGGTCGGCGCTAGCGAGCTTGACCCATCCGCGGCCCTCGGGGCGCAGCAGGACGCAGGCCATGGCGATGACGTCGGGCGCGGGTTGCTTGACGCCGGGGAACCACGGGCGGGCGAAGATCGAGGTCGGCTGGAACAGGCACTGCGCGTCAGGGCGCTCGAGTTCGGGCCGGGTCTTGATGAAGCCGTTGGCGGTGACCGGCATGTTGGCGATGCGGCCTTTGCCGGTGGCGAGCCACTCGAGCACCGACAGCGTCAGGCGGTCGAAGCGCAGCTCGTTGGTCAGGGTGACCTCGCGCTCGGCGTTCCACACCATCGCGATCGAGGGGTGGTCCTGCAGGTTGCGGCCGACGCCGGGGAGGTCGTGCACCACGTCGATGCCCTGCTCGCGCAATTCGTCGGCGGGTCCGATGCCGGACAGCAGCAGCAGTTGCGGGCTGTTGAAGGCGCCGCCGGAGAGGACGATTTCACGGTCCGCCTCGATCCGCTGGGTTTGGCCATCCGCAACCAATTGGACTGCGGTGGCGCGGCCGTTGTTGACCTCCACCTTGGTCACCAGCGCGCCGGTGATGACCTTGAGGTTGGGTCGCTTCATCGCCGGGAACAGGAACCGCGCGGAAGTGCTGCCGCGACGCCCCTTGTGGATCGAGATGTCGGGCGAACCCCAGCCTTCCTGGTCGGGCCCGTGGTGATCGACCTGGGTCTTGTAGCCGAGCTGGTTCACCGCCTCCATCAAGCGCGGGAACAGCCGCGTGTCAGGCACGTGCTTGGTGATCGAGAGCGGGCCGCCGCGGGCGTGGTAGTGATCCTCGGGCCCCCAGTGGTTCTCGCTCATTTTGAAGTAGGGCAGCACGTCATCATAGCCCCAGCCTTCGAGGCCGAGCTGGCGCCACTCGTCATAGTCGCGCGCATGGCCGCGGGCGTAGAGCATGCCGTTGATCAGGCTCGATCCGCCAAGCCCCTTGCCGCGCGGCTGGCGAATGCGGCGGTCGTTCGCGAAAGGCTCCGGCTCGCCCTCGTAAGCCCAGCTGAAACGCTTATCGAGCATGACCATCGGGAAGGCGATCGGCATCGAGAGCAGCGGATGCCGCTGGCGCGGTCCGGCTTCGATCAGGGTCACGGTGACGCTCGGGTCTTCGCTCAGGCGAGCGGCGACGACAGCCCCCGCCGAGCCTGCGCCGACGACGATGTAATCAGTAGCTTTGGTCATTTGCTGGAGTAACGGCCCGACTTGATCTGCACGATCTTCCCATTGGAAGTGCGATACATGTTGATGCTCTCGACGATACGAACGTCGCCCTTCACGGTCGGCCAGATCTCGAAATCGGGCCAGTCCTTGAAGGTGGTGAACTTGGTGCGGCTGTGGAGCGCGGCGCCGTCGGGGGCGACGATCAGGTCGATTATCTCGAGCTCCTCGGCGATGTGGTCGAACACTCCGGTGTAGAATTCGACGATGCCCTGCGCGCCGATGATCTGCTTGCGGTCGCCGAGGTTGAACTCGACGTTGTCGGCGTAGAACTTGCTGAACCCGGCGAAATCGCGCACGTTGAAGGCGGCGATGTATGTGCGGAAATCGTCCTCGGTCATGCGGCTTCCTTCTCTACAGCGGGGAGCGAGCGGCCGCGGATCAGGTCGCTGGCTTTTTCGGCGACCATGATCGTTGGGCCATTGGTGTTGCCGCCGGGTACGTCGGGCATGATCGACGCGTCGATCACCCGCAGGCCGGCGAT
Source organism: Altererythrobacter sp. Root672 (assembly GCF_001427865.1). Classification (NCBI taxonomy): domain Bacteria; kingdom Pseudomonadati; phylum Pseudomonadota; class Alphaproteobacteria; order Sphingomonadales; family Erythrobacteraceae; genus Altererythrobacter; species Altererythrobacter sp. Root672. The sequence continues at coordinate 310,877 of NZ_LMHH01000003.1, forward strand.
ACCGTGCACGCGGAGTTCCGGGTCGACTACGGCGTTCGGACCCGTGCCCATGGCGCAAGTGCCGACCGGGTGCTGCGTGGTGCCGGCGGTGGCGCGGATGTGCTCGTCGATCGCGGCGTCGCTCTGCACGTCGGCGCCGGGGTTGGACTCGCGTGCGATCAGGCCGGCCATGGGCTCGGTACCGTAGATTTTGCGAGCCAGCTTGAGGCCGGCGTGGGCCGTGACGAAGTCGGCCTCGTTGTCGAACAGGTTGAGGCGGATCGCCGGGAGTTCGTGCGGGTCGGCGGACTTGAGATTGACCCACCCGCGCGCTTGCGGGTGGAGCAGGATCACGTCGGCGGAGAAGGCGTGCTCGGGGCTCTTCACGAAGCCGGGGAACCACAAGTGCGCGGAGAGCTTCACCGGGTTCGAGAACAGCTGGATGTCGGGCTGGGCCAACCTCGGGTCGGTCCGCAGCATCGGGTTGGCGCTGTTGAGCTGGCGGGCGAAGGGGCCGGAGCCGAAGAGGTACCACTGCGCCACGGCCCGCGCTGCGCGGTCGAAGCGGAGCTGGTTGACGAAGGTGATCGGACCGTTCGCCGCGAACTCCAGCGGCACGCGCGGGTGCTCGGATAGGTTGCGGCCGACGCCGGGCAGGTCGTGGACGAGAGGGATGCCCATCTCAGCCAGGTGCTCTGCCGGGCCGATGCCCGAGAGCATCAGCAGTTGCGGCGAGTTGTAGGAGCCGCCCGAGAGGATGACTTCGCGCGCGGCCTTGGCAACGCGGACTTCTCCGCCGACTTCGTATTCGACGCCGGTCGCGCGGCCATCCTCGACCACGACCTTGCGGGTCAGCGCATGGGTCACGACCGCCAGGTTCGGCCGCGCCATCGCGGGCTTGAGGTAGGCCTCGTAGGTCGAAGCACGGCGGCCCTTCTCGTCGATGGTCAGCTCGACCAGGCTGGCGCCTTCCTCGGTACCCGCGTGGATGTCCTCGGTGACCGGCAGGCCCGCGTTGGCGACGGCCTGCATCAGCTCGTCATGCAGCAGGTATTCGGTGTTGTTCTTGGTCACCGGCAGCGGGCCGGAATGGCCGTAGTTGTCGGTTCCGCGCCAGGAGCGCTCCATCCGCCGAAAGTAGGGCACGACCTCGGAGTGGCTCCACCCGCGGCAGCCCTTCTGCGCCCAACGGTCGTAGTCCGCCGAATGGCCGCGCATGTAGACCATGCCGTTGATCGAGCTCGATCCGCCGAGCAGCCGCCCGCGCGGCAGGAACAGGCGGCGACCGTTCAGCGTCGGCTCCGGCTCGGTCATCATGCGCCAGGTCAGCTCGGGCTTGAGCATGGCCTTCATCATGCCGAGCGGCATCTTGATCAGGAATTTGTCGGCCCCGCCGCCTGCCTCGAGCAGCAGCACGCGCGTGCCTGGGTCCTCGGTCAGGCGCGCCGCCAGAACCGAGCCGGCCGAACCCGCGCCGACGATCACGTAGTCGAACTGGCCCTCCAAGGGCGCCTCTCCTCAACATCGCACTATGGTAAGTGTTGCTTACAATCTCTATGCGCTGTCACAGCGCCGACAACAAGCCATGGAGAGAGTGCCGTGAACGCCCAGACCCCGATCGAAAACCGTCTCGAACAGTTCCGCGAGCGCTGGAACGGCAAAGTCGGCAAGATGCTGGTCGGCGGCGAATGGCGCGAGGCGGCGAGCGGCGAAACCTTCTCTACCGAAGACCCGGCCACCGGCGAAAAGCTGGCCGATGTCGCCAGCGCAGGCGAGACTGATGTCGATGCGGCGGTGGCTGCGGCGCGTGCGGCGTTTGAAGGTCCGTGGAGCAAGGTCAAGCCGGACGAGCGCGCGCGGCTAATCAACAAGCTGGCCGATTTGATCGACGCCAACGGCGACGAACTGGCGCTGACCGAGACGCTCGACGTTGGCCGTCCGATCCAGTTCAGCCGCTTCGCCGATGTCGGCGGCGCGGTGGGGCAGTTGCGCTATCAGGCGGGCTGGGCGACCAAGCTCGCGGGCGAGACGCTGGAGCTTTCGGCGCCCGGCGAATGGCTGAGCTACGTCCTGCGCGAGCCGGTTGGCGTTTGTGCCCAGATCGTGCCGTGGAACTTCCCGCTGGCGATGGCCGCGGCCAAGCTCGGCCCGGCCTTGGCGGCCGGTTGCACCGTGGTCCTCAAGCCCGCGGAGCAGACTCCGCTTTCGACCATTCGCCTGGTCGAGCTGGCCCTCGAAGCCGGCTTCCCCGAAGGCGTGGTCAACCTCGTGACCGGCTACGGCCGCACGGCGGGCGCCGCGCTGGCCGCGCACATGGACGTCGACAAGGTCGCCTTCACCGGCTCGACCGTGACCGGCCGCGCGATCATCGATGCCAGCAAGACCAACTTCAAGCGAGTGAGCCTGGAACTCGGCGGCAAGTCACCGACCTTCATCTTCGCCGACGCCGATCTCAAGAAGGCGATCCCCGCCGCGGCGATGGGCATCTTCTTCAACGCCGGCCAGGTCTGCGCCGCGGGTAGTCGCCTGTTCGTGGCTGAAGAGGTCGCCGACCAGGTGCTCGAAGGCATCGCCGGCATGGCCAAGATGCTGCGCGTCGGTCACACGCTCGACCCCGAGACCGTGATCGGCCCGTTGGTCAGTGCCCAGCAGCTAGAGCGCGTGACCGGCTACATCGAAAGCGGCCGCCAGGAAGGCGCGCGGGTGCTGGTCGGCGGCGAGCGCAAGGAAGGCCCCGGCTGGTTCGTCGAACCGACCGTGCTGGTCGACACCGAAGCCACCATGCGCGTCCGCCGCGAAGAGATCTTCGGCCCGGTCCTGTGCGCCACCCGCTTCTCCTCGGCTGACGATGCCGAGCGCCTGGCGCGGCTCGGCAACGAGACCGAATTCGGCCTCTCTGCCAGCATCTGGACGCGCGACATCGGCATGGCCCACAAGCTCGCCCGCCGCCTCCGGTCGGGCACGATCCGCATCAACGGTTCGGGCGGCGTCGACCCGGCGCTGCCGCTGGGTGGTTTCAAGGCCAGCGGCTGGGGCCGCGAGAACGGCAAGGCCGGGGTTGAGGCTTACACCGAGTTGAAGGCGATTTCGGTCAACCTGGACTGAGGCCGATCAAGATCCTCCCCGAGCTTGCTCGGGGAGGGGGACCATTCGCGTAGCGGATGGTGGAGGGGCGTTGTGTTGTTCCGCCTACCCCTCCGTCACGCGCTTGCAGCGCGCGCCACCTCCCCGAGACAAGCTCGGGGAGGATTTGAGTCTACTCGCTACTTCCCCAGCGATGCCTTGATATCCGCCACCGAGGTCAACCGGTCCGGGTTGAGCGAGTGGATCGACATGATCCGCTCAGGCTGCAGCCCTAGCCGCTCGATATTGGCAAGGAACACCTGCGTGCCGAACACCGGCGGGTTGGGCACTGGATTGTCCGCTGGGGGCAGGTTGAACATATCGGCGTAGACCAGGATGCGCTCTTTCGGGAGGTAGCCGATCACCAGGCCGTCCGCGTGGGGCAGGCCCTGGACCACGTGGATCTCGAACCGGCGGGTGGCGTCTTCGAACACGCGCTCGGTGCCGGGGAATCCTTCGATCACCGCTGCCTTGCCGCTCTGGCCGATGGCGTCGGGGGCGAGGGTGCGGGGGGCGCTGAAGGCGCGTTCGAAGAAGGCCTTGTTGACCTCTGGCGTGACGATGGTGATGCCCTCGGCGACGACGGCGGGCAGGCCCGAGGTGTGGTCGAAGTGGTGGTGCGAGATCACGCCGTAGCGGATCGGCTTGCCGGGAATCACGCGCTTGGTTTCGGCGATGATCGCGCGGGCGCGTTCTTCGTTCTGCGGGCCGGGTTCGAACAGCACGACATGGTCGGAGAACTCGACGGCGAGCGCGTTGTAGGCGCCGCGGATGCGCCAGATGCCGGGAGCGAGCTGCTCGGATGCAGCCTGCGGTGCACCGCCCGGAGGCGGACCGAAAGCGGGAGGGGGCGGCGGCGCTACGAGGCGCTCGGCCAGATCCGCCGGGTTGGCCTGGACCCCGAGCAGCTGCACCTCGAAGGTCGGCGATCCGGCGCGGCTCTGGACGATCGTGCTCGGGAACTTCAGCCCGCCCAAGTCGCGGTAGTTGGAGAACTCGGTCCCCACGTGCAGGTCGCCCAGGAGCGGCGCCTCGACCCAGGTCTCGACCCAGTGAACGAGGTTGTCGTCACCGATGTAGCCGACGACCTTGTAAGGCTGGCCCGAGGGCGATTTCTGCGGCGGGCTCCAGGTCAGGACCTTGTAATCGGTACCGTCGAAGGTCTCGGTGGTCAGCGTCGCGCCGTTGGCCTGCGCGCCCTTGAGGAAGCCCCACGGCGTGGTCCAGATTTCGAGGTGCTGGCCCCAGGCGGTGTTGGCCGGGCTGGCGAACTGGTTGAACGCGCCCTGCGTTGCCGCACCGCCCGTTACCGGGACCGCCCAGGTGACCGCGCTCGTGCGCGTCGCGGGCTGGGTGAAATCGATCCAGCGGTTGAAGTCGTTGAGGTTGGTGCGCGGCCAGGGGCCTTCGGAATTGTTGTTCTGCCCGACCTGGAACGAGGCGCCCGAGCCCCACATCTTGATCGAGTTCAACCCCTCGATCCCCATGGCCTTCGTGGACGCGGCGATCACGGCTTCGGCCGTCTGGGCTGCTGCGCTCTGGGCGCCGGCAAGAACCAACAAGGCGGCCATCCAGGCCAGGCGCACGATCCGAAAGGTCATGGTCGATCTCCTGTGTGGGCTAGGCGGTCATGGCTCCCGCCCGGTTGCATCGAAGGCGAAGTTCAGCGCCACCGAGCCGCCAAGACCCGCTGCCGTCTCGCCGGTGCCGACCGAGAAGGCGTTGCGGTCGATACTGGCGCTGCCCTCGACATGGCGGCGCAGGCCTTCGCCCGAGAGCCTGAAGGTCAGCGACTGCGGCTTGCTCACGCCCTTGAGCGAAAGCGTGCCGTCGGCGCGGAAGCGGTTGGGTCCGGTCTGGGTGACCGAGCTGCTGCGCCAGGTCGCGGTGGGGTTGGCCGAGGCGGCGAGGAAGTCGGCCCCGACCAGCATGCCGTCCATCGTTTCGTCGCCGATCGATGCACTAGCGAGGTTGATGCTCATGCGAATGTCGGCGCTGCCCGGATTCTCGGGATCGAACTTGATCGCGCCGCTCCAGTCCGAGAAGCTGCCCTTGTAAGTGTCCGAGCCGCTGGTGACGGTGAAGCCGAGGCGGCCTCCGCGCTGGATTGCCCAGGTCAGCGGCGAGGCGGGTTCTTCCTCCTCGGCAACCTCGATTTCCTCCGCCACGGGCGTCGCCTCGACGGTCGGCGTGGCGGTGGGCGAAGGCACGGCGGCGGGAGCCTTGGGGCCATAGCCGCCAGCAGCCACGACATCGCTCGAGATCTTCATCCCAGTACCGAAGTAGACGACCACGACCAGCGCGGCGAGCAAGCCCGCGAGTCCGGCCGATCCGCGCGGCCCCATGCGCTTGAGCAGTCCGTCCTTGACCAGGAACTGGTGCCGCAGCGCGCCCGCGACGTGGAGCAGGAACAGCGCGATGCCGATCCAGGCCAGCAGTTCGTGCCCTTCCTCGGCGATCTCGTGCACGGCGTGGGACAGCGGCAGGTGCGGCCAGGGGATCGCGCCCCAGAACATCGTCGGCACCTGGATGCGCGAGGTCGAGACCACCGCCCACCCGGTCAGCGGAGCGCCGATCATGAACACGTAGAGCAGGACGTGCACGGCTTTGGCCAGGAACCCGTTGAAACCCCTTTCGACCGCGGGTGGCGGACGATGGGTCAGCCGCCAGGCGAGGCGCGCCAGCGTCAGCAGCAGGATCGTGATCCCGACCGACTTGTGCAGCTGATAGAGCGCAAAGCCGCTCTCGTTCTTGGGCATGGCGAAGCCGAGCGCGAGCTGGAACGCCAGCGCCAACGCGATCGCCCAGTGAAGGAGGATTGCGACTGTGCTGTAACGCTGCTGTGCGGCTGCTGAATCAATTGTACTCAGTTTCACCCTCCTCGTTGACCGGGTTGCGGTCATTTTCCGAGCATTGGAATTCGTAAAGCTTGCCGTAGCGGTCGCGACGGTAGCGAGTCGTCACTTCGAAGGGTTCGACCAGAGCCTCAGGGTCCACCATTCGCATCTCGTTGACAAGTATGTCCGGGTTGGACGGGTCGAGATGGAGGCGTTCGGTCAACACGAACTGGTCGGAGTGCGGCCAGCCGGTGTCGATCTCCAGGTCCGGGGAGATGCCGCGGGTTTCGACCACCAGCGTGTCGCCGTCCCAGCGGCCGACGGAGTCGCCCATGAAGCTCGGGTCCGGATCTTCCTCGTGCGCGCGGCCATCGGTCCAGATCGTGCGGGTCTGCATCCACGCTTCCTGGTTCACCGTGACGCGGCCGGGAGCGAAGATGAACTCGTACGGGTACTGCGCAAGCCGCATGATCCGCGGCATGCCCGGTGGGCTGCAGTTGGAGCGGTTGCGGCGGACGACGCCGTCGCGCGACCTGGCATCGGCCACCCATTGCTCGCGCCTGGCGAGATATTCGCCCTTGAGCTTGGGTTCGGCCGGCGTGGTTCCCGGAGCGGGCGGGCCGCCCATGACGAACCAGATGCCGCCCCAATCGGGCAGCGCATCGAGTTCGGCGTAATGCCCCTTGGGATTGGCCGCTCCCTGGCCCTCCGTCACGCCCTCTGGCGCCGGCGACTGGGTCGCGGCCCCGAGTTGCGCCGCGGCCGGAGTGGCGAGGCAGAGCGCGGCGCAGGCGGCGCCTGTCAGGAGCCGCATCAGCTCACCGTGCCCAGGGTCGAGCCGTCGGGAAGCTTGACCCCAGCGTAGCTACCGCCGCGGTCGCCGCTGCGCAGCGGGTGGACCCAGATCTTCACCTTGTCGCCGGGCTTGAGCGAGGTGCGCTTCCAGCCTTCCTGGGCGAGGTTGTTGGGACTGGTCATCTCGATGGCCCAGCGTTCGGTCCCCGCCTTGGTGGTGATGTCGGCTTCGATGAAGGCGTGCGGGTTCTGCCACTTGAAGCGGACGACCGAGGCGTCGAGCACCACGGTCTTCTGCATGTCGAACATCGCATAGCTGTGATGCGCGGCGGCGGGGATCGCGAGCGGGGCCAGCAGGAGCGCCGCGAGCGGGAGTAAGCGATTGCGAGTCATGATCCTCTCCATCACAGGCGCGGGACATTCACCGGAGTGCCGTTCTTCGGCAGTCCGGAATCGAGCACTTTGCCATTGGCGAGCTTCACGTCGAGGAACAGGCCCCCGTGCTTGCCATCGCGCAGCGGGTTCATCCGCAGCGAGACCTTGTCGCCGGGCTTTAGCGCGGTGCGCGTCCAGCCCTGGCGCTTGAGGTTGTTCGGGCTGTTGAGCTCGATGCTCCAGTGCACTTGCTTGCCTTCGCTCGGGACGTCGATCTCGATGAAGGCGTGCGGGTTGGTCCACTGGAATTCGGTCACCGTGCCGTCCAGCGTCATGATCTTGCGCTGGTCGAACATGGCAAAGCTGTGGTGAGCCAGCGCCGGGGTGGCGATCATCGCCGCGGCTGCCAGGGCGACAGCGATGGGGGCTATTGCCGCCTTACTTCTCATTGGAAACTCCCTCGACTTCGCTGTGCCCGCGTTCCTCGGCCGTCTCGCTGCCGAGATTGGTGCCGGGCAAGTTGGCATTGTACTGCAAGATGCAGTTGGCCTCGTTGATGTCGGTGTGGTCCGCGCGGTTGAAGCGCTTGGTCGAGCGCCACTCGCCCTGCCACATCTGCGGATCGATCAGGGTGTATTCGACCTGCATGACCTTGCCGCCATCGACCAGCTTGATCCGTTCGATCAGTTCGAACTGGTCGGAGATCGGGATGCCGAGGTCGATGTAGTGGTTGTCGGTCTCGAAGTAGGTGGTGTGCACGACCAGCGTGTCGCCTTCCCAGCGGCCAATCGATTCGCCGTTGTAGCTCGGCACCACCAGGTCGGGATCGCTATGCTCGCGCCCGTCGAGGAAGATCGTCCGCACCGAGTTGTTGAAACCGCTGATGACGTAGATCGCGGTCGGCAGCTGGACGAAGGCATGCGGCCACACGCGCGTCATCAGCATAGGCATGCCCGGCGGGTAGCACTGGCCGATCGCGTCGCGGTAAGTCGTGCCGCGGGCCTGGGCCTTGGGCGCTTCGATCAGCGCCTCGACGCCTTCGGGACCGAACTTGGGATAGGGCGGGCCGAACATGTAGTCGGCAAAGCCCTTGGACAGGTCGATGAACCAGGTTCCGGTGAGGTCGAACGGCGCCGCGGGGCGGGCCTTCTTGAGATTGTCCGGCGCCAGCGCTCCGAGATATCCCGGATGCTTGGGCACCATCTGTTCCAGCCGCTCCGCCGGAATCGGCACGAGCGGTCGGACCACCTCTGGTTGCTGTAACTCCCCTGCGTCTTGCGCTCCGGCCGTCGCCGGAATCAGCGCAAGCGTCATCAATGCTATGCCTCGCCAGGCAGAACTTCGCCGCACCCTATGCCTCCCCTTAAGCCGCTTGCTGCGACCGATTTTTCATTATCATTGCCCTGTCTTTTTGACTTTGACCAGCACCGGACTTGTCATTGGCCTGTTGTGCACTGCAATAGGGCCGGGATGAGGATTGCAATCGTCGACGAAAGCGCCAGCCGCGCCTCGATTATCGAGGAGGGTCTCGCGCAGCTTCCCGACATCGAGCTGTTCGTGCTGACCGAACGGCGCGGGTTGCTGGCGCGCATCGAGGAGATCGCGCCCGACGTCGTGCTGATCGACCTCGGCAATCCTTCGCGCGACGTGCTGGAGGAATATTTCACCGTCAGCCGGGTGGTCGCCCGCCCGATCGCGATGTTTGTCGACGAATCGGACGAGGAGGCGATCGGCGCTTCGATCGACGCTGGGGTTTCGGTCTACGTGGTCGACGGCCTCGCCTCGAACCGCATTCGTTCGGTGCTCGACCTCGCGGTGCGGCGCTTCAACGCCTTTGCGCGGCTGCAGTCGGACCTGGCCGAGGCCAAGGGCAAGCTGGCCGAGCGCGAGACGGTCGACAAGGCCAAGCGGATCCTGATGCAAAGCAAGGGCGTGACCGAGCCGGAGGCCTATGCCGAGCTGCGCCGCAAGGCGATGAGTTCGAGCCGCCGGATCGTCGACATTGCCGAGGCGGTCGTCACCGCCCACGAACTGATGGGGGGCGAATGACCGAGCACCTTACAATCGGCTTCCTGCCCCTGGTCGATGCCTGCCTGCCGATCCTGGCGCACGAGCATGGCTTCGCCGAGGAACAAGGTGTGGCGCTGAGCTTCCAGCGCGACGTGAGCTGGGCGACCGTGCTCGACCGGCTGCTCTATGGCCACAGCGACGCGGCGCACCTGATCGCGCCGCTGGCGATTGCAACGACGCTTGGGCGTGGGCGACCGGCACAGCCGCTTGCGACGCCGTTCGTGCTCGGGCTCAACGGAAATGCGATCACGTTCAGTCCGGAACTTGCGGCCAAGGTCGCTGAGCCCGGCAAGCTGTCCGATCCGGTTCGGCTTGGCGCGGCGCTGGCCGAAGAGGCGCGGGCGAGGGTGGCTGCCGGCAAGCGCCTGCGCTTTGGCGTGGTGCATCGCTATTCGAGCCACAACTACATGCTGCGCTACTGGCTTGCGGCATCGGGCATTCGTCCGGACGAGGACGTCGAGATCGTCACCGTGGCGCCGCCGTTCGTGGCCGATGCGCTGGAGACCGGCGAGGTCGACGGGGCCTGCGTGGGCGAGCCGTGGAACAGCGCGGCGGTCCAGCGCGGCGTCGGCGTGATCGTGCTGGCTACGGCGCAGATCTGGCGACGCGGGGTCGAAAAGGTGCTCGCGTTCCGAGCCCCGGTGCTCGAAGCGCGCCGTCCGGCGGTCGAGGCGCTGATCCGGGCCATGCGCAAGGCAGGCGCCCATTTCGTCGACCAGGCCAACTGGGAGACCAATGCGGAGATTCTCTCGCGGCCAGAGTACCTGGGATCCGATCCCAAGCTGATCCTTGGAGCGATCTCCGACCGGCTCGTGCTGGTGCAGGGTGCGGAGCCGGTGCGGTACGACGACTTCATGTTCCAGCACCGCGAGGCGGCGAACTTCCCGTGGGTCAGCCAGGCTCAGTGGCTCTACTCCCAACTGGTTCGCTGGGACCACATTCCCTACTCGGCAGAGGACGCAGAGGCGGCCGCTCGGGTGTTCCGGCCCGACGTCTATCGTAGCGCGCTGCTCGAAACCGGCGACCTCCTGCCCGGCGCCAGTTCGAAGGTCGAAGGCGGGGTCGGCAAGCTCACCGCGGTGACCGCCCAGCAAGGCGCGATGGTCCTCTCGAAGGACACCTTCTTCGACGGGCGGACTTTCGATCCCGACGACCTCGAACGCTACCTGGATTCGCTCAGGAACGGCTAATTTCGCTGCGCTGCAAAATTTCTCTTTCGCACCTGCAGCGATTCGGATAATCATCGTGCGTCCGGAAGGTCCATCCGATGGCGGGTGGGCTTATTCTTCCGGGTCCAAATTCAACACGCGTGGCAACGTCGCCGCCCGATCCGACCCCTTCAACCGGGTCTAGTCGAGGCGGCTTTTTCGTATTTGCCCGCAGGAGAGGCGCGAGCGGCATGGGGGTCGTTCGTGAAGCTAGTCTCGCCGCGCCTGGGCGCGGTTCATCGCGGGCAATGGCGCTCGCTTCTCATGCGATTTCGCAAAGGGAGGTGTGCGCATGCGTTCGACGGTATTCCTGCTCACAGTTGTTTCCGGCTTGGCCTGGGCTGTCCCTGCGGCGGCAGCGGCAGGCGATCCGATCGATCTCGGGAACGGGGTCCTGCTCGATCCCATCTTCGCCGCGAGGCTGCGCTACGAGACGGTCGATCAGGCCAACCTGCCCGCCAGTGCCGACGCGCTGACATTCCGCGCCCGCGCCGGGATTGAGCTCAAAACTTCAGGAGTTTCGATCCTGGCCGAGGGAGAAGGCACGCTCGCCCTGGTCGACAACTACAACGACACGATCGCCAGCAACGGTGTCGAGCCGTTTCCGATCGTCGCCGATCCGGAGAACCTCGAACTCAACCGCTTCCAGGTGTCCTATCTCAAGGACGGCACCGGGGTGACGCTCGGCCGCCAGCGCATCATTCTCGATAACGCGCGCTTCGTCGGCAATGTCGGCTGGCGGCAGAACGAGCAGACTTACGATGCGGTTCGCGGTGTGGCCAAGTTGGGCAAAGTCTCGCTCGATGCGACCTACTCGGTTTCGCAACGCACCGTGTTCGGCAAGGACAGCCCGAACTCGCACTACAACGGCGACTTCGTGTTCCTGGGCGGCGGGCTCGACCTGCCCGTGGTCGACATCAAGGCCTTCGCCTACCTGCTCGACTACGACACGCGCCTGGCCTTCTCGAGCCAGACCTACGGCTTCCTGGCGACGGCAGGGTTCGACATCCCGGCGGTCGGTAAGCTCAGCGGGCAACTGAGCTATGCCTCGCAGTCCGACTACGGCGCCAACCCGGTCAGCTACAGAGCCGACTACATCAACGCCCAGGCCGGGCTGAGCGTTTCACACTTCACCCTGACCGCCGGCTACGAGGAACTCGGCAGCGACCATGGTGTGGCCGCGGTGCAGACCCCGCTCGCGACTTTGCATGCCTTCAACGGCTGGGCTGACTTGTTCCTGACGACCCCTGCCAACGGCCTACGCGACTACTACGCCACGGTCGGCGCGGCGTTCGGTGTCTCGTTCCTGCCGGGTCTCAAGGCGGACCTGACCTACCACCAGTTCGACAGCGATTTCGGCGGGCTCGACTACGGTTCGGAGTGGGATGCTTCGGTCGGCTTCAAGCTCGGCCCGGTCGCATTGCTGGCCAAGTACGCCAACTACCAAGCGGACCAGTTCGCCGTCGACACCGAGAAGGTCTGGCTCCAGGCCGAGGCGGCGTTCTGATGCGCTCAGCCCAGCACCAGCGAAGCGACCAGCGCAATTGCCAGCAGCGCGCTGACGATCTGCCAGAACCGCACCGGATCGCGCTCGATCAGCGGGCGTCCGCGCAAGGCGGCGAGCTTGAGTTGCGGGCCGCCTCCTTCGAGCGACTGCAGCAGCTCGACCACGTCGTTGAAACGCGCGCTAGGATCGGGCTGGATCGCGGTGAGGATCGCGTCATCGAGCCAACTCGGGATCTCCGGCCGATGGCGCGAGGGCGGTGCGGGCCGTCCGAAGCGGGGGCGCTGGAAGGCTTCCTGCTCGCCGAAGGGCCACTCGCCGGTGAGCCAGCGGTAAAGCGTCACGCCAAGTGCGAACTGGTCGGTCAGGGCATCGCCGGCGTTCCCGTCGAACTGTTCGGGCGCCATGAAGCCGGGAGTGCCGGGGATCTCGTCGCCGTGGAAATCCTCGACCCGCGGCAGGCGGGCGACGCCGAGGTCGATCAGCTTGAGCCCGCCCTTGGCGGTCAGCATGACGTTGTCGGGCTTGATGTCGCGGTGGACCACTTCGAGCCGATGCAGCGCGGCGACGGCGCGGGTCAGGTTGATCGCCTGTTCGAGCGCCTCTTGCAGCGGGGGCAGGCCACGGCCTTCCATCCGCTTCGCCATGGTTTCGCCCTGGAGCAGCGGCTGGACGCAATAGAGCGCGGTCTGCCGGTCCGGGCGGATCGGGTGCGCGGCGATCACGAACGGGCTCGATACGCGCTGAGCCAGAAGCAGTTCGCGGGCGAAGGCCAGGCGAGCGGAGCGCGAGCTCAGGGCATTGGGGCGCGGGAACTTGAGCACGACCTTGCTGCCGTCCTCGGTGTCCACCGCTGCCAGCAGGATGGCGTAACGCCCTTCGCTCAGCACGCGCTCGACGCGGAAGCCGTCGATGCTGGTGCCGGGAGCCAGGGGCTCGATGGCAGGCAGGCTCGAAAGCCCCGCGAGAATCCCGTCGTGGTCGGGTTCAGGCAGGCGGACAATGTCGATCACCAGCGCGGTCGCGTTGTCTTTCGTACCAGCGGCCAGCGCGGCTTCGACGATCTCGTCGGCCGTGGCTTCGGCAGATGTTTCGCGGGCGAGCAGAGCGGCGATACGCGCAGCCGAAAGGGTGCCGTGGACGCCGTCGGTCGTGAGCAAGAGCCGGTCGCGCTCGGCCAGTTCCAGGGTCATGTGGTCGAGCCGCAACTCGGGCTCCATGCCCACGGCGCGGATCAGCACGTGGCGCAAGTCCGGCTCGGGCCTGACGTGGTCGGTCGTGAGGCAGGACAGTCGCCCGCCGGAATAGCGCCAGGCGCGGCTATCACCGGCGTGGACGAGGTGAGCGCGCCTGCCGCGCAGGGCGATAGCGGTCAGCGTCGTCCCGCTGTTGGCCATGGTCTCGCCGCGCGCCTGGGTGTGCAGCCAGCGGTTGTAGGCCGCGAGCGGGATCTGCATTCCGCGCGCCGGGCCAACCGTGTCGGGCACCGCGTAAAACCCCTCGATCAGCGCGCGCACCGCGAGTTCCGCGGCCTGGCGGCCTTGCGCCCCGCCGCTCACCCCATCGGCCACTGCAGCGATCACGCCATGGCGCACGCGTTCGAGCGCGGTGCCGAGGTGGATGCCGCCGAAATCCTGGTTGTCGTCACGCGGGCCCGTCGCGGTCGCGAAGCCCGCCGCCAACACCAGTTCGCCCGCAAACCGCATCAGTTCTCAACCCCTCGCGTGACGCGCCATGCGCCCGCACGTGAGGAAACCAGTCCCTGTTACTTTGCGTCAAGCCCGGTAAGGAGTGCATCATGAACAAGAGCTTCTGGCAGTCGGGTCATCGGCCGACCCTGCTCGCGGCCTTTCTCTATTTCGACGTGTCTTTCATGGTCTGGGTCATGCTCGGACCGCTGGCCCCGATCATCTCGGGCGAGCTTGGGCTCGATCCCGCGCAAAAGGGCTTGATGGTCGCAGTGCCGACGCTGGCCGGGGCCGTGCTCCGGATCGTCAACGGCCTGCTGGTCGACAGCATCGGTCCCAAGAAGACCGGCACGATCAACCAGCTGATCGTGATCGTCGGCCTGCTGATCGGCTGGTGGTTCGGCATCGACAGCTTCGCCGGAACGCTCGTGCTTGGCGTGCTCCTCGGCTTTGCCGGAGCGAGCTTTGCCGTCGCGCTGCCGCTGGCGAGCCGGTGGTACCCGCCCGAGCACCAGGGCAAGGCCATGGGCCTCGCCGGGATGGGCAACTCGGGTACGGTCCTCGCGGCGCTGTTCGCTCCGGGCCTGGCCAAGCTGTTCGGCTGGAACGCGGTTCTCGGCCTGGCGGTGATCCCGCTGGTGGCAATCTTCGTGGTCTACCTCGTGATAGCCAAGGACAGCCCCGACCAGCCCGCGCCGAAGCCGCTCGCAGCCTATGGCGAAGTGCTCAAGGACAAGGACGCCTGGTGGTTCATGCTGTTCTACGGCGTGACTTTCGGTGGTTTCGTCGGCCTGTCGAACTCGTTGTCGATCTGGTTCACCGACAACTTCGGCCTGTCGCCGGTGATCGCAGGTTACTGCACCGCCGCCTGCGTGTTCACCGGCTCGCTCGTCCGTCCGTTCGGTGGGGCGATGGCTGACCGGTTCGGCGGGATCAAGACGCTCACGGTGGTCTACATCGTTGCGGCGATCGTGCTTACGGTGATCAGCACCAATCCCGCCACGCTGCCGCTGGCCCTTGCGCTGTTCGTGGTGGTCATGGGTACGCTCGGGATCGGCAATGGTGCGGTTTTCCAGCTAGTGCCGCAGCGGTTCCGTAACGAGATCGGCGTGATGACCGGCCTGGTCGGGTTCGCCGGCGGGGTCGGCGGGTTCTACCTCGCCTCCTCGCTTGGGTTTGCCCAGAAGCTGACCGGCAGCTCCTCGGCCGGGTTCCTGATCTTCGCCGGCCTCGCGCTGGTGGCGCTGGCCGGGCTTACCGCGGTCAAGGGCCGCTGGCGGACGACTTGGGGTGCCGCGTTGCAGGGCGCTCGCATCTGATCCAAATCCTCCCCGAGCTTGCTCGGGGAGGGGGACCGTTCGCGCAGCGAATGGTGGAGGGGTGTGGCACACTTCCGCCTACCCCTCCGTCACGCTCCTGCGGAGCGCGCCACCTCCCCGAGACAAGCTCGGAGAGGATTTTATGCTGCAGTGCAAAAATCGCTTGCCCGGAATCGCGCGAATCAGGTAAGCATGGCTCAAGCGGAACCGGCCTCGTCCACTGACGGACGAACCCAGGCCGAACCGTCCTAAATCAACATCGCGTGGCAATGGCGCCGCCAGTCTCCCCGAAAGGGCACGACTTGGCGGCTTTTTTGTGTGCGCGATCGGTCCGAAGGGGTCTGACGAGTGAACGCACCCACGAGCTTCGACAAGGCCAGCGCCTTGAGGGAGAAACTGGTCGTCATAGGCAACGGCATGGCCGGCTGCCGCGCGGTCGAGGAGATCCTGGCGCGGGACCCAGAGCGGTTCGACATCACCATCTTCGGCGCCGAGCCGCGAGTGAACTACAACCGCATCATGCTCTCGCCGGTGCTGGCGGGCGAGAAGACCTTCGATGAGATCGTCCTCAACACCGCCGAATGGTACGCCGAGAACGGCATCGAGCTGGTCGGCGGCGACCCTGTCGATCACATCGACCGCGAGCGCCAGACCGTGGTCAGCCGCTCAGGCCGGGCGGAGCCTTACGACAAACTGCTGATCGCGACCGGCTCGGATCCGTTCATCATTCCCGTAGCAGGCCGCGACCTTCCCGGCGTGGTGACTTTCCGAGACCTCGATGACGTCGATAAGATGCTCGCCGCGGCAGGGCAGGGCGGCAACGCCGTGGTGATCGGCGGCGGTCTGCTCGGGCTCGAGGCAGCGCATGGCCTTTCGCTCCGCGGCATGAAGGTCACCGTGATCCACCTCATGCCGACGCTGATGGAGCGCCAGCTCGATGAAGCCGCCGGGTGGCTGCTCAAGACCGAACTCGAACGCCGCGGCCAGACGATCCTGACCGGTGCCGACACGCAGGAGATCATCGAAAAGGACGGCCACGTCGCCGGAGTGCGGCTGAAGGACGGGCAAGAGATCCCAGCCGACATCGTGGTCATGGCGGTCGGCATCCGCCCCTCGACCATGCTCGCCAAGACCGCCGGGCTCGACTGCGAACGCGGGGTTATGGTCGACGATCACATGGTTACGTCCGACGCTAACGTGCTTGCGGTCGGCGAATGCGTGCAACACCGGGGGCTGTGTTACGGCCTCGTCGCGCCGCTATGGGAGATGTGCCGTTCGCTCGCCGATCACCTCACCGGCACGCCCAGCGGGTACCAGGGATCGGTAACCTCAACCAAACTTAAGGTTTCCGGAATCGACGTGTTTTCGGCCGGTGATTTCTCCGGCGGAGACGGGGCCGAGGACATCGTCATGCGCGACGCCGCACGCGGGGTCTACAAGCGGGTGGTGCTCAAGGACGACAAGATCGTCGGCGCGGTGCTCTACGGCGATACCGCCGACGGGAACTGGTACTTCGACCTGCTCAAGAAGGCGGAGGACATCTCCGAGATCCGCGACGGTCTGATCTTCGGCCAGGCCTTCGCACTCGGCGGGGGCGCCAACGCGGACCCTAACGCCGCCGTTGCCGCCCTCTCGGACGACGCAGAAATCTGCGGCTGCAACGGCGTATCCAAGGGCAAGGTCGTCGATACCATCCGCGCCGGGGCCTGCAGCCTCGATGCGGTCCGCTCGCAGTGCAAGGCCTCGGCCAGCTGCGGTTCGTGCACCGGCCTCGTCGAAAGCCTGCTGGCGCTGACCCTCGGTGACGAGGTCCAGGCGGGCGCCAAGACGCTGTGCAAGTGCACCAGCTTCACTCACGACGACGCGCGGCGCCTGATCGTGGAGAAAGAGCTGCGGGCGATGCCGCAGGTCATGCAGGAATTGCATTGGACCACGCCCGACGGCTGCGCCTCGTGCCGCCCGGCGCTCAACTACTACCTGCTGTGCGCCTGGCCCGGCGAGTACGAGGACGACCAAAAGAGCCGCTTCGTCAACGAGCGCCTCCACGCCAACATCCAGAAGGACGGCACCTACTCGGTGGTGCCGCGCATGTGGGGCGGCCTCACCAATCCGCGCGAGTTGCGGGCGATCGCCGATGTGGTCGAGAAGTATGACGCACCGATGGTCAAGGTCACCGGCGGCCAGCGGCTCGACATCTTCGGGATCAAGAAGGAGGACCTTCCCGCGGTCTGGGCCGACCTCAACGCCGCCGGGATGGTCTCGGGCCACGCCTACGGCAAGTCGCTGCGCACGGTGAAGACTTGCGTCGGCAGCGAGTGGTGCCGCTTCGGCACCCAGGATTCGACCGGTCTCGGGGTCAAGATCGAGCAGATGACCTGGGGCAGCTGGATGCCGCACAAGTTCAAGATCGCGGTCAGCGGCTGCCCGAGGAACTGCGCCGAGGCGACGATCAAGGACTTCGGCGTGGTCTGCGTCGATAGCGGCTACGAGCTGCACATCGGCGGCAATGGCGGGATCAAGGTCCGCGCCACCGACCTGCTGTGCAAGGTCGGCACCGAGGAAGAGGTGATGGAACACTGCGCCGCCTTCATCCAGCTCTACCGCGAGGATGCGCACTACCTCGAGCGCACCGCCCCGTGGCTCGAGCGCAAGGGCCTCGAGTGGATCAAGGCGCAGATGTTCGACGATCCCGACACGGTCCGCCGCCTCGCCGCGCGGTTCCGCCAATCGCAGAAGTTCATGCAGAACGATCCCTGGGCCAAGCGCGCCAGTGGCGATCGCAGTGATCTCCACCAGCACCTTGCCACGATCCGTCCGGCCCTCACGGAGTATGCGTAACATGCAGGCCAAATGGCTCGATATCGGCCCGGTCACCCAGATCGAACCGGGCATGGCGGCGACCCTGCCGGTGATCGGCGGCGAGGAGATCGCGGTGTTCCACACGATGCGCGGCGAGTTCTACGCGCTGGTCAACAAGTGCCCGCACAAACAGGGTCCGCTGAGCCAGGGCATCGTCCACGGCGACAGCGTGACCTGCCCGCTGCACAACTGGCGCATCTCGCTGCGGAGCGGCGAGGCGCTGGGGGATGACGAAGGTTGCGTGCCGACGATCCCGGTCAAGGTCGATGCTGGGCGGATCTACTTGCTGCGAGAAGCGGTGGTGCCGCCGACGCCGGCCCAGAGGAAGGCAGCCTGACGATCATGCAGCCCATTCGCACCACCTGCGCCTATTGCGGTGTCGGCTGCGGAATCAAGGCCACGGTCACCGGCGAGCGTGAGGTCACCATCGCCGGAGACGCCGAGCACCCTGCCAATCGCGGCAAGCTCTGCTCCAAGGGCACGCACCTTGGCGAAACGGTCGGCCTCGAAGGGCGGCTGCTCTACCCGGAGATCAAGGGCAAGCGTGCAAGCTGGGACAAGGCGATCCGCCAAGTCGCCCGCACCTTTGCCGAGACCATCGAGCGTCACGGCCCGGACAGCGTCGCCTTCTACGTTTCCGGCCAGCTGCTGACCGAGGACTACTACGTCGCGAACAAGCTGATGAAAGGCTTCATCGGCTCGGCCAACATCGACACCAATTCGCGCCTGTGCATGTCGAGCGCCGTCGCCGGGTACACCCGCGCTTTCGGCGAGGACGTGGTCCCTGCCACTTACGAAGATCTCGACAAAGCCGACCTCGTGGTGCTCGTCGGCTCGAACACCGCCTGGTGCCACCCGGTGGTTTACCAGCGGATCATGGCCGCCCGCCTCCTGCGCGGCACCAAGGTCGTGGTCATCGACCCGCGCCGGACCGAGACTTGCGAGGAAGCCGACCTCCACCTCCAGCTTCGTCCCGGCACTGACGTCGCGCTGATGAACGGGCTGCTCGCCTATTGCCGCGACGCGGGCGTGCTGGACGAAGCCTTCCTGGCCCAACACGTCGCGACCCCCGACGATTTCTGGAGTGCGCTCGGCGAAGGGTCCGACTTATGGTCCACCGCTCGCACTTGCGACCTCGCCCCGCTCGATCTCAAGCGCTTCTTCGAGCTGTTCGCGGCCAACCCGCGCACGGTCACGCTGTTCAGCCAGGGCATCAACCAGTCGATCCGCGGCACCGACCAGGTCAACGCCATCGTCAACGTCCACCTCGCCACCGGACGCATCGGCAAGCCGGGCGCGGCGCCATTCTCGATCACTGGCCAGCCCAACGCGATGGGAGGGCGCGAGGTCGGCGGGCTCGCCTCCACCCTGGCGGCGCACCGCGACTTTGCACCCGAAAACGTCGCAGAAGTTAAGCGCTTCTGGGCCGCCCCGCGCATGGCCGAGAAGCCCGGCCTCAAGGCGGTCGACCTGTTCCGCTCGATCCGCGAGGGGCGGGTCAAGGCGCTATGGGTCATGGCGACCAACCCGGCGGTCTCGCTGCCCGATGCCGCGCAAGTGCGCGAGGCGCTGGCCCTGTGTCCGTTCGTCGTCGTGTCCGATTGCATCGGCGATACCGACACCTCGCGCTTCGCCGATGTGAAGCTCCCCGCCGTGGGCTGGGGCGAGAAGGACGGCACGGTCACCAACAGCGAGCGCCTGATCAGCCGCCAGCGCGCACTGATGCCGGCGCCTGGGGAGGCCAAGCCCGATTGGTGGATCGTCACCCAGGTCGCCCGCGCGATGGGCTGGCGCGATGCCTTCGCATACGAAAACGCCGCGGATATCTATCGCGAGCACGCCCGCCTTTCCGCCTATCGCAACGAGGGCAAGCGCAAGTTCGACATTGGCTTCCATGGCGCTATCACCAATCGCGAATACGATGCCATGGAGCCGACCCGTTGGGGTGGCGCTCCGTTTGCGGAAGGCCGCTTCTCCACCCCGGACGGTAAGGCGCGGCTGATCGCAGTCGAGCAGCGCGAGCTCGACCCGGCTTTGGCCAAGTGGCCGCTCACGCTCAACACCGGCCGCTATCGCGACCAGTGGCACACGATGACCCGCACCGGACTCTCACCCAGGCTGTCGCAGCACCGGCGCGAGCCGCAAGTCGAGATCCACTTCCTCGACGCGGAGCAGCAGGGAATTGGCGACGGTGACCTTGTCCGCGTGGCCACTCCGCAGGGCGAAAGCGTGTTCCGCGCGGTCATCAGCGAAGGCCAGCGCCGTGGCGAGATCTTCACTCCGATCCATTGGACCGACCGCCAGTCGAGCGGTGGACGAACCGGCTTGCTGCCGCGTCCGCTGGTCGATCCGCACTCAGGGCAGCCGGGCTTCAAGTCCACTCCGGCGCGGCTCGAGAAGCTGGCGGTCGAATGGCGCGGCTTCCTGATCGCGCGCGAGGTGCCCGAACCGATCGGCGCGGACTACTTCACCAAGGTCAAAGTCGGGCAAGGTTGGCTGGTCGAACTGGCCGGAAACGGCGAGCCCGATGTTACGCTCGGCAATCTGCTCGCGGGTGGCCAGCGGATCGAGAGCCTCGACCGTGCACGCGGCGGATGGCGGGCGGCGGTGCTCGACGGCAATGGTCGCCTGAGCGCCGCGCTATTCGTCAGCAGTGCAGGCCGCCTGCCCGATCGCGAATGGCTGATCGCCCAGCTTGCCGCCGCCGAGACGGCGAGCTCGGTCGAGTTGCTCGCTGGCCGCCCGGCAACGCCGCAAGCCGATCGCGGGCCGATCGTCTGCGTGTGCTTCGACGTCGGCATGAAGACCATCGTCGAGGCCATCGGAAGCCAGGGCCTGATCAGCGTCGAGGCTGTCGGCAAAGCGCTGTCTGCAGGGACCAACTGCGGCTCGTGCAAGCCGGCGATCCAGCGCCTGATCGGCGAAACCAAGGAAGCAGCCCATGCGTGATCCTGACTTTGAGCCCGGAATGGTGTGGCTGGTCGGCGCGGGGCCGGGCGACCCAGAGCTGCTGACGCGCAAGGCCGAACGGCTGATGCGGAGCGCGAGCGTGATCTTCTACGACGCACTCGTCGGCCCTGGCGTGCTGGACCTCGTGCCACGCGGGACCAGGCTGGTTTCGGTCGGCAAGCGATCTGGCCGGCACTCGAAGGATCAGAAGACCATCGACATGCTGATCGTCGAAGCGGCTTTGGCTGGTGAGCGGGTGGTGCGGCTCAAGGGCGGCGATCCGTCGATCTTCGGCCGCTCGACCGAGGAGCTTGAGGCTTGCCGCGCTGCCGGGGTGGCGGTGCGGATCTGTCCCGGCGTCACCGCGGCGAGCGCGGCAGCGGCAGGCCTGGGTCTCTCGCTGACCCTGCGCGGCCTCGCCCGGCGCCTGACTTTCGTCACCGCGCACGCGCGGGCGGGCGAGGAACTCGATCTCGATTGGCAGGCGCTCGCCGATCCCCAGGCGACGCTGGCGATCTACATGGGCAAGGCTGCGGCGCCGGTCGTCTCGAAGCAGTTGATCGAAGCCGGGCTCGCGCCCGACACGCCGGTCGCGTTGGTCGAGAACGCCAGCCTTGAGGAGGAACGCCACTTCACCACCCGCCTGGACCTGCTTCCGCTCGCGGCCCGGACAGCGCTTGGTGATGGACCGGCGCTGATCCTCGTGGGCCGCGCGCTTGCTTTAGGCCAAGAGAAGCCCATCCCCAGCGCGGATGTGGCGGCACCCAGCGAACGGGATCAGGCAACTCCACTCCGTTCGTCCTGAGCCTGTCGAAGGGCGCTAGAGCGGCGCCTGCGTGGTTCGACAAGCTCACCACGAACGGGAGGGGGGCTTTTGCTGGTCGCCTACCCGAGCCGTCGAGTCAGGCGAGCGAGCGTGGCTTCGTCGCCCTGCCAGGTCTGCGCGAACAGGCCCTGGGGTCCGAACAAGGCCGCCGCGATCCCGCTTGAACCGGTATTCGCCCATAGCGTGACCAGCTGGGTGGCCATGGGGTCATCTACCGGCCTGCGGTCCCCCCGGACATGCTTGAGCCAGGCGGCGAGGGCTTCGATCAACGCTGGACAAGGCGCCCCGCGCCGCTGGTGATAGGCGAGCGTTTCGAGCCAACGCTGCGGGATCTTCTGGCTGCCATCCATCGCGATCTGGATCAGGCGATGGTTGAGCGCCGGGTCGGCAAAGCGGGCGATTAGCGCGTCGGCATAGGCTTCCAGGTCCTGCCCTGGAGCCGGTGACAAACTGGTTGCCGCTTCCTGCCGCATCAAGCGTTCCACCAGCCCGCGCAGCATGGGATCGGCGATGGCCTCGTGGACGAATTCATAACCGAGCTCGAGGCCGCAATAGGCGAGCGCCGAATGCGCGCCGTTGAGCATGCGAAGCTTGGCGGTTTCGTAAGGCTCCACGTCGCGGACGAGTTGGGCGCCGTGTCGTTCCCAGCGGGGTCGGGGACCGGCGAAGCGGTCTTCGATCACCCACTGGCTGAAGCGCTCGGTGAAGATCGCGCCCTCGTCGCGCACGCCGAGCTGACCTTCGAGCCAGTCGATGTCGGCGGGGGTCGTGGCCGGGACGATCCGGTCGACCATGGTGCTGGGGAAGGCGCACTCCGCAGCGACCCAGGCGGCGAGGTCCGGGGCCCGTTCGGCGAGCCATTCGCCGAACAGTCGTTCCAGTTCGCGGCCATTGGCCGGGAGGTTGTCGCATGACACCAACGTCAGGCCGGGAAGGTCGTGCTCACGCCGGAGCCGCAACCCTTGGGTCAGCAAGGGGTAGAAGCTCGCCTCAGCCGCCGCCAAGTCGAGCGATCCGCCGGGCCGGCGGGCGTAGCCTTTCTCGGTCACGGTGAAGCTGACGATGCTCACGGACTGCGAGCCGAGGCGGGCGATGACCTTCTCCGGCTCTTGCGCCGCGACCAGCACCTCGCGCACCGCTCCGATCACGCGCGTCTCGCTGTCATCGCCGCTACGTTCGGTCAGGGTGTAGAGGCCGTCCTGCGGATTGAGCTGCTCGGCGACAGTGGGCGAGCGGAGCGAAACGCCCGAGATCGCCCAGCCGCGCTCGCCGGCGTCCATGCACAAGTCGGTATACCAGGCCTGGTGCGCGCGGTGGAACGCGCCGAGGCCGAAGTGGACTATGCCGATCTCCTGCGCCGCGCGCTCGTAAGAATAGCGCGCGATGCCGGGTGGGACGTGGTCGAGACTTGTAGCCGAAAGCCTCATTCTCCCCTCCGTTGCGGTCTCGCTCACAGCTTGTACGCTCCTTTCGCGAGATCGTATGTCAGCGCCCGCGCCAGTTCGGCCGCTTCCCAGTCTTCAATGCGATGCTCGGCCACCAGCTCCGCCAGGAAACCGCAGTCGATCCGCCGGGCGACGTCGTGCCGGGCCGGGATCGAGAGGAACGCGCGCGTATCGTCGTTGAAGCCGACGGTGTTGTGGAACCCGGCGGTCTCGGTGGTCATGCGGCGGAAGCGGCGCATGCCTTCGGGGCTGTCGTGGAACCACCATGCCGGGCCGAGCCTGAGACAAGGGTAATGCCCGGCCAACGGCGCCAGTTCGCGGGCGTAGCTGCTCTCGTCGAGGGTGAACACGATCAGCGTAAAGTCGCGCTCGTTGCCGAAGCGGTCGAGCAAGGGCTTGAGCGCGTGGACGTAGTCGGTGCGCATGGGGATGTCGGCGCCCTTGTCTCGCCCGAACTTCTCGAACAGCTGGCGGTTGTGGTTGCGGAAGCTGCCAGGGTGGATCTGCATCACCAAGCCATCGTCGAGGCTCATCGCCGCCATCTCGGTCAGCATCTGCGCGCGGAATAGCTCGGCCTCCGCCGGAGCATGGCCACCTGTCGAGACACGGCGGAACAGGCGCTCGGCCTCGGCGGGGGAGAGGTTCGCAGTCTGGGCGGAAGGGTGACCGTGGTCGGTGCCGGTCGCGCCCATCTGTGCGAAGAAGGCCCGCCGCTTGCGGTGAGCCGCGAGGTAACCGGTCCAGTTGCGGCAGTCTTCTCCGGTCAGTAGCGACAGGCGGTCGAGGTTCGCCTGGAAGCCTTCGAAGTCGGGATCGATCACCGGGTCGGGGCGATAAGCCGTGATGACGCGCCCGCCCCAGCCGCTCTCGCGGATCGCCTGGTGGTGTTCGAGCGTGTCGAGCGGGCTTTCGGTGGTGGCGATGACTTCGATGCCGAACCGCTCGAACAGCGCGCGCGGGCGGAAGGCGTCGGTCTGCAGCGCATCGGTGATCGTGTCGAAGTAGAGGTCCGCCGTCTCGCCCTCGAACTGCACTTCCAGCCCGAACACTTCGGCAAAGACCCAGTCGAGCCAGGTGCGCGAAGGCGTGCCGCGGAACAGGTGGTAGCGTTCGGCCAGGATGCGCCAGGCCGCGCGTGGGTCCGCCGCATGGCCGCCAATGCCCAGGTCCTCCAGCCGCACGCCTTGCGAATAGAGCATGCGGAACAGGTAGTGGTCGGGCACCAGCAACAGCTCGCTGGCGTTGCCGAACGCTTCGTTGCCGGCAAACCACGATGGGTCGGTATGACCATGCGGGCTGATGATCGGCAGGCCGGCGACTTCAGCGTAAAGTTCACGCGCCAGCGCCCTCACGCCGGGCTCGGCCGGCAACAGGCGATCTGGGTGCAATTCGAGCTTACGGGGCAGGTTCACTCTCCTCCAGCTTGTATTTTTTGCTTCCTTATCGCAATGTTAGCGCTAACGGGAGAGGAGATTCCGAGATGAAGATCACATCGGCAAGGGTTATCGTTACGTGCCCTGGCCGCAACTTCGTGACTCTGAAGATCGAAACAGATCAAGGTGTTACCGGAATCGGCGATGCGACGCTCAATGGGCGCGAGCTTTCGGTCGCCTCCTACTTGGCCGACCACGTGGTCCCCTGCCTGATCGGGATGGACCCGCAGCGCATCGAGGACATCTGGCAGTACCTCTATCGCGGCGCTTACTGGCGGCGCGGGCCGGTGACGATGAGCGCGATCGCGGCGGTCGATACGGCGCTGTGGGACATCAAGGCCAAGATGGCCGGCATGCCGCTCTACCAGCTGCTCGGCGGGCGCAGCCGCGACCGGGTGCTGGTCTACGGCCACGCCAATGGGCGCGACCTTGAAGAGACCGTCGACGCCGTCGGCAAGTATATCGACATGGGCTACAAGGCGATCCGCGCACAGAGCGGCATTCCCGGGATCGACAAGGCCTATGGCGTCGGCCGGGGCGACATGCACTACGAACCCGCCGATGCGCGCCTGCCGACCAACACCGTGTGGGATACGCCCAAGTACCTCAACTTCGCGCCCAAGCTGTTCGAGAAGCTGCGCGACACTTACGGCAACGAGCGCGAACTGCTGCACGACGTCCACCACCGGCTGACCCCCAACGAGGCGGCGCAGCTGGGCAAGGCGTTGGAGCCGTACCGCCTGTTCTGGATGGAAGATGCGACCCCGGCGGAAAACCAGGAAGCGTTCCGCCACATCCGCCGCCACACCACCACGCCGCTCGCGGTGGGAGAGGTGTTCAACACGATCTGGGACTGCAAGCAGCTGATCGAAGAGCAGCTGATCGACTACATCCGCTGCACCGTGGTCCACGCTGGCGGGATCACGCATCTGCGGCGCATCGCCGACCTCGCCTCGCTCTACCAGGTCCGCACCGGCAGCCATGGTGCGACGGACAACTCCCCGGTGTGCATGGGCGCGGCGCTGCACTTCGACACCTGGGTGCCCAACTTCGGCATCCAGGAATACATGCGCCACACTGACGAGACCGACGCGGTCTTCCCGCACGACTACCGCTTCGAGGACGGCTTCCTCCATTGCGGCGAAACGCCGGGCCACGGGGTCGAGATCGACGAGACGCTGGCCGCCAAATACCCCTACGATCCCGCCTGTCTTCCGGTCGCCCGGCTGGAAGACGGCACCTTGTGGAACTGGTGACATGACCGGGGGGGTGGAAAACGGATTTCGCGTCGTCTGTCTCGGGGAGGCGATGGTCGAACTGACGCCGCACCAGGGGCGGTGGAACATCTACTATGGCGGCGATACGCTCAACGTTGCGCTGCACCTGACGCGGCTGGGGCTCGAGGTCAGCTATGTCACTGCACTTGGCGGAGATCCCTTTGCGGGCTTCATGCGCGCGGCCTGGGGGCGGGAGGGGCTGGATGTCTCGCTCGTCCTCGGCGTGCCCGAGCTGACGACCGGCCTCTATTGCATCGACACCGACGAACAGGGGGAGCGCAGCTTTCACTACTGGCGCGGCCAGAGCGCGGCCCGGAGCATGTTCAACGCGCCGGGGATAGACCGGGCGGTGGTCGCGGCGTCGACGGCGGACCTGTTTTTCTTCTCGCTCATTTCGCTCGCGATCCTGCCCGAAGAGGGTCGCGAGGCGGTGCTTGGCCTCGCTCGAGAAGTGCGCGAACGCGGGGGCAAGGTGGCGTTCGACGGTAACTATCGTCCGCGCCTGTGGGAGAGCCAGGAAGCGGCCAGCGTGTGGCGAAATCGCGCAGCGAGCGTGGCAGATTTCGGTCTCCCCTCGCTGGATGACGAGAAGCGCAACGGCATGCCCGGCGATGCGGCGGCGATACTCGAACACTGGCGCGAATGCGGGTGTAGGGAGCCGGTCCTGAAGCTGGGCTCCGCGGGCGTGATGTTGCCAGACGGTTCGATCAAGGAGCCTGAGCTGCAGTTGCATCCGCTCGATACCAGCGGAGCCGGTGACGCGTTCGATGCGGGCTATCTCTCGGCGCGGCTGCATGGGTTCGAGCCCGCGGTGGCGGCCGAGCATGGTCAGCGCCTGGCGGGTTGGACGGTGATGCGGCGTGGCGCGATTCCAGAGCGCGATCACTCGGCGCCTTACGCTTCGATGGTAGCTGAGCTGGCGGGCGAGGGGAGTTCAGGCGGGCGTTGACTAGATCCTCCCCGAGCTCGTCTCGGGGAGGTGGCACGCGCTGGAGGCGTGTGACGGAGGGGTAAGCGGAAGAACGCGAGTGCCCCTCCACCATTCCGCTTCGCGGAACGGTCCCCCTCCCCGAGCAAGCTCGGGGAGGATCTAGCTCTGCAGCGCCTGCTTCATCCATGCCCCATAAGGCGGTACTGCCGCCAGCGCCGCCTGCGCCTTTGCCGCGAAGGCCGCACGCGCTGCATCGCCTTCGCGCGGGTCGGCTGCCTGGGCTAGCACGCCCTCTCCCGAGGGATGCCCAAGTGCATGGAACAAGGCCGAGGTTTCCTGCACCATCAGCGGCGCTTCCTCGAAAAACGGCAACCGGCCGCGCCGGCGATATTGATCAAGTTCGAGGTTCAGTTCACTCGAACGGGCCAGCGAGCCAAGTTGGACCGCCCCAGGTGCGGCATAGTGCGCGCCGAGTATGTCACGCGCTCGCGCAGCCATCAGCCCCGCGCGGCGATTGAACTCGTCACGCTCGCGTGGATCGGGCACCTGTCCGGGCAGCAGTTCCAGCAACAGGGCCAGCTGGCGATGCGCTAGGTCGAGGTTGAGCCAGGCCAGCGGTTCGAAGTGCGCGGCTGCATCGCCCAGCGCGACGACATTGCCGAGCCACGGCGCCGTGGCACAGCCGGGGTCGAGCGGGACGGCATTTCCCGGCTCGGCGGGAAGCGCGGCAAAGGCCGCGTCCTGCGTGGTTTCTTTGGTCATCGCCAGCATCGCCTGATGTCCGTCACGGCCGGAAAGTTCCGACAGCCAGCCGACCGATGAAATCGATATGCGGTCCTCAAGATCGAGCCGTGCCGCACCCGGCTTGCCGAAAAGCAGAGCTCTGATCGGAAGCGACGCACTCCAGTCTTCGCGCACCGCGTCCGGCAATTGCGACAGCAGCGAAGCGGCAGGTCCCGTGCAGTCGACGAACAAGTCGGCCTCGAACGTTCCCACGTTCTCGATCGCGACCGCTGCGATCCCGCCATTCCCATCGGGCCGTACCGCACCGATCGCACCCTTTACGTACTGCACGCCCAGGCGCTGGGCCTCGCGTACCAGCAGGTCGCGATAGGCCGGCACGTTCCAGCGCAGCGCATAGTCGAGATCGGCTAGCGGCGAGTTCGCCTCGCCCGAAGGCGGCTGGAACCGGCCCTCGGCCGCCAGCACTTCGGCCAGCGAGCCCGGTGGCGCTTCGGTCGAAGCGTTGCGCGGCCCCCCGCCCCAGGCGCGGGCGAAGCCGGTCTTGAGCTTGGGGTCGATCGCCGCACCGTAAGGCGCGAGCCCTTCGTGCCCCGCTCCGCCCCAGCCGAGATAGCGGACGACGAGACGGTGGCTGGCCCCGGCTTCGCGCACCAGCCTGTCTTCCTCGATCCCCAGCCGGTCATGCAGCCGGTTGGTGAACGGCAGAGCGGTGGGCGCACGGTCGGCCAGGGCCGCCGGATCGGGCGGCGTGCCGATGACCAGCACCTCGGTACTCGGAAGAGCTTTGCGCAGAGCCACGGCGGTCAGGGCGCCAAGCTGGCCATCCCCCGCGACGACCACGCGCCGAGGCAATTCGCGCGGGCCGTTCACAGCGGCTCCGCCAGGCGTTCGCGTGCGGCCGTCAGGTATTCGCGGTGGCCAGGCATCGCCGCGACCTCGCTGCGGATCGCTCCCTGGAGCGAACCCATCGCCCGAGCGACGCGCGCCGGATCGGGAATGCCGACGCGCGGATCGTAGCGGTCAGGCACCACGCCTTGGCCGAGATAGACCGCAATCCAGCTGGCATCGTAGAACAAGCCGTCGGAGTATTTCTCCACCCGGGCGGTTTCGCGCCACAGTTCCATCTTGCTCGCCAGCGTGTCGGGCACCTTCATCGTGCGGACGTGGTTCCAGAACTCGGAATCGTCGCGCGTGGTGGCGTGGTAGTGGAGGATCAGGAAGTCGCGCACGCGATCGTATTCCATGTCCACCAGCCGGTTGAACTCGGCGCGGTCGCGGGCATCGGCTTTGCCGCCGAGCGGGAACAGCTCGATCAGGTAAGTGATCGCCATCTGCGCGAGATAGATCGAGGTGGATTCGAGCGGTTCGAGGAACCCGCTGGCGAGCCCGACCGCGATGACGTTGCGGTTCCACGAATGGCGCCGGCGGCCGGCCTTGAAGCGCAGCAGGCGCGGCTCGGCGCGCGGCGTGCCTTCGACATTCGCGAGCAGGAATTCGCAGGCCTCGTCCTCGGAGATGAACGCGCTCGAGAAGACATAGCCGTTGCCGATGCGGTGCTGCAGCGGGATGCGCCATTGCCATCCGGCGGGGCGTGCGATGGCCCGGGTGTAGGGCTCGATCTCCTCGGTCACGTGGTCGCACGGCATGGCCGCTGCGCGGTCGCACGGGAGCCAGGGGGTCCAGTCCTCCCACTCTTCGCCCAGCGTCTGCCCAAGCATGAGCGAGCGGAAGCCCGAGCAGTCGATGAACAAGTCGCCCGAGATCTCGCGCCCATCTTCGAGCACGAGCGTGGTCACGTCCCCGCTCTCCGCGTCCTGCCGCACTTCGATCACTTTGCCCTCGGTGCGCTTGACCCCGATGCCGAGGCCGAATTCGCGCATGAATGGTCCGAACAGCGTGGCGTCGAACTGGTAGGCATAGCCGTATGACGAGGCGAGGCTGGTGTCCTGTGCCGGAGGCGCGAACTTGTTGGCGAGCGCGGCCTCGACCGCCAGCGAGTAGGAGCCGAGCGGGTCGGCCATCCCCTGCCGCTGCAGTTCGAGCCAGTAGTGGTGGAAGCCCACCCCGGCCACTTCCTCGCCGAAGCTGCCGAACGGGTGGATGTAGCTTTCGCCGATCTTGCCGAAATCGCGGAAGTCGATGCCGAGCTTGTAGGTGGCGTGGGTCGCTTTCATGAACGCCGCTTCGTCGATCCCGAGCCGTTCGACGAACCCGCGAATATGCGGCAGCGTAGCTTCGCCTACGCCGACGATGCCGATGTCCTCGCTCTCGACCAGCTCGACTTCGACCAGGTCGCCAAGCAGGCGAGCGAGCGCTGCTGCGCTCATCCATCCGGCGGTGCCGCCGCCAAGGACGACCACGCGGACTGGGGTCTTTTCAGCAGGGCTCATAGGGGACCCTTGAACGTAAGGGCCGGCGGCAGCTTGCGCCACCGCCGGCCGGAGTGCGATCCAGCCAAGTTCCCCCCCAGGTGGATCAGCCCTCCATCTCCTCCAGTTCCTTGCCCTTGGTCTCGTTGATGAAGGACCGGACCAGGAAGATGCTGACGGCGGCCGCCACGGTGTAGAGCGCGTAAGTCCCCGCGAGGCCCAGGCCATCGGCCATCGCCGGGAAGCTCTGCACAACGAGGTAGTTGGCACCCCACTGGGCGAGACCCGCCACCGCCAGCGCCGAACCGCGCATCTGGTTGGGGAACATCTCGCCGAGCATGACCCACATCACCGGGCCCCAGCTGAAGTTGAAGAAAATTACATAGAGGTTGGCGGCGGCGAGCGCGGTAAGCCCGGCCATCTCGCTGAGTTGCAGGTTGCCCGCAGCGTCCTGCCCGGCAGTGCTGAAGGCCCAGGTCATCGCGCCCAACGTCACCGCCATGCCGACCGAGCCGATCAGCAGCAGCGGCTTGCGCCCGACTTTATCGATCACCAGCAGTGCCGCGAACACCGCCGCGATCGAAACGACGCCGGAAATGATGTTGCGTTCGAGCGCGACTTCTTCCGACACGCCCGCCAGCTTCCACAGCGTTTCGCCGTAGTAGAAGATGATGTTGATGCCGACGAACTGCTGGAATGTCGCCAGCATGATGCCAGCCCAGACGATCGGGCGGAACACCGTGCCCGGCGCCGCCACGTCGCGGAAGCTCGGGCGGTGGTCGGCCGAGAAGCTCGCCTGGATGTCGCCAATCTTGCGGTCCGCTTCCGCGGGTCCGAACAGGCTGGTCAACACCTTGCGCGCTTCGTCGACGCGCTTGCGGCTGACGAGGTAGCGCGGGCTTTCCGGGATGAAGAACAGCGCCACCAGGAACACCACGGCCGGGACGGCCTGCGCCAGGTACATCCAGCGCCAGGCCGGGCGTCCGGCGACTTCGCCGAGCGAGCTGCCAGCCGCCTGGGCGAGGAAATAGTTGACCACGAACGCGGCGGTCAGGCCGGTGATGATCATCACCTGCTGCACCGTTGTCAGCCGCCCGCGGATGTTGGCCGGGGCGACTTCGGAGATGTAGAGCGGCGAGAGCACGCTCGCTGCGCCGACCGCCATGCCGCCAGCGAAGCGCGCGGCGACGAACAGCGTGTGGATGTCAGTCAGGCCCTGGATCAGCGCGCCGAACACGAACAGGCCCGCGGCGAAGATCATGACCGTCCGGCGGCCTACGACATCGGCCAGCCGCCCGGCAAAGAACGCGCCGACCGCGCAACCGATCAGCAGCGAGCCGACGGTGAAGCCGAGCCCGGCGGACGTGAGATGGAATTCTGCCGTGAGGCCGGTCTGGGTGCCGTTCACGGCGCCGCTGTCGTAACCGAACAGCAGGCCGCCAATCGTCGCCACTGCGACGATCGCCCCGATAAGCGCCCCATTGACGCTGTTGCGCGTTGTCGTGTTCATCGTTCCTCCCCTCAGCATCCGCTGTATTCGCGGCTTGCCTTGTTAGCGCTACCGTATGCTGGCTCCGGGACCGTGGCAAGCCGCTTTCCGCTCCGCTGCACTACGCAATTTCTGCCGCAGCAACTTGCCGGAATCGGTGAGGTCGCTTTCGCCCCAGCCCGCAACCGGGGTTCCAGGCTTGAGCGAGGCGCTGCTCTCGTCGCGGTCGCCGATCGACCAGGCCATCCAGCCGACGCAATTGCGCTCGGCCCAGTCCCACCACAGCTCGCTCTCGGCATAGTCGAGCGGTCCGTCGCCCGTCGCGTCGACGGTGCCGAACTCGGTCACCAGCAGCGCCAGCCCTTTGCCCAGCGCCACGTCGGCCTTGTCGCGCAAGCCCTGGCGGTGGGTGCCGGCGTAGTAGTGCAGCGTATAGGCGGTGTTGGTGAACGGCAGCGGATCGGCGGCGGCGCTGTCGACGTCCTGGCTCCAACTCGGAGAGCCGGCGATCACGAGGTTGTCGGGATCGATCGCCCGGATCGCGCCGATGACCTGCAGATGATAGGGCTTCACGTCGCGCGACCAGTCGACCCCGTCGCGCAAAGGCTCGTTCCAGGTCTCGTAGATCAGATTGGGTAAGTGGCCGTATTTGCGGGCGATGGCGGTGAGGAATTTTTCGGCCTCGTCGGGAAAGGCATGGTGCGCGTGCCAGTCGACGATCACGTAGAGCCCGTTCGCCACTGCTGCGTCGATCACTCGGCTAGCCTTGTCGAACTCGCGGTCGAAGTGCTGGCGGGCGCCGTCGTTGCCTTCTGCCGCGATGGCCGCGCGGACCACGTCGACTTGCCAGTCCTTGGCCAGCCAGTCGATCGTCTCGCCGGTGTAGTACTGCGGCGCCCATTGCGACCAGAACAGGCTCATGCCGCGCATCACGAAAGGTTCGCCGTGTTGGTCGACGATCTGGCCGTCCTTGACCGACAGCGCGCCGTGGTTCGCGACAGGGCTGCCCGCAGGCTGAGCGGCTGCCGGCAGTGCGAGTGACAGCAGGCAAAGCGAGGCCAGCCAGCCGAGCGCGCGGGTCCACTGCATCACTTCCCCCTTGTCCGATCGTTTTCTCAAGGCATGATGCCGCAATGGGACGGGGAATTGTAGCGCTAACACTACTGGCGTGCCTCTGGCCGCTCTCGGCCTCGGCCGGAAGCGTCCGCCAGGTCCCGCACGGCATGGAGGTGACGACCGACGCGGGCGAGAAGGTCCGCGTCCTCGCCTACGCCGATGGGACCTTTCGGGTGACGGTGGCGGACGATCCGTCAGCTGCTCCGCAAAGCCTGATGGTCGTGCATGAGGCCGATGGTGAGCCTGAGTTCCGAGACGACGCGAAGACTGCCAGCCTTACCATGCCTCAAGCGAGAGCCCAGGTCGGGCTCTCCGACGGGCGGCTGACGGTATAC
This sequence comes from Altererythrobacter sp. Root672, assembly GCF_001427865.1. Taxonomy (NCBI): domain Bacteria; kingdom Pseudomonadati; phylum Pseudomonadota; class Alphaproteobacteria; order Sphingomonadales; family Erythrobacteraceae; genus Altererythrobacter; species Altererythrobacter sp. Root672. The sequence goes on from NZ_LMHH01000003.1 coordinate 343,548, forward strand.
AACGCGGCCGGCGAACCGCTGCTCGACGAATACGCCCCGGCGCGAATGCTGACGCCCGTCACCGTCGAAGGCCAGCCTTGGCTCGCCACGCGAGTGCAGTTCAATCGCGGCACCGACGAGGGCCTCTACGGCCTCGGCCAGCACCAGAACCGGCAGATGAACTACAACGGCGAGGACGTCGAACTCGCCCAGCACAACATGGCGATCGCGGTGCCCTACCTGCTCTCGACCAGAGGCTACGGCATCCTGTGGGACAACGCCTCGATTACGCGGGTGGGCGATCCGGAGCCGTATGAGTTGCTCAAAGCCAACTGGAAGGCCGACTACTTCCTCGGAGAAAGGTTGGCCCTGTCACGGCCCGAACCGCTCATCGACTATCAGTACATCCGCGACCAGGCGCGCTGGCCCGAGGAAGCGAAAGCCGCGACCGTCGCGGCAACTACGGGCCAGAACACCCAAGGCAACGCCACACAGCCGCAACGGGTAGTCTGGACGGGCAGCTTTACACCCCAGGCGAGCGGAACCCACAAGTTCCGCCTGTACTCCTCCAGCTACGCCAAGGTCTTCGTCGACGACCGCGAAGTCCTCAGCCGCTGGCGGCAGAACTGGAACCCCTGGTACCACAACTTCGAACTCGACCTCGAAGCCGGGAAACCCGTCAACCTGCGCGTCGAGTGGGAGCCCAACCAGGGTTACATCGCCCTGTTCCACGCCGACCCGCTCCCGCCCGAGGATCGGCACTCGGTCAGCTTCGCCTCAGAGGCCGGCAAGGCGATCGACTACTACGTCGTCTCCGGTGCGAGCATGGACGGCCTCGTCGCCGGATACCGCCGCCTGACCGGCAAGGCGCCGATGATGCCGCGCTGGGCCTATGGCTTCTGGCAGTCACGCCAGCGCTACGAGACGCAGGACCTACTGCTCGGCGTGCTGCGCCAGTATCGCGAGGCGAAGATCCCGATAGATGCGATCGTGCAGGACTGGTTCTACTGGCCCGAGGACCAGTGGGGCAGCCACACTTTCGATCCCAAGCGCTTCCCCGATCCCGCAGCGCTGGTCGAACAAGTCCACGATCTAGACGCCCGGATCATGATCTCGGTCTGGCCCAAGTTCTATCCCGACACCGCCAACGGCAAGGAACTGGCGGCGCGCAACTTCCTTTACCAGCGCCCGCTCGAGGCCGGACAGAAGGACTGGGTCGGCCCTGGCTATCTCAACACCTTCTACGATCCCTACACTCCCGAGGCGCGCGCCATCTATTTCCGCCAGATGCGCGAGGCGCTGGTCGACAAGGGTTTCGACGCCTGGTGGATGGATGCGACCGAGCCCGATTGGCATTCGAACCTCTCGGTCGAGGAGCGTGCGTTCCAGATGACCTCCCCCGCCACGGGCACCCCGGGCGCGGCAATCTTCAATTCTTACCCGCTGCCCCATGCCGAGGGCGTGGCAGAGGGCCTGCGCGCCGCGCAGCCCGACCGGCGGCCGTTCATTCTCACCCGCAGCGGCTTCGGCGGCATCCAACGCGCCTCCGCTGCGCTGTGGTCGGGCGATGTCGCGGCGCGGTGGGACGACTTGCGCGACCAGGTCAGCGCGGGCGCCAATCTGTCGATCTCGGGCATTCCCAACTGGACCCACGACATCGGCGGCTTCGCGCTGGAGGAACGCTTCAGCAAGGAGCAGCCCGAGGCTCTGCCCGAATGGCGCGAACTCTATCTGCGCTGGTTCCAGTTCGGCGCCTTCAGCCCGCTGTTCCGCAGCCACGGCGAGTACCCATTCCGCGAGACCCCGATCATCGCCAAGGACGATCCAGCGATGCTGGAGGGGCTCACCTACTACCATCGCCTACGCTACCGCCTGCTGCCCTACATCTACACTTTGGCCGCCGGGACCTGGTTCGAAGACGGCACGATCATGCGCCCGTTGGTGATGAGTTTCCCGGGCGATCGCCGCGCGTGGAACGTGGACGACGAGTACTTGTTCGGCCCGGCCCTGCTGGTTGCGCCGGTCAGCGAGTTCACCGCTCGCGAACGCAAGGTCTACCTTCCCGCTGGCGCTGGGTGGTTCGAGGCGGAAAGTGGGCGCCGGCTGGAAGGTGGGCAGGAGGTCACCGCCTCCGCACCCCGCGAACGGATGCCGCTGTTCGTGAAGGCTGGCTCAATTGTTCCGACGGGCCGCGATGTCCAATCGACCGGCGAGGAGCCGCAAGGTCCGCTGACCATCCACGTCTTTCCCGGAGCTGACGGCAGCTTCTCGCTCTACGAGGACCAGGGCGAGGACATGGGCTACAGCCGTGGCGAGTTCGCCCGCATACCGCTTGTGTGGAACGATGCCGCGCGCACGCTGACGATCGGCGCGCGAGTGGGGCGCTTTCCAGGAATGGCGGCCACTCGCCGCGTAGGCGTGGTCGTTCATGGTGACGGGCGGGTGGGCGCGGTGTTCGCTCGCGAGCCTAGCCGCTGGGTAGAGTACGACGGGACGGCGACGGAGCTGGAGTTCTAGATCCTCCCCGAGCTTGCTCGGGGAGGGGGACCGTCCGCGCAGCGGATGGTGGAGGTGCGTTGTGTTGTTCCGCTTACCCCTCCGTCACGCGCTTTCAGCGCGCGCCACCTCCCCGAGACAAGCTCGGGGAGGATCAATCACCCCGTGAAAATCCGCCGCAGGATCTGCCGCATCTGGTCGAACAACCGTGGGCTCGCCGGTCCCATGATGCCCTTGGCGTGTGCCGGTAGATGCGCGGCCGGATCGCCGTCGCTGAAGATGTAATGGTCGTACATCATCCGCCACACGCGGCGCTCGTCGGCAGGCAGGTGGCGGTAAGAGAGCATTGCGTGGAGTAGCGCGTCGTAGCCGCTGCCGTTGCCCTCAGGGGCTTCATTCCACCAGTAATTGACCAGGATCGAAACCGGCTCAAGCGCCTCGACCCCGTGCCACCAGGCGTAAGGCAGGTAGAGCGCGTCGCCGGGCTCGAGCGTCGCTTGCTGCGCGTGCTCCCAGGCCTCGGTGAAGCGCGGGTAGCGATCAAGATCCGGCGCCAGCGGGTCGACTATGGAGACGGGAGTTCCGGCGGGGGTCAGCTCGAACGGTCCGGGATAGAGGTTGGGCAACTGCTCGGGCGGGAACACGGTGAAGCGCCGACGCCCGGCTAGGCACACTGCGATGTTTTCCATCAAATCGTAGTGCGGCGCCACGCGGATGCGGTTGCCTAGCCAGATGCGCGGTTTCACCCGCGGCGCGAGCGGCATCGGATGGGCCTCGACAAAGCCCGGCAAGATTTCCTCGATGATCTCCGACTGCACGGCCATGGCCTTGGACACTGGCTCGTCAGCAATGCTCAGCAACTCGCCAAGGAACGCTGCCAGTTCTCCCTGGTGCTTGGTGAAGTTGAGGCCGGTCATGCCCTCGTTGTAGAAGAACCGACCTCCCACCTCGGGTGGGGCCATGATCCCCGAAACCGGCCGCGCCGGACCGAAGGATAACAGGTAGTCGACCGCTTCGCGGCCACCCTTTCGCGCTTCCGCTACCGCCGGCCAATCCGCAGCGAGGCCGCGCATGACGACCGGCTGGCAAGCGGGACGGATCTCGGCGTTGAAGCGGTCCGCACTGACCGGGCCTATCTCCTCGATCGGCCTCGGGGTAGGAAGGGTCATGCAGTCAGCCGCAGCGCCGGGTCGATCGCTCCGCCGTTGGCCGCGAGGAATTCCTCTTGCGTTGGCATTTGCTCAACCGTGCGGGCGACAGTCCCGCGGATCGAGGCGAGGCGCTTCAGCGTCTCCTCGTCGGACAGCAAGTCAGCCGCTGGGTGGTAGCCGTCAGCAACGATGCCCTGGCCGACCAGCACCGCTTCCCAGCTGGTTTCGGTGAACAGCTCGTTATGTTCGCGGAATACCCGGCCGGACGAGCGGAACATCGCCAGTTTCTCCGCCAGGCCTTCGGGTGGCTCGATGTTGCGGCAATAGTTCCAGTATTCGGAATCGTCGCGCTCGGTGGCGCTGTAATGGAGCACCAGGAAGTCGCGGATGTCGACGTATTCCTGCTGAGTCATCTGGTTGTAGCGCTCGATCTCTCTCGGCTTGAATTCGCGTGTCGGGAACAGGGTCATCAGCCGAGCGATGCCCGACTGGACGAGGTGGATCGAGGTCGACTCGAGCGGCTCGAGGAACCCGCCGGCCAGGCCCAGAGCGATCACGTTTTTTTCCCACACACGGGCTCGATGACCGGCAAGGAAGCGCAGTGGGTTCGGTGCCGCGAGCGGCTCACCTTCGAGGTTGGCTAGGAGCACCGCGGTCGCCTCGTCCTCGCTGATGTGCGCGGACGAATAGACGTGGCCGTTGCCGACGCGGTGCTGCAGCGGAATGTTCCATTGCCAGCCGCAGCTACGCGCCGTCGCGCGGGTGATCGGCTTGCGGTTGGGGCCGAGCGTGCAGGGGATCGCGACGGCCCGGTCGTTGGGCAGCCACTTGCTCCAGTCCACGAAGGGCACGCCGAGCGTCTGCCCCAGCAGAAGCGAGCGGAAGCCCGAGCAGTCGAGGAACAGCTCGCCTTCGACGCGCGCCCCGCTCTCAAGCTTGAGCGCGGTCACGAAGCCGCTCTCGGGGTCCTGCTCGACCTCGATGATCCGGCCTTCGATGCGGTTGACGCCCTGCCGCTCCGACCGTCCGCGCAAATAGCGGGCATAACGGCCGGCATCGAACTGGAAGGCGTAGCCAAGCTTCGACAGCGGTGACTTGGGCTGGTCGGGAGCTGGCGGGAGGTACTTGTTCGACAGCGCTGCCATGGCCGCGATCGAGTATTCGTCGAGCTCGCTGGTATCCCCCGCGAGGCGGCCCTTGAGCCAGTGGTGGTGAAATTCCACCCCCATCATGTCGAGGCCGTAGAACCCGAACGGATGGATGTATTTGTGGCCGATCCGCGTCCAGTCGACGAACTCGATGCCGAGCTTGTAGGTCGCATGCGTCTCACGCATGAACTCCATCTCGTCGAGGCCGAGCATGGCGTTGAACAGGCAGATCTGCGGGATCGTCGCCTCGCCCACGCCGACCGTTCCGATCGCCTCGCTTTCGACCAGGTCGATGGAGAAGTCGGGCAAGTTGCCCATGATCTTGGAGATCGCCGCGGCCGCCATCCAGCCCGCCGTCCCGCCGCCGACGATCACGACCTTGCGGATGCGATCGGCGTTCATTGCGCGGCTGCCACTTGCGGGCGAACGTCTTGCGCGGCCCAGGCCCCGGCCATGCGCAGGAACTCCTCCTGGCTCGGGAGTGCCATCGCCGCAGCGTAATAGCGCTCGCGCATTTCCTTGAAGGCGACGGCCACTTTGGCCTCGTCGAGCGTGTCGACAATCGGTTCGTAAGTGTCGGGCCAGATGTTCTGCCCGAGCAGGACCGCCACCCAGCTGGTCAGCCCGAACAGCTCCGCCCCTTCGCGGAACACACGCCCGTGCAGGCGCCAAAGCTCTAGCTTACGGGTAAGCGTCTCCGGTACCGCCATGTCGCGCACGTGCCGCCAGAACGGCGTGTCGTCGCGTTGGGTGGCCTTGTAATGCAGGATGATGAAGTCGCGGATGTCCTCGTAGAGGTCCTGCATCCCGCGGTTGTATTCGTCGCGTTCGATCGAGCTGATCTGGCGGTCCGGGAACAGCGCCAGCAGCCGCTGGATGCCGTTCTGGATCAGGTGAATGCTGGTCGATTCCAACGGCTCGAGGAAACCCGACGACAGGCCGAGCGCGATCACGTTGTGGCTCCACGACTGCTTGCGGCGGCCGGTGGTGAAGCGGATCACGCGCCTGTCGGCAAACGGCTCGCCTTCGAGATTGGCCATGAGAATGCGCTCGGCCTCATCGTCATCCATGAAGGCGCTGCAATAGACGTGGCCGTTGCCGGTGCGGTGCTGCAGCGGAATGCGCCACTGCCAACCCGCGCTGTGTGCCGTCGCGCGAGTGAACGGATCGGGCGTGGCGATGTTGGTGGTCGGGACCGGGATTGCCCGATCCACCGGTAGCCACTGGCTCCAGTCCTCATAGCCGACCCCGAGGGTTTCGCCGATCAGCAAGGCCCGGAAGCCCGAGCAGTCGATGAACAGATCGCCTTCGATCCGCTCTCCGCTCTCGAGTTCGACTGACCTGACATCGCCCAATTCCGAATCGCGATGGACCTGAACGATCCGCCCTTCGTGTCGGCGCACGCCTTGCTTCTCGGCCCGTCCGCGCAAGTAGCGAGCGTAGAGCGAGGCGTCGAAGTGGAAGGCGTAGAGCATCTCCGACACCGGCGGCTTGGTATTTTGCGAGGGCCGCCCGAAGCGTCCGTTGGCCGCGGCAACCGCGCTCATGCAGTAGTCGGAGATGTATCCCGGATTGCCCCGGCCCTGCTCGCGCAGCCACAGCTGGTGGAACGCGATGCCGTGAAGTTCCTGCCCGAAGAACCCGAACGGGTGGGTATATCGATCGCCGATTCGCCCCCAGTTCACGAACTCGATGCCGAGCTTGATCGTCCCTTGGGTCTCGCGCAGGAATTCGTTCTCGTTGATGTCGAGCATGCGGTTGAAGTTGAGGATCGGGGGGATCGTAGCTTCGCCCACGCCGACCGTTCCGATCGCTTCTGATTCGACCAGGTGGAACTGTCGCCGGCCGTTATCGAGGAAACGCGACAACGCTGCGGCGGCCATCCAGCCGGCGGTTCCGCCGCCCACGATCACGACCCGCTCGACCTCTCGACCCTCTGACGTTGTGCTATCGCTAACAGTCATGGTGACGCAATCACCTCCCCCGAGACCATTCTATTTTGCGTTTTACCTGCCGTTTTTGTGCCCTCTTGCCAAGTACTACGGACAAAGTTATCGTGAAACCCAATAGGCGCACCGACAAAACATAATGGTAGCGCTAACATAGGGGAGGGAAAAGCGTGGCCGAGAAATCGACCGATTGCATCTCACAGGGGCGTAGTTTCGCAGGACTCCGGCATTCCTTGAAGGCTGGTGGGTCCTTGCTAGCCATCGGCTGTCTCATGGCTTCGGCCTCGGCGCAGGCGCAGGACGAATCGGCGCCGGAAGCGACCGAAGGAACCGAAATCGTTGTCACTGGTATTCGAGCCAGCCTTGCCAACGCCCAGGAAATCAAACGCAACGCCGACACGGTCGTTGATGCCATCACGGCACAGGACATCGGCGCTCTTCCCGACCGTTCCGTCACCGAAGCGCTGCAACGCGTTCCGGGTGTGTCGATCAACCGCTTCGCCGGCACCAACGACCCGGATCACTTCTCGGTCGAAGGCTCGGGCGTGGTCATTCGCGGCCTCAACTTCGTTCGTTCGGAGTTCAACGGGCGCGATGCTTTCTCCGCGGGTGTCGGTGGTCAGTCACTGAACTTCGCCGACGTTCCTTCCGAACTTCTCGGCTCGGTGGAAATCTTCAAGAACGCGACAGCGGACATGATCGAAGGCGGCCTTGCCGGCACGGTCAACCTCAACACTCGCAAGCCGTTCGACAACAAGGGGTTCCATGCCGCGTTCTCGGTGGAAGCCAACTACGGCGACTTCGCCCGTGAATGGACCCCGACAGGCTCGTTCCTGCTTAGCGACACCTGGGACACCGGGATCGGCACGATCGGCCTGCTGGGCAGCGCCTCCTACTCGCGGATCAAGAGCCGGGCCGACGGCATCCAGATTACCAACTTCCAGACCCGCGACGGCACGCGCGTCACGTTCCAGAGCCAGGGCGGCCAGTTGATCTGCCGCAACCAGCTTCCTGCGAGCACGGACACTTCCACGCTACCGGCGACCGATACCTTTTGCGGGCAGCCTTCGACGCCTGGGGCTGACGGTCGCGCCGATCTCCTGCCGCTGGCCTACGCCCCGATTGGCGGCCAGTACCGTTCGCAGGATTTCGATCGCAAGCGTGACGGTATCGCCCTGGCTGCGCAGTGGGAGTCGACCGACGGCGACTCCTTGCTTACGGCTCAGTTCATCCGTTCGCACACGACCAATTCCTGGGGCGAACACACGTTTGAAACCGCGCCGGACCTTTCCGAATACAATACCTATCCACTCGGCTGCCACCAGAACGGCAACGGCAACGTCACGTCGGGCAACCCGAACGGCGGGGGTAACAGCAACTCCACGGTTCGGGCAGAATGCCGGATCGACAGCAATGGCCAGTTCTTCTTCAGTGGGAACGATCAGGGGAATGGTTACAACCCCCTCAACGGCCAGTCTTTCGACAACTACCAGTATGACGCCGATGGCCTGTTCGAGAGCGGCTACATCACGCTGCCCGGCAGCGGCTGGCGTACCGCTGGCAGCGGCAATGGCGCGAACAACTGGGTGCCCTCAGGCGGCATGCAGCAGAGTCTCTCGCGCCGGCAGGTCTTCGAAGAGAATACGATTGCCGACTATGGGCTGAACTTCCAGACAAAGCTCGGCGATCGCATCGACCTAAACCTGGATGCCAACTACACGGATTCTGAACATGACGTCGATGACGTTAGCGTGTTCGGGTCCACCTGGGCTGACCAGGAACTGGACCTTACCGGCAACCTGCCGGTCGTGATCTCGCACAAGCCGAACACGATCAGCGCCACCTGGGCAGCGCCCAATCCGGCGATCGCCGCGGCGACCGACCAGGAATACTTCATGGACCAGCGCGTCCAATTCTGGCGCGCCGCGATGGATCACTTCGAAGAGAGCGATGGCCGCGAATACGCGTTGCGCGGCGACCTCGCCTATAACTTCGATGACGGGTCTTTCATCCGTCGCGTTAAAGTCGGTGCACGGTACGCGGATCGCGATCAGACCGTGCGTTACACGACCTACAACTGGGGCGTGTTGAGTGAGGTCTGGTCAGGCAATGGTCCGCCAGTTTCGGTGGCCGACATTGGCAGCGACCAAGTCGACTTCTACCGGTTCCAGAACTTCTTCCGCGATAATACACCCGGTCCGTTCGGGGCGTATTACTACAACGGCGACCTGATCAAGGACTACGATAACGCTTCTGAGTTCCTCGGGCAGGTCAACGATCGGTGGCATGCCACGAACAATGTCGGTGCAAACGATTGGGAGCGCGCCGGGGATCGTGTCGATGCCATTGCCGGCACGCACTACTTACCTAGCGAAATTCAGCCGCTCTCGCAGTCGGACCTGGGCGCTTATGCGATGGTCAACTTCGAGACGCCCGATGATGGTGAAGGTCTTCGCCTGGCGGGCAACTTCGGCGTGCGCTTCGTGTCGACCGACATTACCTCGTCGGGAAGCACGCGCATTCCCACTCAGGCGGACCTGGGCATCCAGAATCCCTACGACAACGTGTTGGATCCAAACGATCCGAGCGTGATCGTCACGCCTGGACGTTGTGCCCCCAGGGTTCCTGCCGGTTCTCCGCCGGGGACGCCGGCCACCCGTCCCGGTGGCGTGTGTAACCTGACGCCCGCTGAATATGCCGATTTGCAGACTTGGGCGGGAACAACCGCGACGTTCATTTCGAGCACGGCGAAGAACGACTACACCTACATCCTGCCCAGCTTGAACATGCGGCTGGGCGTCACGGAAGAGTTGTTGTTCCGCTTCGCGGCCTCGAAGGTCCTCACGCGACCCGACCAGGCTCTCGTGCGCAACTTCCAGACCACGACGATCAGTGGGAACGGGGAACTGACCGCTCAGATCGGTAACCCGTACCTCATACCGGCGACGGCGTGGCAGATCGATCTGACCGGTGAATACTACTTTGACGAAGTCGGATCGGTAACGCTCAACCTGTTCTGGAAGGACGTCAAAAACTTCTTCTACCAGAACGTTGTCGATATCCCGATCACCAACAACGGTGTGACTTTCCCGGTCCAAACCCGCGGTCCGGCCAACTATGACGGTCACGGCAAGATCAAGGGCTTTGAAGTCGCCTACCAGCAGACATTCGACTTCCTGCCCGAACCGTTCGACGGGCTAGGCTTCAACGGCAACTATTCGTACATCAATAGTTCCGGCCTGCCGAACACGTTCCTCAACACGGGCACACCGGTCAACCCGTCGACCATTCCGGCGGGGGATCTACCGCTCGAAGGCCTGTCGAAGCACAACGTCAACGCCACGATCTTCTATGAGAAGGGCCCGATCTCGGTTCGCGCAGCTTACAACTGGCGCTCGAGGTTCCTGCTCACCGCGGCGGACGTGATCTTCCCGTATACCTCGATCTTCAACGAGGCGACCGGGCAGCTCGATGCTTCGATCTTCTACAGCGTTACGGAGCAGATCAAGGTCGGTATCCAGGCGGTGAACATCCTCGACGAGGTCACCAAGACTTCGCAGGCCTACACCGGGGATCCGAGCAAGCTTGCTCCCCGCTCATACTTCATGAACGACCGCCGCTTCTCCTTTATCGTGCGCGGAAACTTCTAAGTCGGGAAAAATACTGCCCGAATGGCGCCGTCGCTACTCCCTGGCGGCGGCGCCTTATTTTTTGCCCATTAGAAGCAGCTGCGTCTGGAAAGCCAGAGTGCGCGCCATATGGGTCTTTCATCTTGACATAACAAACCAAATAGGTCATAAGACCCGCCGTCAGAATGTCACTGACACCAGCGACGGGTGCGGGAGCGGTTAGCGCTTCGCTCTCGCTCCCGCAGCTAAGGCCTGCGCCCTTCGACATCGTCAGAGGGTGTCCAGCGTAGGATACGAGGATGACAACCGTTGGCGGGACCTGCGAGCCCTAACCGCCAGCGCCTCCTGCCCGACAGGGCCGAGCAGCGAGTTTTGGTCGCAGCCCTCGCCGCCGTTCGCATTCCATGCTCGCGCAAGGCAATCCTGTGACGCCCAGGCCGCGCCGGCCTTTGCCCGTCNCGAGCAGCGAGTTTTGGTCGCAGCCCTCGCCGCCGTTCGCATTCCATGCTCGCGCAAGGCAATCCTGTGACGCCCAGGCCGCGCCGGCCTTTGCCCGTCCGCGATGTTCTCTCTCGGCGTTAGGCCCGCGCTCGCCCGCGGGCGATCTTGCATGTCCGAAGATCAAGATCCTCCCCCCTTGGGGGAGGGGGACCATGCGCAGCATGGTGGAGGGGCAGGTGCGGCTCAACACTCCCTCGAAAGCTCAGAGCAACCCGAGGGTGCCCCTCCACCAACCTTCGGTTGGTCCCCCTCCCCGGGCCGGGGAGGAATGGGGCTCTCCGACTGCTTAGGGCGCCGCAGCCCCCAGCGTCTGAGCGATCGCGTCACGCAGGGGTTTCGCGCGGTACTCTGAGTCGTAAGGACAGCAACGCACCTCAAGCCCGTCATCCCGCGGGGCAAAGCCCTGCAGCCAGCTGTACTTGTCGACCATCCCCCAGGCGAGGATGTCGCCCAACTGCTCGTAATCCAGCATCACTTCGAAATAGCGCCGGGCAAATTCGGCGACCTTGGCGTCGCGCTCCGGGATCGCCGCGGGCAGGGCCTTATCCTTGACGTCGAACTCGGTGATCAGCAGCTTGTAGCCCATCGCCACCGCCTCATCGAGGAACTGGCGCCACTCGCGCTCGCGATAGGGACCTACACCGGTGGCGGGATCGATCGAGAAGTTCTCGATGTGCGACTGGATCCCCAGCGTGTCGACCGGCACGTTGCGTTTCCGGAACCCCTCGAGCAACCGCAGCACATCGGCGCAGTGTTTGGCGTGGGGCGGCTCCCAGCTCATGTAGTCGTTGTAGACCAACTCCGCGTCGGGCAGCTGCTCGCGGGCGGTGTGGAAGGCGAGATCGAGCACTCCCTCGGCCCCGCGCATCGCGCGCGACAGGCTGGTTTCCATCAACCCGTTGGTGTCGTGATCGATGGCTTCGTTGACCACGTCGTAGCTGGTAATGACCCCGCGATAACGGTCGGTCACGGTGCGGATGTGGGTGGTCAGCAGGCGTTCGGCTTCCTGCACCGGATTGGCGCCGAAGTCGTAAGTATTGAGCCAGTCGGGAAACCACTTGGGTCGGTGCCACAGCAGGGTGTGGCCTCGAATGGCGATGCCGTTGGCCTGGGTCCAGCGGACGATGTCGTCCATCCGGGCGAAGTCGAACTTGTCCGGACCAGGCCGGGTCCACTGCCACTTCATCTCGTTCTCGGGCACGACGATGCCGCACTCGGCCTTGATGATGCGGGTGTAGTTCGGGTTCTGGATCGAGCCGCCGGCGGTGCCCTTGTTCCAGTTGATCGCGCTGCCGAAGCGACGGCCCTTGCGCTGGGCCAAGGCGCTGAGGCCAGAGCCTTCGCCGGCCGGCGCAGGCGTCGCGGCAACGGCGCTCGACGCAGCATGGGCCGCAACGGGCAGCGCGGCCATTCCGGCCAGCACGTTGCGGCGGGTGGTGTGGGCAAGGGCAGGGCTCATACAAAGGCCTCCCGCAACGGTGCCGGTTCCATCCGCGGCACCAGCAGTTGAATGACGCCGAACGCGATCAGGTAGGCAAGGCCGGCGTAGATCACGATCGGCAGGTAGCTGCCCGTCAACTCGAGTGTCCACCCGGTCGCCTGCGCGATCAGGATCCCGCCGAGTGCGCCTGCCGCGCCGCCCATGCCCGCGATCGTCGCCACGGCGCGCCGGGGGTAAAGGTCGGTGATCATCGCGAAGATGTTGGAGGAGAACGCCTGGTGGGCGGCCGTCCCGAGGCCAATGATGAGCACTGCCGTTAACGGGTTCGCCGCACCGACCACGCCGACCATCGGTACGGCGCACAAGGCCGCCACGAACAGCGTCGTCTTGCGCGCCCGGTTCACGCTCCAGCCGCGCTGGATCAGGTGCGAGGACATCCAGCCACCGGCAATCGAGCCGATGTCGGCCAGCAGGTACACGCCGATCAGCGCCGGGCCGATGGTGGCGAGGATGCCGGTGTCGCCCTTGGGGAACAGCTCCATCCCCTGGGTCTTGGCGAAGAAATCCGGCAACCAGAACAGGAACAGGTACCACACTGGGTCGGTGAAGAACTTGCCGCAGATGAAATACCACGCCTGCCGATGGCGGATGGCATCGCGCCATTTCAGCGGTTCGCCGGCCGGATCCTCACCGTCTTGCGTGATATAGGCGTACTCGGCCGCCGTGAGTTTCGAGTGTTCATGGGGCTGGCGGTAGAGCCGCAACCATAGCGCCAGCACGACCAATCCCAGCAGCCCGGTGATGAGAAACGCCGCCCGCCAGCCATAGAGGCCGGCGACCAGGATGCCGACGATCGGAGTCATCAGCACGCCGACATTGGCCCCGGCATTGAGGATCCCCACGCCCAGCGCCCTCTCGCGCCGCGGGAACCACTCGGCGACCGACTTGACCGCGCCGGGATAGGCCGCGCTCTCCGCCACGCCCAGGGCGATCCGCGCGAGGATGAAATGCAGGACGGTCCGCGCGGCCGAATGGAATACGGCGGCCAGGCTCCACAGCGCGATGGCGATGGCCATGCCCTTGCGCGTGCCCACTCGGTCGAGCCAGCGGCCGACCACCAGCAGGCCGATGCCGTAGCTCGCCTGGAACGCGGTGACGATGTTGCCGTAGTCGACCTCGCTCCAGCCCATCTCGTCCTCGATGATGGGCTTGAGCACGCCGAGCACCTGGCGGTCGACGTAGTTGATGGTGATGACCAGGAACAGCAGCAGACAGATTGACCAGCGGTAGCGCCCGCCGGCATTGACGATGGTGCCGGGGGCCGCTGCGATGGTCATACGATCTTGAACTCCGCCGGCTTCAGGTTGGCCGAGCTATTGCCGGCCGAGACCACTACCGGGCCCGGTTCGACCACCTCGCGCATCTCGCGGTTCCAGATCGACAGGTGTCGCGGTTCGAGCGTGAAGCGCAAGGTGCGCCGCTCGCCCGGCGCCAAGGTCACCCTTTGGAAGCCCTTAAGCGCGATGATCGGCGTGGTCACCGAACGGTAGGGCAGGCCGATGTAGAGCTGCACCACCTCGTCACCCGCGCGGTTGCCGGTGTTGGTCACGTCGACCGAGACCTCGACAGATTGGCCGGCCTGGACCGGAGCGGTCGGCACCTGCGGCGCGGAAATCTCGAAGCTGGTGTAGGATAGCCCGTGCCCGAACGGGAACAGCGCGCTGGCATCGTCGAACAGGTAGCCGCGCCGCGAGCTCGGCTTGCGGTCGTGGAAGTACGGCACCTGGCCGGAGTTGCGGACCACGGTGACCGGCAGCTTGGCGCCCGGATTGAGCTTGCCGAGCAGCGCCTCTGCCATGGCCACGCCGCCTTCCTGGCCGGGATACCAGCATTCGAGCACCGCGCTGGCCTTGGCGACCACGTTGGGCCAGCTCGGCGGGCGGCCGTTGATGGCGCAGACGATCAGCGGCTTGCCGAGCGCCGCGAGGGCATCGACCAGGTCATTCTGTTCGCCGACGATGTCGATCTCGGTGCGGTCGCCGAGATGGTTCTTGGCGAACCCTTCGCGGCTGGTCTGCTCGGTATCCCCGATGGCGAGGACGATGGTGTCGGCGGTCTTTGCCACGGCCACTGCCTCCTGGATCAGACGCAAGTTCTGCTCGCGGTCGGCCAGTTCGATCAGGTCGGCTGAGCGGTCTTCGCTCTTGGTGATGAACACGCCTTGCGCGGTGACGAAGTCGGCAGCGGGCGCGATCTGCTTGAGGCCTTCGAGCAAGCTGGTGGTCTGCTTGGGTATGCTCGAATAGCCGCCCAGGCGCGCGATCGCGTGGTTGGGCCCGATCACCGCCACGCGGCCCATCTTTGCCGGGTCGAGCGGCAGGGCGGCGTTTGCGTTGGTCAGCAGGCACAGCGACTTGCGTGCGGCCTCGAGCGCCAAGGTGCGGGCTTCGGCATTGCCGGTGAGCTTGCGGGTCGCTTCCCAGTCGCCGTAGGGGTTCTCGAAAAGTCCGGCGCGGAACTTGAAGGTCAGCATCCGGGCGCAGGCGCGGTCGATCAGCTCGACCGGGACAGTGCCCGCCTCGACCTGGGCGGCGAGAGTGCGGAAGGCCTGGCCTTCGGGCAGCTCGCTGTCGACACCGGCGAGGAGCGCCAGATGCGCGGCCTCGGCCTCGTCCTTGGCGACGTGGTGCAGGGTCGCGAGTTCGTGGACGCCGCCGTAGTCGCTGGCGATGATGCCGTCGAAGCCCCACTCGCCGCGCAGCACGTCACCGAGCAGCCAGGTGTTGGCGTGGCTCGGTACCCCGTCGATCTCGTTGTAGCTCGGCATGACCGCGCCGATCGAGGTGCGGCGGACGACTTCGCGGAACGGCGGGAAGAAGAACTCGCGCAATTCGCGCTCGCCCAGTTGTGCGGGGGCGACATTGTTGCCGGACTCGGGCTGGCCGTGGCCGGTCATGTGCTTGAGCGTGGCGTAGACCTTGCCCGGTGCGAGCCGGTCGAACTTGCCGGGCCCCTGCAGGCCCTCGACTGCGGCGACGCCGAGTTCGGCGACGAGGTACGGGTCCTCGCCAAAGGTCTCTTCGATCCGGCCCCAGCGCGGGTCGCGGACGATGTCGACCACGGGCGAGAGCACGTAAGGCACGCCGCGTGCCCGCACCTCGCGGGCGATGATCGACTGCACGCGGTGCATGAGATCGGGATCGAACGCACCCGCCAGCGCGATCGCCTGTGGGAACATGGTCGCTTCGGTGGCCATGTAGCCGTGGAGCGATTCCTCGTGCAGCAGGATCGGGATGCCGAGGCGGGTGTCTTCGAGCGCCCACTTCTGCAGCGCATTGATGAACTCGACCGTTTCCTGCGGCGTGCGCCAGCGAGCCGCCGTGCCGCCGGCCGCGCCGGTGATGCCGGGGACGCCGCGCTTGTCGGAGGGGCGGGTGACATGGCCG
Source organism: Altererythrobacter sp. Root672 (assembly GCF_001427865.1). Classification (NCBI taxonomy): domain Bacteria; kingdom Pseudomonadati; phylum Pseudomonadota; class Alphaproteobacteria; order Sphingomonadales; family Erythrobacteraceae; genus Altererythrobacter; species Altererythrobacter sp. Root672. The sequence continues at coordinate 359,288 of NZ_LMHH01000003.1, forward strand.
ATGCTATCGGGGAACGCCGCGCTCGCCTTCGCCGGAACGAACGTGAGGTTGTCGATCATATCGCCCTTGCCGGCCCAAGCGGCGCGGATCTGGGCGATCTTCTCGGGCAGGGTCATGCGGGCCATCAGGTCCGCCACGCGCGCCGGGATCGGCGCCGCGGCGTCCTTGTACAACGGACCCGCCTGGGCGAAGGCCAGCGGCGCTTGGCACACGGCCAGCGCGGCCAGGCTACCTCCACCCAGGAGCTTTAGCGCGCCGCGGCGATTGAGCGGGCCCCTCAAGGCGAGACCGTCAGCTTGACGCTCTTCACGTCCTGCGAGTTCGAGCCGGCCATGATGGTGAACTCACCCGGTTCGACCACGCGCTTCATCTCGCGGTTCCACAGCGCGAACGAATCCGAGCGGATCGGGATTTCGACCTGCTTGGTCTCGCCGGGCTGGAGCGTCACGCGCTCGAACCCGACAAGTTCCTTGACTGGCCGCGTGACCGAGCTGACCTCGTCGCGCAGGTAGACCTGCACCACTTCGTCACCCGCGCGGCTGCCGGTGTTGGTGACTGCGACGCGGACCGTCACGCCGTCTCCGGGCCTGATGGTGGAGGCGGACAGCGTCGGGTCGGCGAGGTTGAAGGTGGTGTAGGAGAGGCCGAAGCCGAACGGGTAAAGCGGGGTCACCTCACTGAACAGGTAACCGCGCCGGGCGCTGGGCTTGTAGTTGTAGAAGATCGGCAGCTGGCCGACGTCGCGCGCCACCGTCACCGGCAGCTTGCCGCCGGGGTTGGTCACGCCGAACAGCGCGTCGGCGATGGCGTTGCCCTGCTGCTCGCCGGCGTACCAGGTTTCGAGAATGGCATCGGCCTCGGCCGCGACTTTCGGATAGCTCGGCGGACGGCCGTTGGTGAGCACGGCGACGATTGGCTTGCCGAGCGCCTTCAACGCATCGAACAGCTCTTGTTGCTGGCCGACGAGGTCGAGCCCCGAGCGGTCGCCGAGGTGCGAGTTGGCCCAGCCTTCGCGGCTGGTCTGTTCGGTGTCGCCGATGAACAGCAGGATCGTGTCGGCACCCTTCGCCGCCTCGACCGCCTGGGCGATGCGCTGGCGGTTTTGCTCGGGGTCGCCGAGCTTGACCTCATCCGCCCACCAGTCGTCGTTTTCGGTGAGGACGATGCCTTGCGAGTGGACCACGTTGGCCCGGTTGCCGACGAGCGCCTGAATGCCCGCGAGCGGCGACACGCTAGCGCGCGGCTCTCCGTAATAGCCGCCGAGACGGGCAACGTCCGCGTTGGGGCCGATCACGGCGATGGTCGGCTTGGCTCCGCCAACAGCGGGCAAGGCCAGCGGCAGGACGCCGTCGTTCTTCAGTAGCACCAGCGAGCGGTCCGCCGCGCGGCGGGCCAACGCCACGCCGGCGGGGCCGTTGGACCGGCGAGCCTCAGCCCGATCCGGCCAGGGGTTTTCGAACAGGCCGGCGTTGAACTTCATCGTCAGGAAGCGCGAGACGGCTCGGTCGATCGCGGCCATCGGCACTTCGCCGGACTGCACCGCTGCGGTGAGGTTTCGGAAGCCGCCGCCTTCGGGCAAGTCGACATCGACCCCGGCGTTGAGCGCCATGATCGCCGCCGTCTTATAGTCGGGGGCGATGTGGTGCAGGCGCGAGAGGTCCTCGATCGCGTAGTAGTCGGACACGACCGCGCCTTGGTAACCCCATTCGCCGCGCAGCACGCCGTTGAGCAGCCAGGGGTTGGCGTGGCTCGGGATGCCGTCGATCTCGTTGTAGCTCGCCATCACGGCGTCGATGCCGGTGCGGCTCACGACTTGCTGGAACGGCGGGAAGAACATCTCGCGCAGGGTGCGTTCGCTGATCGGGGCCGGGCCGACGTTGGTGCCGCTTTCGGGCTGGCCGTGGCCGGTCATGTGCTTGAGCGTGCCGAACACCTTGCCCGCGCCGATCGTGCGCTGCGTGCCGACGCCCTGCAGGCCTTCGACCGAGGCGACGCCGAGTTCGCCGACCAGGAACGGATCCTCGCCAAACGTCTCTTCAATGCGGCCCCAGCGGGGGTCGCGCGCGACGTCCACTACTGGAGAGAGCACATTGTGGACGCCGCGCGCACGGACCTCGCCAGCGATGAGGCTGTTCACCTCTCGCAGCAGGTCCGGATCCCAGGATGAGGCCAGGCCGATGGCCTGCGGGAACGTCGTCGCGTCCCGCGCGGCGAAGCCGTGGAGCGATTCCTCGTGGAACAGGATCGGGATGCCGAGCCGGGTCTGCTCCATCGCCCACTTCTGCGCGGCGATCACATAGTCCACGCTCGCATCGATATCGCGGCGCCGTACGACCCGCGGGCTGGCTGGGCCGCTGGTGTCGGAAGGCCGGGCGATCTGGCCGAGGCCGTTGGGATAGAGCTGTCCAGCCTTTTCCGGCGAGAACGTGAAGTCGGCATTCTGGATCTGCTGCTTGCTGTCCCAGATCGAAATGATCTGCGCGACTTTCTCTTCCAGCGTCATGCGCGCGACAAGGTCGGCGACGCGCTGTTCAACCGGTAGCGAGGCGTTCCAGTAAGGGGCGTCGGCCATCGGGCGCTTGATACGCGTCGGGACCGTCTGTTGCTGTGCATAAGCCGGCGCGGTCGCCAGAACGGAAACCGTTAGAAATCCTGCACTTGCCGCAAGCAATGCGGCCTTGATTCGGTGAGCCATCGGCTCCTCTCCTCCCTGTCGCGCTTGACTGCGCGGCTAATTTTGATAGCGCTACCATGATGATCGGGAGAGGGCTTGTCAATCGCTGCGCGGCGCTGACCGTGTTGTTCCTGGGACTTGTGCTCGGAGGTTCGGCACGGGCCGAAGATGGGTATGCGCTGTGGCTGCGCCATGCGCCGCTTGAGGGTGAGGCGCTGACGCGATTGCGGAGCTTCAGCGGCGTCGTGGTTACTGGCGATTCCGCGAACCCGACGAGTCAACTAGCCGCCGCGGAACTGGACCGAGGATTGAAGTCGCTTCTCGGCGCATACGCGGACGAGATTCTCTTGGACGGCGGAACGGTCACGCTGGATTGCAAGGCCGGTGACGGCGACGGTCGCTTCACCGTCACCTCGACCGCGACCGCGACCGCGATTCGCATTGCGGGCCCTGACAAGACAAGCTGTCTCTATGGGGCCTACGCCCTACTGCGTGAGCTTTCGCAAGGGAAGGATCCGGCACGGATCAATCTCGACGAGAAGCCGGCCATGCCGCTGCGCATGCTCAACCATTGGGACAACCCCGACGGTTATGTCGAACGCGGCTACTCCGGCCGCTCGATCTTCGACTGGTGGCGCCTGCCCGAACGGCTGGACCAGCGGCTGATAGACTACGCCCGCGCCAATGCCTCGATCGGCATCAACGGCACGGTGGTGAACAACGTCAACGCCAGCCCGCTCTTCCTGACCGACCGCTATATTCCCAAGCTCAAGCGCGTCGCCGATGCGCTGCGGCCTTACGGGATCAAGCTCTACATCTCGGCGCGCTTCTCGGCGCCGCACGAGATCGGCGGACTAACCACCGCAGACCCGCTCGACCCGCAAGTCGAGGCGTGGTGGAAGGCACGGGCGGATGCGCTCTATGCCGCGATCCCCGACTTCGGCGGGTTCCTGGTCAAGGCCAACTCCGAGGGCCAGCCCGGCCCGCAGGACTATGGCCGCACCCATGCCGACGGGGCCAACATGATGGCCCGCGCGATCGGCGATCGGGGCACGGTGATCTGGCGAGCTTTCGTCTATTCCGAAGTGGATCCGACCGACCGCGCCAAGCAGGCCTATACTGAGTTCGTCCCGCTCGACGGCAAGTTCGCCGACAACGTGATCGTGCAGGTCAAGAACGGCGCAATCGACTTCCAACCGCGCGAGCCGTTCCATCCGCTGTTCGGGGCCATGCCCAAGACCCGGCTTATGCTTGAGACGCAGCTGACCAAGGAATACCTCGGGTTTGCCACGCACCTCGTGTTCCTCGCCCCGATGTGGGAGGAAGTGTTGCATGCCGACACCGGGCGCGGCGGGACCGTGGCGGAAGTGATCGCGCCTGTCGGCATGGCGGGCGTTGCCAACACCGGCTCGGACCGCAACTGGAGCGGATCGCACTTCGATCAGGCCAACTGGTACGCCTTTGGTCGGCAGGCCTGGAATCCGGCGCTGTCGAGCGAGACGATCGCCCGCGAGTGGGCCGCACAGACCTTCAGCCGTCAGCAGCCGTTCCTCGATGCGGTGGTGCCGCTGATGCTCGGCAGCCAGCAGGCGGCGGTCGATTACATGACCCCGCTCGGGCTCACTCACCAGATGGCGACCGGGCACCACTACGGACCCGGCCCATGGGTGGCCGATCTGGCCCGGCCGGAATGGAACCCGATGTACTACAGCCGCGCCGGCAAGGACGGCATCGGCTTCGATCGCACCGCCACCGGCAGCAACGCGCTGTCGCAGTATGCACCTTCAATTGCCGCGCAATGGAACGACGCGCGCAAGACCAGTCCCGACTATCTGCTGTGGTTCCACCATGTGCCGTGGGACTTCCCGATGCCTTCGGGCAAGCCGCTGTGGAACGAACTGATCGCCCGCTATGACGCCGGGGTGGCCCGGGTCGACGCGATGGCTCAGACCTGGGCGACACTCGAAGCTTATGTCGATCCGCAGCGCTTCACCGACGTTGCCGAGAACCTAAAGATCCAGCAACAGGAAGCCCGCTGGTGGCGCGACGCTTCGATTGCTTATTGGCAGTCGCTCAACGGTCTAGGCCTGCCCGAAGGCACGCGCCCGCCCGCCCATTCGCTAGACTACTACCGCTCGCTGAGCTTCCCGGAGGCACCCGGGAACTGATGCGGCAAACCGTTCTCCCTGGGCAAAAAGCTTGCCGTGGCCGAGATGCTGCTGAAAGAGGCGTATATGGCTGATAAGAGCACACCTCCTCGGAAGATCAACCGGCGCCAATCTGGGCAGCCGACCATCAACGACGTCGCGCGTCTGGCGAACTGTTCGCCCATGACCGTAAGCCGCGTGACCAACAACGAGCCGAGCGTTCGCGAAGAGACACGGCAGGCCGTGCTCGATGCGATCGAGCAACTCAACTACAAGCCCAACCGGGCGGCGCGGAGCCTCGCTGGGGCTGCGCAGAACCGGATTGCATTGCTCTACTCCAACCCTTCGGCCTCGTATCTGAGCGAGCTCCTGATGGGCAGCCTCGACCAGGCCGCCCGCAGCGACGTGCACCTGGTCGTCGAACAGTGCGAATTCGACAAGGACGAAGAGAAGGTGGTCCGCCGCCTCGTCGAAAGCGGGATCGACGGGTTCCTGCTGCCATCGCCGCTGTGCGACGAAACCGCGCTGCTCGACATGCTCGCCAAGCAGGGCACGCGCGCGATCCAGGTCGGGCCGGGCCGGCCGCACGCCGACCATTCGGCGGTGCTGATCGACGAATACCAGGCCGCTTACGACATGACGGCCCACATCATTGGCCTCGGCCACAAGCGCGTCGGCTTCGTCATCGGCAACCCGCACCAGACGGCGAGCGGCCAGCGGCTTTCGGGCTTCCTCGATGCGATGAAGGCGTCGGGCCTCGAAGTGAGCGACGGCATGGTCATGCAGGGGCTCTTCACTTACCGCTCGGGCTACGACGCGGCGGTGCGGCTGCTCGACCAGCCCGATCCGCCGACGGCGATTTTCGCCTCGAACGACGACATGGCCGCGGCCGTCGTGGCGGTGGCACATCGCCGCCATCTCGACGTGCCGGTCGACCTCTCGGTCTGCGGGTTCGACGATACCGCGATCGCCAGCACCATCTGGCCCGAACTGACCACCATTCGCCAGCCGATCGCCGACATGGCGCGCCGCGCGGTCGACCTGCTCGCGACCGAGTTGCGCGGCGGCCGTAACGGCAAGGTCGCCAAACCGACCCACATCACTTTGGACTACACCCTGGTACGCCGGCAATCGGACGCCGCTCCTGGCCTCGTGCGTCGTGCCATGAAACGAGGACCTGACAACTGATGGCTGAAAAGCCGGCCAAGCTCCGCTCGCGCGACTGGTTCGACAATCTCGAACGCATGGACATGACCGCTCTCTATCTCGAGCGGTTCATGAACTATGGCATCACTCCTGAAGAGCTGCGGTCCGGCAAACCCATCATCGGCATTGCCCAGTCGGGCAGCGACTTGTCCCCCTGCAACCGCATCCACCTCGAACTGGCCAAGCGCACCCGCGACGGCATTCGCGATGCGGGCGGCATCCCGATCGAATTCCCGGTCCATCCGATCTTCGAGAACTGCCGGCGACCGACCGCCGCGCTCGACCGTAACTTGCTCTACCTCGGCTTGGTCGAATTGCTGAACGGCTATCCGATCGACGGCGTCGTGCTCACCACCGGCTGCGACAAGACCACCCCGAGCCAGATCATGGCCGCAAGCACGGTCGACATTCCGGCGATCGTCCTGTCGGGCGGGCCGATGCTCGACGGATGGCACGAAGGCGAACTGGTCGGCTCCGGCACGGTGATCTGGCGCTCGCGCCGCCTGCTGGCACGGGGTGAGATCAACGAGGACGAATTTCTTGCGCGCGCTTGTGATAGCGCTCCCTCGGCCGGTCACTGCAACTCGATGGGCACCGCCAGCACGATGAACGCGGTCGCCGAAGCGCTCGGCCTGTCGCTTACCGGGTGCGCGGCAATCCCGGCTCCGTACCGCGAGCGCGGGCAATACGCCTATCGCACCGGGCGGCGGATCGTGGAGATGGTGCACGAGGATTTGCGCCCCTCGCGCATCCTTGACCGCGAGGCGTTCCTCAACGCCATCGCCACCGTCAGCGTGATCGGCGGCTCTTCGAACGCCCAACCGCACATCATGGCGATGGCGCGCCACGCCGGTGTCGATCTCGAACTCGATGTCTGGCAGCACCATGGCTACGACTTGCCGCTGCTGGTCAACATGCAGCCTGCGGGCAAGTACCTCGGCGAACGCTTCCACCGCGCGGGCGGCGTGCCTGCGGCGATGTGGGAGCTGCTCCAGGCCGGCAAGCTCTATGGGGACAGCCTGACTTGCACCGGCCAAAGCCTGGCCGCGAACCTGGCCGGGCACGAAAGCACCGACCGGGAGATGATCCTGCCGTTCGACGAGCCACTGCAGGAAAGCGCCGGCTTCATGACCTTGCGCGGCAACCTGTTCGACTTCGGCATCCTCAAGACCTCGGTGATCTCCGAGGAGTTCCGCCAACGCTACCTGGGCCGTCCTGGGCAGGAGAACGTGTTCGAATCCCGCGCGATCGTGTTCGACGGGTCGGACGACTACCATCACCGGATCAACGACCCCTCGCTGGAGATCGACGAGAACTGCATCCTCGTTATCCGCGGCTCGGGCGTGATCGGCTGGCCGGGCTCGGCCGAAGTGGTCAACATGCAGCCACCAGACGCGCTTATCCGCCGCGGCATCGAATGGCTGCCGACGCTCGGAGACGGGCGCCAGTCGGGGACTTCGGACAGCCCTTCGATCCTCAACGTCTCGCCCGAAAGCGCGGTGGGCGGCGGCCTGTCGTGGCTGCGTACCGGGGACACGATCCGGGTCGATCTCAACGCCCGCACCTGCAACGCGCTGGTCGACGAAGAGGAGATCAGACGGCGTCGGGTGGAAGACCCGATCCCGCCGGTGCCGGATTCGCAGACGCCGTGGGAAGAACTCTACCGCGAGAAGACCGGCCAGCTCGGGGAAGGCGGGGTGATGAACTTCGCGCTGAAGTACCGCGGAACCTCACGCAAGCTGCCACGGCATAATCACTGATCCTCCTCCGAAGGGGGAGGGGGACCACCCGTAGGGTGGTGGTGGGGCACTCTCGGTTGCCACAGCGCGTATGCCGCGGGTGCCCCACCACCATGCTGCGCATGGTCCCCCTCCCCGGTTCGGGGAGGATTTAGTTAGCCGAGATCCACAAGGTCATCGACGCGGCACACCCCGGTGGCAGGACGATCATCTCCTCCGGCGCGCGGTTGAGGGCGTCGGGAGTGTGGCTCACGGGCTCGAGGCATAGCGCGCTGCCATCGGCCGGGGCGTAGAGATGCAGGTGCGGCGCGCCGTCGGCGGTCAATCGGATCGTGCCGAGCTCGTCGCTGATCTCGGCCAGGCCTTGCCATTGCACGAAGCAATGATCGACCGTCTCGAACGGCAGGGTGTGGCCGCTGGCGAACTCACCAAAATGGCTGGCTGGCGCCGTGACGCCGGTCGGCAGAGTTTCGGCGCTGACCAACAACACATGATCGGCCCCGAACCGGACCGAGGCTTCCGGACTACGCCTGAAGTACGGGTGGAGGCCAAGACCCGCGGGCATCGGATCGCTCGACCGGTTGATCAGCACCAGCGTAATGGCGCAGCCCTTGGGGCCGAGGCGCACGCGTTGCTGGGCGTGGTAGGCCCACGGCCAGGCGCCGGTGCCGTCGTAGTCGTCGACCAGCACGCATTTGGCGTCGACCTGGCTCTCGACCGCCCACTCGCGCTGCCAGCTCAGGCCATGGAGGCTGTGCCGTTCGGGGAGGAAGTTGGGTGGCAGTTGAACCTCTTCCGCCTCCCACTCGAATCGGCCACTGGCGATGCGGTTGCAGTAGGGCACCAGCGGGAAGCAGGACGCTTGCAGCGGATCGAGCGAGCCTGCCGGCATGGGCCTGAGCACATCGACCCCGCGATAGCGCAAGGCGGCGATCGAGCCGCCGGCTTCGGGGCGTACCTCCGCCGCCCACTCGCCCGCTTCCAGTAAGATCATCGGGCCGGACAAGGGCTCGAGAGGCCGAGGCAACGCTGCGCGGCGTGGTCGCGGACAAGGGTCAATGTGCTCTCGTCGTTATCGAACAGGCCGTACCACCCCTGTGGCTCGTGCGGCGGGTCGCCCATGTAGGCGCGGTCGCCGTCGCGGAAGCGGTAGTCGGGGTGAGCGGCGCGCGCTTCCCCGTTCCAGGCCCAGAAGTTGCTTCCCATGATCGGCCCGCCCTTAGTCCACGATGCGCTGACCGCGCCATAGATCATCGCGTAGTAGCGGTCGCGGAAGGTGGTCGGCGTGCCGGGAGAATAGACCTCGCCATCGCGGGGGAAGCCGAACTCCTCGAACAACAGCGGCTTGCCGAGCTCGTTCGCCAGACGTTCGTGGGTGGCCAGATAATCGCCCACCTTCACGCTCCCGGCATCCCAGGTGCCCGCCAGGTCCTTGCCGTTCACCCAGCCCCAGTTGAGCGGCCAGATGTGCGCAGTGAGGTAGTCGATGTTCTTGTGCGCCCGACGGACGATATCCTCGCTGCCGTTTGCGCCCTGGGTCCCCTCGTGCCCGAGCGAGACCAGGTGGTTGCGGTCGAGCGAGCGAATCAGCGCGGCGGTGTCGTCGATCCACTGGAAGTAGGAGTCGCGCCTCTGGGCGATCACTGCCTCGCTCCCGCCCGGACGTGGTTCGTTGGCGAGCTGCCAGCACATGACCGTGGGATCATCGATGTAACGCACGCCGGTCACCGAGTTGGTGCGGGTGACCACAGTGCGGACGTAGTCGTGGTAGAGCCGCACCGCTTGCGGGTTGCCGTAGAAGGCGCTGGTCGCGTCGGGGAAGGCCGGCCAGGGATGCGCCGGGTCGTTCATGTCGGTGTACTGGCCGGTCACGCGATAGAGCCAGGTGGCGATCCCGCCCGACCACTCCCAGAAGTTGCCGAGGCACACCACCGCGGTCATCCCGCGCCGGGCGATCTCGGCCATGGCGTAGTCGAGACCGGCGAGCAGTTCCTGGTTGAGCGAACCATCGGGCCGCGAGAACCCCGGCTTGATCGAATTGCGCAGCGGGCCTTCCTCGGCCGCGGCCATGATACGCAGGTTGTTGAGCCCGAGTGCCTGCAGCCGGTCCAGTTCGCGCCCGAGCCGCGCGCGGTCGCCGTAGGCGGCGTCGGCACCGAGCCAGGCGGCGTACCACATGTTGGCGCCGGTGATGCGGTAGGGCTCTGAACCGCGCAGCAGGCGCATGCCGTCGCGGCGGATGAAGCGGTTTTCCTCGGCGGCGCGGGCCGGGCCGGCCGTGGCCATGAGAGCAAAACTCCCGGCGAGCCCCGCGAGGGTGGTTCGCCGGTCGGTCTTCACTGGCCGACCTGGAGTTCGAAGCCGGGCAGCGGCATCGACCGGGCATCGTAGAGGTTCACCACCGGGCTGTCGGCCCAGGCGTAACGTACGCGCGTTGCCGGTTGGCCATCGCCGCGCAGCACGATCGCATCGCCCGCGATCGTGGCGCTGGCGTAGCGGCAGCTGTCCTGGGTGGTGCCGCAGAGCTCGAAAGCCAGCGGTGGGCCGCTCCAACTCTTGAGGCCGCCTTCAACGCCGGCGAAAGTCACGCGAACGTCGGCACCATCCTGTGTCGCCCTCAGCGGTCTTGGGAGAGGCCTGCCCTGCGCCTCGAACGCCAGGCGCTTGCCGAGTTCAACCTTGTTGCCCGGATGGATGTCGGTCCAGTCGCCGATGTCGATCGCGGTCACCAGCGCGGCGTTCTTGTCGGCCAAGACCGCTTGCCGCTGGTCTTCGCGCAAGCTCGCCCAGCCGCTCTCCACCGGGGTGCTGGCAGTGGGGCCATAGTTGGCGAGCTGGACAACCAGCACGCGGGTATCCGCCCCGAACTGCCGCCGCCAGCCGGCGAACAGCTCGCGCAGCCGGTCCTGATAGCCGGCGATGCCGACGTCGCTTTCGCCCTGGTACCAGGCGGCGCCAGTCATGGCGTAGTGCCCGATCGGGGTGATCATGCGGTTTTGCATCACGCCGATGCCGGCGTTGGCATCCCACGGTGCGCGTGGGGGCATGTCCGTGTGTCCGGCAATCGCGAACTGCCAGCCCTCGCCGAGTGGGATGCGCTCTCCCCCATCGACGGTAAAGCTCAGTCGATCGGCCGTACTGGTGAAGCCGCCTCCGGCCCAACTGTTGGAGGCGACCACGAGGATTTCGTTCGGACCCGCCTTCAGGTAGCCCGCCGGGACGCGGTACTCGCGCTCCTTGCTCCAGCCGTGGGTGATGCCGACCGGCTTGCCGTTGACCCAGGTGGCGTCGAGATCGTCGATGATGCCGATGTTGAGCACGCCGCCGGCCTTGGCCTGCGCGGCGGTCAGATTGACGGTCTGGCGCAGCAACACGTTGCCGTTGCCGTCCTTGGCGAGGCGTGTGCCGGCCCAGTTGCTCCAGGGACTGATCGACGGGACCGGCTGCCATTGAACGACCGAGGGGTTCTTCCACGGCTCCTGCCCAGTGCGCTCGCGCCACCAGGCTTCCCACTTGGGGGCGAATTCGGTGACGGCGGCGAGGGGGTCTTTGCCGAAGGTGTCGAGCAGCGCCATCTGGTCCGCGCCGTAGAGCACCTTGCCCGCTTCGGGCGTCAGCCACGCACGGATCTGCGAGCCGCCCCAGCTCGAATGGACCGCGCCCATCGGGATATCGAGCGCCGCGCGCAAGTCGCGCAGCATGTAGTAGCAGGCGGCGGAGAAGGCGCCGGTGGTCTGCGGGCTGGCCGCTTGCCAACTGACCGGACCACCGAATTCGCGCACTGGCTTGGCCGAGGTGTCGAGCGGCACGGTCAGCATGCGCAGCAGCGGATCGGCCGAGGCCTGGATGTTGTTGTAGCCGTTGAGCCCGGCGCTGACTGTGAAGGCCATGTTCGACTGGCCCGAACAGAGCCAGACGTCGCCCACCAGGATGTCGTTGACGGTCGCGGTGCCGCTGCTGTCGGTCACGCTCAGCGTTTGCGGAGTGGCATTGGCCGGACGGGCCGGGAGGGTCAGCGCGAAGCTGCCGTCCGCCGCCGCGGTGGCGCTGGCGCTGTCCATGCCGAGCGTGGCGCTCACGCGTTCGCCGGGTTGGGAGGTGCCTTCGACCACCACCGGCTTGTCACGCTGGATGACCGCGTGATCCTGCCAGATGGGGAGGAGTTGCGGGGCGGCCTGCGCGGCGGTGGGAAGGACCACCCCAGCGAACAGCAATGCCGCCCGCCTCATGCCAGTTTGACCCTCGTGGTCGCGACGCCCGCGACCGGGGAGTCGAAGCTCAGAAGGTGCCCGGCCTTGGGGAATTCCTTGAGCGAGCTCTCGTCCATGTTCTTGAGCGCGGTGGTCACGAACGCAGTCTTCAGGTCCTTGCCGCCGAGCGCCATCTTGGTGATGTCGCGCGCGGGGAAGGTCTGGGTGGCGACCAGTTTCCCGTCAGGCGAGAAGCGCGCCACTTTCGCGCCCATGTAGAGACCGGTCCAGACGTGATCCTCGGCATCGACGATCGGGCCGTCTGGGTAGGCGTTGGGGAACAGCGCGCCGGTATCGGCGAACAGCCGCGCCTCGCCGACGCCGTCCTTGGTGAGGTTGGCGACGAGGATTTTCTGGCCGACCGTGTCTGTGAAGTAGATCCGGTCACCCGAGCCGCTGACCGTGGGCCCGTTGGTGATGCTGATCCCGCTCGGACCGGCGGGACGGATTTCGCCGCGGTCGATCAAGTAGAAGCGCCCGCTCTTGGCCTCTTCGGCATCGTCCATCGAGCCGAACCACACGCGGCCCCAGGGGTCGGTGCAGGCGTCGTTGAGGCGGTTGCCGGCCGGTTCGCCGGGCACGTCGGTCAGCTTGGTGAAGACCTGCGTGGTCGGGTCGAAAGTATAGAGCCCGTCCTTCAGCCCGCAGAGCAGCAGGCCGCCCTCTGCCGGCAGCGCCCAGCCGATCTGGTTTGGCGCTTCGGAAATCGAGTTGCTGCCGTTCGCCGGGTCGAAGTGCCACAACCGGTGGCGCTTGATGTCGACGAACCAGAGCACGCCGCGTTCGGCATCCCACAACGCTCCTTCGCCGAGCTTGCTCTCGGCGTCGAGGAGGCTGCGAACCTCGGCGGCTATCTCCATCCGGCATCCACCCAGTAGTTATGCGCAGTGCAATAGCGCGCGTCGTCCGAAGCCAGGAACATGGCCATGGCTGCGATGTCCGCCGGTTGGATGCGTCCGTCAAGGCATTGTGCGGCAACGATTTCCGCTTCGCCTTCGGGCGTGTACCATTTCATCTGCCGCGGGGTCTGGACGTTACCCGGCACGATCGTGTTCACCCGGATGTTGTCGCGGCCCAGCTCGCGCGAGAGACTGCGGGTCAGGCCTTCGATGGCGGCCTTGGCCACCTGGTAGACGGTCAGGTCCTCCAGCCCGAGATGCCAGGAGATCGAACCGAGGTTGACGATCGACCCGCCGCCCGCCGCCTTCATCGCCGGCACTACGGCCTTGGCGGCGAAGAACTGGTGCTTGAGGTTCACCGCCATGCGCTCGTCCCAGTACTCGGGCGTAACGTCCTCGATGCTGTGACGGTCGTCATTTGCGGCGTTGTTGATCAGCACGTCGCAGCCGCCGAGGCGGCCGACCAGCTTGGCGATCTTGGCGCCGTAATCGACGATGTCGCGGATGTCGCAGTTGACGAAGATCGGCGGGATCGCCGCATCGGCAAAGCGCTTGACCACCGCCTCGCTGGCATCCTCGATCACGTCGACGAACGCCACTGCGGCGCCCTGGCGGACGAAGCCTTCGACGATGCCTTCGCCAATGCCCGAAGCACCGCCGCTGACGATCACCTTCTTGCCGGCAAGGCTCGGATAGACCGCTGCCTTTGTTGCCGGATTCAGAGTTACCTCCCCCACGCCCTCAATCCCCTGTGTAGACGGTTTTGATCTGGGTGTAGAACTCGACCGCCGCGAAACCTTGTTCGCGGGGGCCGTAGCTCGAACCCCGAGTGCCGCCGAACGGCACGTGATAATCGACTCCCGCGGTCGGCAGGTTGACCATGACCATGCCGGCGCGGACGTTCTTGCGGAAATCGCGAATGTGCTTCGCGTTGTTGGAGACGATCCCGGCCGAAAGACCGAAGTCGCCACGGTTGGCCACTTCCAGCGCTTCCTCGTAGTTCTTGACGCGGACGGTCGAGACCACCGGGCCGAACACTTCCTCGCTGTTGATGCGCATCTCGGGAGCGGTGTCGGCGATCAGCGTGGGCTGGAGGAAGTAGCCGGGCGTTTCCGCCGTGACCTTGTCTCCGCCCGCCGCCAGCCGGCCGCCTTCGCCGGTGGCGATGCCGATATAGTTGAGGTTCTGTTCGAACTGGGCCTCGCTCGAAGCCGGGCCGACTTGCGTGCCTTCGGCGAGGGCCGGGCCGACCTTGATCGCCTTGGCCCGCTCGGCGAGCGCCGCGACGAAGCGGTCATGGATCGCGTCTTCGACGATGACGCGGCTGGAAGCGGTGCAACGCTGGCCGGTCTGGAAGAAGCCACCATCGGCGGCAATCGCCACGGCCTTGTCGAGATCGGCATCGGCCAGCACGACGAGCGGGTTCTTGCCGCCCATCTCCATCTGCACTCGCGCCTGGCGGGCCATGGCGGCCGCGCCGACCTGGGCGCCGACGAACTGCGAGCCGGTGAAGCTGACCGCCGCGACGTCCTTGTTGTCGGTGATCGCGCGACCGACGTCGCCGCGGCCGAGCACGAGGTTGAACACGCCAGCGGGTACGCCGCACTCATGGATGATAGCGGTCAGGGCGCTGGCGACGGCCGGGGTGATGTTCGCGGGCTTGAGCACCACGGTGTTGCCGAAAGCCAGCGCCGGTGCGGCCTTCCATGCGGGGATCGCGATCGGGAAGTTCCACGGGGTAATCAGGCCGACTACGCCGAGCGCTTCGCGATAAGTCGCGACATCGAGGCCGGGGCGGGTGGATTCGAGCGTCTGCCCGTGACGGCGCAGCGCCTCTCCGGCGAAGTAGCGGAAGATGCGCGCAGCGCGCAGCGTCTCGCCGATACCCTCGGCGCGGGTCTTGCCCTCTTCGCGGGCGAGCAGTTCGCCCAGCTCGTTGGCGCGGGCGAAGATCGTCGCCGCGATCTTGTCGAGCAAGTCCGCGCGAACCTCGGGCGAGGCCGAAGACCAGGCGGGGAAAGCTGCCGTGGCCGCGGCTACGGCCTGGCCGACTTCGGCCGCGCCGCCGTTCGGGAATCGCGCGACAACCTCGCCGGTGTTCGAGGGATTGAGGCTTTCCAGCGCATCGTCGGCGCCGGTCCATTCGCCGCCGATGTAATGGCCGAGACTGAGGGTACTCATGATAAGGTCAAATCCTGTCGATTAGCCCGCGCGAGGCGAGGTTCCGCACGAACGCGGCGATGCCCATTTCCCAGGGGGGCGCGTCGCGCGATGTGGTTACGGTGTTGGCAAGAGTGCCGAGGCGGCGAGAGCTGATGGTGACGCGGTCGCCCAGCTTGTGAGTGAAGCCAGCGCCGGGCGTGTCTCGATCCTGCGTCGGCGCGAACAGCGTCCCGCAGAACAGCACGAAGCCATCGGGGTAGTGGTGTTCGCTCAGCGTCTGTTCGATCAGGTCGAGCGGATCGCGGCTGATCTGGCCCATCATGTTGGTGCCTTCGAGGCGATAGCCTTCGGGGCCTTCGATCAGCAGGTCGACATTGGCCTGGCGCACGTCATCGATGGTGAAGCCGCCGTCGAACAGGCGGATGAACGGGCCGATCGAGCACGAGGCGGTGTTGTCCTTGGCCTTGCTCAGCAAGAGCGCCGAGCGGCCTTCGAAATCGCGCAAGTTCACGTCGTTGCCGAGCGTGGCGCCGACGCATTCGCCGTGGGAATCGACCACCAGCACGACTTCAGGCTCCGGATTGTTCCAGGTCGAATCCGAACGCACGCCGATGGGGGCGCCGTGCCCGACCGTCGAGAGCACCGGCGACTTGGAGAAGACCTCCGCGTCCGGGCCGATCGCGACTTCGAGGTACTGCGACCACATGCCCTCTTCGATCAGCACCGCCTTGAGCTGGTCTGCTTCGGCACTGCCAGGCACCACGGCACGGATACCGGCGCCGACTTTCTCTTCGAGCGCGGCACGAATCTCGGCGGCGCGCGAGGCATCGCCACGGGCGCGTTCTTCGATCACGCGCTCGATAGCCGAGACGGCGAAGGTCACGCCGCAGGCCTTTACGCACTGCAGATCGACCGGGGACAGCAGGCGCCAGCCTTGCGGCAATCCGCCCTCAACCGTGCCGATAGCGGTGCCGCCGTTGAACGCGCGGCGCGCCACGGCACCCGATACGGTGGCGACTTTTTCCGTCAGGTCGAACAGGGCTCCGCCCCGGATAGCGATAACACAAGGCCCCTCGGGCGACAGCGCGCGACCAAGGAACGTGCCGGACGCGTAGTCCGACGGCAGGATGTCAGTAAGTTGCCCGGCCATAAGTGGCTGCTTGTTCTCTCCCGTGATAGCGCTACCATAGAAACAGGGCCGGAAACGTGCAAGGAAATTGAACGGCCCGGAGAGGATTTGGGAGGATGAGGAAAGCAGGGGCCGTCGTAGCGGCCGTGGCAACGCTTTTGATCGGGTCCGTGGCACAGGCGGAACCGGTCGCGAGATTCGCCGAAGTGACCTATCAGGCCACCGATGAGCCGGGCCCAATTGCGCAGGGGGACTTCCGCAATCCGATCTTGCCGGGCTTCCATCCCGATCCCTCGATCGTGCGGTCGGGCGATGACTTTTACCTCGTCAGTTCGACTTTCGCCTGGTTCCCTGGAATGCCGGTGTTTCACAGCCGCGACCTGGTGAACTGGCGGTTGGTTGGGCACGCGCTCGACCGGCCGGGGCAGCTCGATTTCAAGGACCTCGGCATCACCCGTGGCATCTTTGCGCCGGCGATCACGGTGCATGACGGGCGGTTCTACATCTTCACCACATGCGTCGATTGCGGCGGCAATTTCTTTGTCACCGCCGAGCGGCCGGAGGGGCCGTGGTCCGATCCGGTGTGGCTCGATTTCGAGGGCATCGATCCCTCGCTCTACGTCGACCCGGACGGCCGCGCCTTTGTGGTCAACAATGGGGCGCCGGTGGGAGAGCCGCGCTATGACGGACATCGCGCGCTGTGGATCCAGCAGATCGACCTTGCTGCGGGCAAGATGATCGGCCCGCGCAAGGTGCTGGTCGATGGCGGGGTCAACCCGGCGGACAAGCCGATCTGGGCCGAGGGGCCGCACATCTACAAGGTCGGAGACTGGTACTACCTGATGGCCGCCGAGGGCGGCACAGCGGAGAATCACTCGGAGACGATTTACCGTTCGCGCAAGGTCGACGGGCCTTACGAGCCGGGACCGAACAACCCGATCCTGACGCAGCGGAACCTGGCGCCTGGGCGGCCGGACCGAGTCGAGGCGACCGGGCATGCCGATCTGGTGCGGCTTGACGACGGGACTTGGTGGGGCGTGTTCCTGGCGACGCGGCCCTTTGCCGGGCAATCGACTTTGCTCGGGCGTGAGACCTGGCTGCTCCCCGTGCGGTGGGTGGATGGATGGCCGGTGTTCCTCGATCCGGGTGAGGCTGTGCCGTTCACCTCGGCGCGGCCGAACCTGCCGGTGTTCGAAGGTACTGACTGGACGCGTTGGACCGATCGCTTTGCTGGCCAGCTTTCGCCTGAGTGGCTGCGGATGCGTTCGCCGCGAAGCGAACCATGGTTCGCGCTCGGGAGCCGGGGTCTGGAACTGACGGCGCGAAGCGATGCGGCCGGCAGCAAGGGGCAACCCTCTTTCCTCGGCAGGCGGCTGCGGCACCCTTCGGCAACCTACACCACGCGGCTGGCCTTCTCGCCGGAGCAGGACGGCGACTTCGCCGGATTGCTTGCACTGATCGACCAGGAGCATTTCCTGGCCCTCGGTGTCGAGCAGGTCGGGGGCGACCGAATGCTGACGCTGCGCAAGCGCTCCGGTGCCGATCAGTCGGACCGTGGGGAGCTTGTGAGCTCGATCCCCCTCCCGGAACGGGGCGAGGTCGAATTGCAGCTAGCGATCGACAAAGGACAGGCCGATCTCGCCTGGCGTGCGGCGGGAACCGGACTGTGGCACCCAGTCGCGCAGGACGTGGATGTCGAATACCTGAGCTCGATCCACGCCGGGCTGTTCACGGGGGTGCTGGTCGGGCCCTACGCGGTGAGCGGGACGCGCTGATCAGGGCGCCGAGAGGACCCGCACCAGGAACTGGCGGATCATCTCGTCGCGCTCGGGTGAGGCCGGCCCGTTCACGCCTTGCGCGTGGCCTGGCAAGTGGTCTGCCGCGCCCGCCGCATCGGGGCCGAAGATGAAATGCTCAAACCACGCGCGCCAGCCGTCGCGCTGCGTGTCCGGCAAGTCGCGGATCGCGGCGAGCGCGTGGATGAACGCCACGAACGGACCCCCGCGAGCGACGTCGTTGTACCAGTAGTTGACCAGCACATTGACCGCATCGAGCGCGGCCACGTGGTGCCACCACAACGTCGGGATGTAGATCGCGTCGCCCGGCCCCAGCTCCGCGGTTTGCGCCTGCTCCAGGGCCTTGGCGAAGCGGGGGTAGGTCTCGAAATCGGGCCGCAGCGGGTCGGGCATGCTGATCGGCTGGCCCGCCAGCGTGTTGTTGAGCGGGCCCACGTAGAGATCGCCGGTCGCTTGCGGTGGGAACACGGTGAACCGCCGCCGCCCGAGCGCGACCACGGCGATATTGTCCGACAGGTCGAAGTGCGTCGCGACCTCGGCCTTGTTGCACAGCCAGACGCGCGACTTTGCGTCGCGTTGCATGGCGGCGTGGGGCAGCGGATTGGCGGCGTCGAACTGCGGCAAGTGCTGCCGAGTCTCGCTCGCCCCGGCATAGACCACCGCGGGTGACGCCTCAGGCTCCAGTTCGAGCAGCTTGCGCCCGACCTCGGCCAGCGGGACCTTTTGCCGGGTGAAGTTGAACCCGCGCAAGTCGGCGCCGTAGAAGAATCGTCCGTTGATCTCGGGCGGGGCGAGCATGACATCCGCCGGCTTCCCGCTTTCCATCGAGGCCAGCAGCGCGATCGCCGCTGCGGGGGATTCCCTGCCGGCCTGGACAAGCGGCCACTCATCGGCGAGCCCGCGCATAACGAACGGCTGGCCCGCAAGGCACAGCTCGGTGAACGCTTCAGGTGTCGCCGGGTATTCGGGCAAAGGCTGCATGCGGGCTCAGTAAGTCGTGGCGAAGCGGCAGAACTCTGCCCGCGGCTTGCCCGCGATCATAGCGGTTTCGTCTTGGCCGAAGAAAATCTGCCGTGCCGCCTTAGGGTCCCAGGGCTCCCAACGGGGCCGGTCTTGAGACACTGCGGTCTTGCCGTTGGGATCGCCCGTAACTGCCAGCGCCGCCCAATAGTCCTGCATCTGCGTCCCGCTGCCGACTGGCTGGCGACCGAAGATGAAGCCGATCTCATAGGCATGGCGCGTCAGTCCGCCGTTCTCACCGACGTCGAATTCGTAGAACCAGGTCGGCCAGCCATTCGTCGCGAGAAGGTCGGCCAACCGGTCCGCCGGGCAGTGAAATTCGCCATCGCTCTGCAGGCGCAGGGCGAGGTTGCCTCTCCGAGGATCGGGCGTCTCGGCACGGTATGCGGCAAGCGCTTCGGCGCCATGGCCCGGATACCAGGTCTCCGCCAGGGCGAGCAGGTCGATCGCATCGGTGTTGGGCCCGAACTCGACTTTGTCGACGCCGATGATGACCGGCTTGGGCGCATTGCGCGCGATCAGGCGGTCGGGCGCGTCAGGCAGGACTTTGCCGTCGACAGTGATCCGCAGCCAGGTCGAGCGGCCTAGTTCCGCAGCGGGGTCGGCAACGTCTTGCTGCAAGTCGAGCAGCGCCACAGGTGAAAGGGCGCGAAGCTTGGTCACATCGCCACCCGCGTCCGCCGCCCTGTCGAGTTGCATTCCGACCGCCTCGGCTTCGGCCAAGGTGCGGTAGGACATGCCGAAGCCCGGCGTGCCGCTTTGCAGGATCGCCTTGTGAAACAGCCCCTGCGCAGCCGGTGCCGCAAGCAGCAGCGAGACGTCCTGCGACCCGGCGCTCTCGCCGTAGATCGTGACGTTGTTCGGGTCCCCGCCGAATTGGGCGATGTTGTCGCGCACCCATTGCAGCGCCGAAATCTGGTCCATCAGCGCGTAGTTGCCGCTGGCGCCGCCTTGCTCGGCAGAGAGCGCCGGGTGCGACATGAAGCCAAGCAGACCGAGGCGGTACTGGATGCCGACATGGACCACGCCCTGGTCGGTCATGTTGGAATCGGCCGGACCGCTCGAAGAGCCCGAACGGTTCGAGCCGCCGTGGATCCATACCATCACCGGCAGCTTGCCCTTGAGCGAGGGCGTGCGGACGTCGAGCGTCAGGCAGTCTTCCGAGGAATGGAGCCAGTTTGCCTTGTTCCAGCCTTCGCTTTTTTGGAGGCAGGCCGGAGCGGGCCTGGTCGCGTCACGCTCGCCTTCCCACGGCACGACCGGCGCAGGAGCGCGCCAACGCAACTCGCCGACAGGAGGGGCGGCAAAGGGAATCCCGCGGAACACCGTGTCGCGCCCCGCCACGCTGCCCGCCACGATCCCGCCCGGAACCGCGACTTGAGCCGTGCCGCCCTCCGACGCCGTCAGCGGCGCGGCGAGCACAAGTGCTGCCGCGCCGAGAGCAGCCTTCAGCCGCAAGGCAGCACCACTTCGGCGTCTGTCCCGAGGCGAACGTCGGTCAGCACGAAGTCCGCCGGCCCTTCGGTCGATAGGATGAACGGCGTGGCGACATTGTCCATGTCGACGCCCTTCTCCCGCAGGCACTTGAGCGAGAGGCCGTAGCGTACGAACTTCGTCCCCTGCGGGATGGAGACCGGGCTGACGACCAGCGTGTCGGTTCCGCTGACCATGGCGAACCCGGCCTGTTGCGGCGCCTTGAGCATCTTCAGTGTCACCAGCAGCATCACATCGCCATTGGTTTCGCGGCTGATGTTGATCGGGTCGAAGGTCCCGAGCGAAACGGCCGAAGTGCCGCCCGCGATCTGGAACCGCCTGCCGCCTTCCTGCACCAGGCCTTCCTCGATCGACACTTTGGCGCGGCCTCCGAGTGCTTCGGCGGGGAAAGTGGTGATGCGGGTCTGGCTGCCCGGCAGGCTCGGATCGACGATGTGCAGCGACCAGCTCGACGCCGGAACCCCGGAGGCGAGGAAGGTGCGCGCATCGCCCGCCGCGGCGTTGCCGGCGTTCTCCGGCAGTGCCGTCCAGGCCGTGCGTGGGCTTGCGTAGTTGAGGCCAAAACCGAACGGATGGAGCACGCCGTCGGCCATGTTAGCGGTGATCGGCCAGTCGGCGGGCAACTTGCCCTGGAAGTCGAAGCGCGCGGCGCCATCGCTCTTGCCGACCAGCACGTCCGCCAGTCCGCCGCCTTCGGTTCCGGGCAACCAGGTGACGACGAAGGCGTCGGCCAGGTTGAGTGCCGGGTTCACGTAGAGCGGCCGCCCGGTGATCATCACCGCCACGACCGGGATGCCCTGAGCCTTCAATTTGCGCATGGTCTCGAACGGTGCGGTCAATTCGGGATCGAGTTGCAGCGAAGCGCGATCGCCCTGGAACTCGGCATAAGGTTTCTCGCCGAAGATCACGACCGCGGCATCGGGCTTGGTGGTGAAGCTGCCGCTCGGCGAGAGCTCGGCACTGCCGCCGGCGCTCGTCACAGCGTCGCGCAGCCCGGCCCAGAGCGAGGTCGCACCCGGGAAGTGGCTGTTGTCGATGCCGGTGCCTTGCCAGGTCAACGTCCAGCCGCCGGATTGGCGGGCGATGTCGTCCGCACCATCGCCCGCCACCAGCAGACGGCCGCCGGGTTTAAGCGGCAGGACGCCCTGGTTCTTCAATAGCACCAGCGACTTGCGCACCGCCTCGCGCGCCACCGCGCGGTGCTCGGCCGAACCGAGCATCTCGTAGTGGCCGGACAGGTCGCGCGACGAGGGCTTGCCGGTCTCGAACAGGCCAAGCCGCAGCTTCACGCGCAAGAGGCGCGACACCGCCTCGTCGATGCGGCTCATGGGGATTTGGCCGGCCTTGGCCTGGGCTAGGAGGCTTTCGTAGATCGGCTTCCAGGTGTCGGGCGCCATGAACAGGTCGATCCCGGCCAGCAGCGCCTGCGGGCACGAGGCGTTGGTGCAGCCTTCGACCTGGCCGTGGGCGTTCCAGTCGGACACCACGAAGCCGCCGAAGTTCATCCGGTCCTTGAGCACGCCGGTCAGCAAGCTGTAGTTGCCGGTCATCTTGACGCCTTGCCAACTGGAGAAGCTGGCCATGACGGTGCCGACGCCTTCCTCGATCGCCGGACCGTAGGGTGCGCCGTGGATGTCGCGCAGGGCTTCCTCGCTAATATTTGCGTCACCTTGGTCGACGCCGTTCTCGGTCCCCCCGTCGCCGAGGAAGTGCTTGGTCGAGGCGATGACCTTGCCGCGCGGGAGGATGCGACCGGCGTCAGGCGGACCCTGCAGACCGCGTACCATCGCGCCGGTGTAGGAGGCGACGAGCTGCGGGTTGGATGAATAGCCCTCGTAAGCGCGGCCCCAGCGGAAATCCTGCGGCACGGCCACGGTCGGGGCGAAGGTCCACTCCTGCCCGGTCACGCGGATTTCCGTCGCGGTGACGGCGCCAATGCGCTCGATCAGCTCAGGATCGCGCATCGCGCCGAGGCCGATGTTGTGTGGAAACAGCGTCGCGCCGATGATGTTCGAGTGGCCGTGGACCGCGTCGGTGCCCCAGACCACGGGGATACCCACGCCGCCATCGCTGGTGTCGACCGAGGCAGCGTAGAACTCGTCGGCGAGCTTGAGCCAATCCGAGGCTGGGGCGAGGTCGTTGCCGTAGGGGCCACTGTTGCCGCCGTTGAGCACCGAGCCGAGATTGTAGGTCTTCACGTCGGCCGGGGTGACGCAGCACAAGTCCGCCTGGACCAGCTGGCCAATCTTTTCCTCCAGCGTCATCCGGCGCAGCAGGTCGGCGATCTTGGCTTCGTCGGCAGCCAGCACCGGGACCGGATAGTGGCGTTCCGGCCAGATCGCGGGATTGGCGACGCCGGTGCCTGCAGCGGGAGGATTGGCGGGCTGGGCCTGCAGCGAGGCTCCACCTGCGGTCAAGGCCGCAGCCATCGTCAGAACGGCCCAAGATCGCATCGAATCTCCCCTCTTCGCTTGCCTCTACATGGGCATGATCGAACGATTGGTAGCGTTATCAAACGCGGTTTGGAAGCCGGGTCTTCGAGGACGCGCCCCGGTCGGGCGGCGGGCGCTTAGGGATACTCACGTATTTACCCCGCTGAATCAGAAAATAGCAGGGAGTGTTTCGCAAACGTAATCCGCGCGCCGGCTTGTGACGTGGCGAATTATCGTGCTCAATTGATCGGATTTGTACGGATGAGATTTGCTGCCATCATGGCCTTCGCCGCCTTGGCGCTGGCGGGATGTTCCTCGCAGGAAGAAGCCAACCAGCAGGGCGAAGACCTGAAAGCCTATGTGTTCGACGCGGCCGTCGCCGCCTGCGTCCAGCAAGCCGACCTGGCAGCGCAAGCTGGCCTGGAAACGAAAGACGCCCTGCTGGATGGCGAGTTCGCCAAAGCGTGCGAGTGCGGCATCGACAAGGTCTTCAAGGACATCCCGGCCGGCGATTTCGCCGCCATCACCGGCGAGGAAGACGCCGCCGCGTTCATGGCGAAGCTGCAATCGCCGGCCGACAAGGCGGTGAAGGAATGCATGGCCGAACTTGCTTCGGGTGCGGTCTGAATACCTAGGAAGCTCTCCGCACTAACCCTTAGCCTGGCTTCCGTGCTATGTGTTTGGAAGTCATGTTGAAGTTCCTGGCGCCTTTCTTTATCCTTTCGGCATCGGTCGGCGGCGCTGCCCTCGCAAGTGACCGGGCATCTCGGGAGGACCGGGGTGACGTGGCCGAATTTCGCATGCGCGCGGCAAACCTCTCGGCCGCACCTTCTGAATGCATGCGAGTAACCCGGTCTCGTTCCGCCGAGTCCATGATCCGGAAGGAGCATGGCAGTGCACAGACTAGCGGTCCCGATACTGGCCGGCGCGATTCTGTTCGTTCCGGCGAGCGTCCTTGCCCAAGACGCTGATCACTCCGACCGGGGTGACGTAACCGACTTCAGAGAACACGAAGACGACGGGGAGCCGGAGCCTTACGAGTTCGGCCTGGACGGCGAGCCAGAGCCATCCTGGTCGCTCTCGATCGGCTCGCCGGTCTTGTACGATACCAATCCGTTCTGGGATGCCGACGGATCTGAGGATGCGGTGCTCTTTGCTCCCTCGCTGGCGCTCACCTATTCGCATCCGGGGCTGATTCCGGGATGGGACCTGGAACTGAGCGCGGGTGCCGATGCCGACATCTTCACCAACGATCCGGACGAGCTCAACGAAGGGCGCCTCAACGCCAATGCGACGGTCTTCCATCATATCCCCGGCGCCGGCACGCTCTCGCTCGGGTTCCGGGCGCGGTGGGTCTACCTCGGCGAGAGCTTCGACCACTTCGACCATTCGCTGCAACGCTACGTCGTCGCATTCGCGCCCGATATCTCGGACAAAGTCGGGATCTCGCTCAGCGGTGAGTATCGGGATTCGGGGCAGCCCGAGAACCGGCGCTTCATCGGTACGGTGAACTTCGACGTCTCGGTCCTCGATACGCCGGACGTGCGGGTCGGGTTCTTCCAGGAGTTTGCCTATTCCGCCTACACCGCCGGGGCCAACGACGGCCGCGACGATCTGCTCTCGATGAGCGAAATCTCGTTCACGCCGCGGCTCGATCTTCCGGACGGCATGCGGTTCAATGTGGCGGCGATCTTGTTCCATCGCTTCTCCAACTTCGAGTTTTCGCGCTTCACTGCGCTGCAAGTCGGGCCCACTCTGGGCTTCAGGTTCTAGAGGGCAGGTCGGATGGCCGAATACGACGAGTTATACGTTTCAACCGGACGCTTGCCGCCGGCCGGGGAAGTGGAGCGTCTGGTCGACAGCGCCTACCGGCAGTTTGGTGCCAATTCGGAAGGCGAGTGCTCGCAGGTCTATCCGGCGCTGGCGCGGGTTCCGCCAGACTTGTTCGGGATCAGCGTCGTGGCCACCCATGGAGAGATCTACTCGGCGGGGGCGGCGGATCATCTGTTTCCGCTCATGAGCGTATCCAAGCCCTTCGTCTTCGCCCTCGTATGCCAGCAGATAGGCCCCGACGAAGCGCGCCGCAGGATCGGCGTCAACGCCACGGGCTTCCCGTTCAATTCGACGACCCCTCTCGAACTGAGCCCGGACGGGCGCACCAACCCGATGGTCAATCCCGGCGCTATCGCCACCGCCAGCCTGGCCCCTGGTGGAAATACCGAGGCCAAGTGGCAGTTCATTCTCGACGGCTTGTCCGTCTTTGCCGGCCGGACCCTTTCGGTGAATGACGAGGTGGTCGAATCCGTCCGGGCCACCAACTTCCGCAATCGCGAATTGGCGCAGCTACTTCACGAGGCTGGGGCATTGTTCTGTGGCCCGGCCGAAGCGGTCGATCTCTATACGCGTCAATGCTGCCTCGATGTTTCGGCGAAGGATATCGCTGTCATGGGCGCGACGCTGGCGCGTGGCGGGGTCAATCCGATCACTCGCGAGCGCGTGGTCGATCCGACCGTTTGCCACTACACGCTCGCGGTCATGGCCACTGCCGGCCTTTACGAAACGTCGGGCGACTGGCTCTATGAGATCGGCCTGCCCGGCAAGAGCGGCATTGGCGGCGGCATCGTCACGGTGTCACCCGGCAAGGGCGGCCTCGGTACCTTCGCGCCGCTGCTCGACGCGGCGGGCAACAGCGTCAAAGGTCAGCTGACCGCGAGGTACCTCTCGCAACACCTCGGGATGGACCTGTTCCTCTCCAAGCCCGAGGCCTGAAGAGGAACGCCAGGCGTTATTGCCCGATTGCCGCCGCGGCGACGACTTCGACCGGCAACCCGAGGCTTTCGAGCTGAGGCTTAACCGTCGCGGCATCGCCGACGACCACCCAGACGAACTTCGACGGGTCGAGCGCGCTGCGCATCGCCGCGTCGAGTTCCGGCCCGGTCATCGCGCGATATTTCTGCGCCACGGTATCGTAGAAATTGTCCGGACGTCCCCAAACGTCGTTCTGTTGCATTGCCGAGAGCACTGCGCTCGATGTCTCAAAGCGCCCGGCCAACTCCCTCGTCGTGCCGCTCACTTCGCGCGTGAGTTCCGCCGGGGTGACGCCATTGGTCGAGAGGAACTCCTGCACCTGCTGCTGGATCGCCTTGATCGAATCCCCGGTCCGGTCAGCCTGGACCGGCGCGTTGATGGTGTAAGGCACCGCGTGCTCGAGCCAGTTGTAACCGCCGCCCGCGCCGTAGGACCAATGCTTGTTCTCGCGCAGTTCCATATTGAGGCGCGACAGGAAGCCAGAGCCGAGCACCTGGTTGCCCATCTGGTAGGTGAGCAGCTCGCTCTGCGGATTGAGCGCGGTCATTTGCCCAGCGATGATCAGCGACTGCGGCGAATTGGGCCGGTCGAGCAGGACGATCCTGGGTGTGACTTGTGCGGGCGCGACGTTAAACGCCTTGGCGCCCGCCGGCCCCTGGCCCTGCCAGTTGCCGAAGCGAGCCTCCAGCGCCGCCTTCACCTCTTCCAGGGGGAGATCGCTGACCACGAAGACCTTGGCCTTGTCGGGCCTGATCCAGGCCTGGTGGAAGGCCACCAACTCATCGCGCGTCAGCTTGCCCACGGCGACCGGATCGCCCGAGCCGGCGGCGAGCTTCGCATAGGGGCTACCGCTGCCGTAGAGCAGCGGCGGCATGGCACGGCCGGCGATGCCCGCCGGGTTGGTCAGCTCCGAGGCAATGCCAGTCAGCAAAGTCGCGCGAAGCCGTTCGACCTCCGACGGCTCGAAGGCGGGATTGCGCACGATGTCGGCGAACAGGTCCAGCGAGCCGGCGAGGTTGGGGCTCGGCGTGGCGACAGTCAGGTAAGTGCGGTCTGCCGAGTTGCCGGTGCCGATCGTGGCGCCGAGGCGCTCGCCGGCTTCGGCAATGGCTGTCGAGTCCAGGCTGGTGGTGCCTTCCTTGAGCAGCGAAAGCATCAGGCTCTGGGTACCGAGCTTGCCATCGGGATCCGCGGCGGCGCCGGCGTCGAAGCTCATCAGCACGCGGGTGACGGGCACGGCCGTGCGATGGGCGTAGACGAGCTCGACCCCGTTGCTCAGCCGGCTGCGGGTGACTTCGGGGAAGTCGAGGTCGCCGATGGCTGCCACGGACGGGAGTGCACCGCGCGTGCCCTGGACAGCCTCGCGCGGACCGGCGGCCGCCGGGGCAGCGGCCACGGTCTGGGCCTCCTGATAGCTGTCACGCTCGCCCGGCACGACGGTGATGGTCAGCGCCGGGCGGGAGAGCCACTTCTGGCCGACCGCCTGCACTTGCGCCGGCGTCACTTTGGCCATCGCTTCGAGCTGCTGCTTGAAGAACGCCGGATTGTCCGAATAGAGTTCGCCCTGCGCGAGGGCCACGGCCTTGCCGCCGAAGCCGCCGACCGCTTCGAGGCCAGAGATGCGGCTCGAAACGTTCGTGGTGACCACTCGCTGCACTTCGTCGGCGGTCGGGCCGTGTTCAATCAGGTCGGCGACGATCTCGTCCAGCCGCTTGGCAACGACGGCCGGATCGACGCCGGGCCGCACGACGGCCTGGACCAGGAACATGCCAAGCTGAGAGAGCGACTGAACGCCGGCGGATACCTGAACCGCGGTCTTTTCTTCGCGCACCAGCAAGTTGTCGAGCCGCGAGCTGGCGAGGCCGCCGAGCACTGAAGCGAATACGTCCAGCGGCACCGCGTCCGGATCGTTGAGCCCTGGCACTGCCCAACTGCGCACGATCAGCGTCGCTGCGACACGGTCCTGCATCGTGACGTTCTTCGGCGCCGAAAGCGTCGGCACGGTTACTTGCGGCTCCTGCGTCGGCGGGCCGGACTGGATCGATCCGAAGTACTTCTCGACGATCGGCCGCGCCTCGCTCACGTCGACGTCACCAGCGAGGACCAGGACCGCGTTGTTCGGGCCATAGTGCTGGCGGAACCAGTTCTTCACATCCTCCAGGCTGGCCGCATCGAGGTCGGCCATCGAACCGATGACGTTGTGACCATAGGGAGTGCCGCTGAGCAGTTCCTCCAACAGCTTGTAGAACAATAGGCCATAGGGCTGATTGTCGCCCTGGCGCTTCTCGTTCTGGACCACGCCGCGCTGTTCATCGAGCACGGCCTGGTCGATCGCCCCAAGCAGCCAGCCCATCCGGTCGCTTTCGAGAAACAGCGCCCGATCGAGAGCGGGCCGGGGGACGGTTTCGAAGTAGTTGGTGCGGTCGAAGTTGGTCGTGCCGTTAAAGTCGGTCGCACCGACTTCCCGAAGCGGTGCGAAGAAATCGCCGGGGACATTCTCGGATCCGTTGAACATCAGGTGTTCGAACAAGTGCGCGAAGCCGGTCTTGCCGGTCGGTTCGTGCTTGGAGCCGACGTCATACCACACCGACACCGCCACGATCGGCGCCTTGCGGTCGGTGTGGACGATGACCCGCAGGCCATTTGGGAGCGTGAAGCTCTCGTAAGGAATCTGAACCCGCTCGACGAGCTGTTCGACGGGAACCGGCGCGGCGGTCTGTGCAGCGGACGGAAGAGGGGCGAGCGCCGTAGACGCCAGCGCGATGAGGGTAAGCAACTGGCGACGCAACATCGGATCTCTCCCTGAAACAACCGTTTTGTCAGTTAGACCGGCCAATGAACCGGGCCCTCATGGTCGGTCCACCTGTAATATTACCTAACGTCAATTCAATGGCTTTTCGTCGAGTGCAATGCCCGCCCACTTCCCCCATCCACGGGGGTGACGAACAGAGTGGCGCGGGAGGCGCTTCTGGCGGGATTGCAGTTCGAGGACAACGCGAACGGAGCAAGCGAAAAAAGATTATTCTGCCCCCGTGTCTCTTGGGGCAATCGTCCCTATCTAACGGCGATGCCTTTTCCCAACTTACCGGCCGTTCTCGGCGAAGCTTTAGTCGCGCGCGGCTATTCCGATCCCACCCCCGTGCAAGCCGCGGTGCTCGAGCCTGAGGCGGCGGGGCGCGATCTTGTCGTTTCCGCGCAGACCGGCTCGGGCAAAACCGTCGCTTTCGGCATCGCCATGGCGCCCGATTTGCTGCGGCCCGATGGCATGGCCGAATTCGGCACCAGCCCTCTGGCGCTGGTCATTGCCCCGACGCGAGAACTGGCGCTGCAAGTCAGCCGCGAACTCGTCTGGCTCTACGGCAAGTCCGGGATGCGGGTGGCGACTTGTGTCGGCGGCATGGACCCGTCGAAGGAACGGCGCTCGTTGCGTGACGGACCGCAAGTCGTGGTGGGCACTCCTGGCCGTTTGCGCGACCACCTGGAGCGCGGCGCGCTCGACCTCGCTTCCCTGCGGACGGTCGTGCTCGATGAAGCCGACGAGATGCTCGACATGGGCTTCCGTGAAGACCTCGAGGAAATCCTCGACGCGACGCCCGAAGCCCGTCGCACCCTACTGTTCTCTGCCACCATGCCGGCGCCGATCACCCGGCTTGCCCAGCGCTACCAGCGCGATGCCTTGCGCATCTCCACCGTCAGCGAAGGCCGCGGACACGGCGATATCGCCTACCAGGCGGTCACCGTCTCGCCGTCCGAGATCGAGAATGCGGTGGTCAACCTGCTGCGCTTCCATGAAGCCGAGACCGCGATGCTGTTCTGCGCCACGCGCGAGAACGTCCGCCGGCTTCACGCCACCTTGCAAGAGCGCGGCTTTGCGGTCGTGGCGCTGTCGGGCGAACATTCGCAGTCGGAGCGTAACCAGGCCCTCCAGGCCCTGCGCGACCGGCGCGCCCGCGTCTGCGTCGCAACCGACGTGGCGGCACGCGGCATCGACCTTCCGACGCTGAGCCTGGTGATCCACGTCGAGATCCCGCGCGATGCCGAGACCTTGCAGCACCGTTCGGGCCGTACCGGCCGGGCGGGCAAGAAGGGCACGGCGGTTCTCGTGGTGCCCTATCCGCGCCGCAAGCGGGTGGAATCGATGTTGCGCGGTGCAAAGGTCAATGCCGAGTGGATCGATCCGCCGACAGCCGAAGCCATTCGCCACAATGATCGTCAGCGGCTGATCGACGCGCTGCTCGAACCGGTCGAGTTCGACGAAGAGGATCGCGAGCTGGCTGCGCGCCTGCTGGCCGAGCGGAGCCCTGAAGATATTGCCGCCGCGCTGGTACGCGCCCATCGCGCTGCCTTGCCGCAGGCCGAAGAGCTGATCGCCAACACGCCCGAAGCGCGCCAGGCCGATAAGCAGGACCGCCATCGTGCGGGCTTCGAGGACGTGGTCTGGTTCCGCATGGACATCGGCCGCAGCCAGAATGCCGATCCGCGCTGGATCCTGCCGCTGCTTTGCCGTCGTGGGCATATCACTCGCAACGAGATCGGCGCGATCCGCATCACCGCGAACGAGACCCATTTCCAGGTCCCGCGGGCGATCGCCGACAAGTTCTCGTCAGCCCTTGCCCGCACAGCCGGAACCGAGGACGGCGGCGACGTCACCATCGAGAAATCGAACGACACACCGCGCGAGGCGGCTCGCGAGCATCGCAAGGGTGCCAGGACGCACGAACGGCCCGGTCACGCCGGACCCCCGCGCAAAGGCCCGCCAGGAGCGGCGCGCAAAGGTGCCCGTCCGGGAAATGAGGCCAAGCCGCGGTCGACCGATTCGGCCCATGGGGCGAAGAAGCCCTGGCAGAAGAAGCCTCACCGCAAGAATCGCGGACCTGCAGAGTAGGACTGTGAGCAGCTTGGTCGGCACCGACGTCTGACCAAGCTGCCCAGTTATGGGCGAATCGCTTCCTCGCCCGGCGCAAATCATTGCGACGAACGGGTGCCCGAAGGCGAAAATCGATTTCTTCAGGATGACTGGTGCGGTCGAGAAGACTCGAACTTCCACGGGCTTTCGCCCACAACGACCTCAACGTTGCGCGTCTACCAATTCCGCCACGACCGCATAATCGACAAGGGCCAGAAGTCGGCCCTCGCGGGGTAGGTGCGGGCCCTTAGCAAAGCGACCATACCCCTGCAAGCCGCGGGCAATAACATTCTTCACCGCTGCCGTTCTTGTTCAGGAACGGCCTTGGCAGGTGAGTGTTGGGTTAATGGTCTATCAACCATACAAGATGAGCATTTCGGCGCTCTTGCTGGCCGCGGCCGCCACGGTCGTGGTGCCCTCGCCCCCCGAAACATCGGGGGCAAAGGTCGTGCAAGCGCAAGCGCGGGCCGTCATTCTGGAGCCGGTAATCGTGCGCCAGGACCGCGGCATCGACGAAACGCGAAAAGACGCTCCGCAGTCACAGCGCACCAGCCGCGAGGGCAAAGTCTTCTACGAGTTCCAGTAACGCGCACCTGACGGCGGCGAGTTAGGTGGGCTTCCAGCCGATCTCTGCCACGCGGGCGGAGCGGGGGACGTCGGTCACCGCTTCGTTCACGGTCACGCTTTCGCCGGGCGCCAGGCTGCGCTTGGGCGGCTGGACTTCCCAGCTGTAGACGATCCGTTCGCGGGCATCGCGCAGCACGATCAGGATCGGCGGCACGTCTTCTGTCCGGCCACCGACATTGGTGATCGTTCCGCTCGCGCCGAAATACTCGGTGCCGTTCGGGGTCTGGCGGCGTTCCTGACGGTCGGCCGGGAAGTCCAGTTGCAGGTCTGTCCGGTTATAGCCGAACGTCGGCTGGTTCACCGGGACCCAATCGGGAAGGCCCAAGTAGGAAACCGCAGCAGTGGCGCCCACGGCCAGAACCGCGAAGATCCCAGCGGCCCAGGTCCACGCGCGCAGCGGATTGCGCCTGCGCCTGAACGGCGGTGCCGAATCGAACTGCGAGATCGCTTCTTCAGAGTCCGCCGGCTCGCTAACGCGGGGCGCCTCGTAAGGCGGTGGGGGCGGAATGTCCTCGGCCTCGGGCTCCGCGAACGGGATATCCGCGACGTCTTCTTCGACTTCGGGCTCCGGCGGAGGCGGCGTGGTCACGAAGCGCGGACGTTCCGAGGCTGCGACCGGTTCGGGTTCGGGCTCCGGTTCTGGCGGCGGGGGCGGAGCGGGTTGCGCTACCTCGGCCTGCATCGGTTCCTGCTCTGCCAGCTCCAGAGCCGGCGGATCCTGGTACCAGCTGTGCCGGCACTTGGCGCAACGTACAGTGCGACCTTCAAGGCCAATCGCACTATCCGGCACCACATAGCGCGTCGTGCACGCAGGGCATGAAATAATCATTGCAGGGGAATCTTATGACTCTTGGCAACTGGCAACAAGGCGCACACCCTCAACTCAGCGCCTTGCGTGGCTTTTTTCCACATCGAACAGCAGCTATAGCCCCCCAAGCATGCTCATTTTCCTTCATCCGCACCGCTCCCGAGGCCGACCGTGAGCGCAGGGGAGGGGAGCATCGTCCAATTCGACAACGTCGGTTTGCGTTACGGCACCGAACGAGAGGTGCTGAGCGACATCGCGTTCACGCTCTATCCGGGCAGTTTTTACTTCCTCACCGGGGCCAGCGGTGCGGGCAAGACCTCGCTCCTCAAGCTGCTCTATCTGGCCCAGCGCCCTTCGCGCGGGGTCATCCGCATGTTTGGCACCGACGTGATTACCGTGCCGCGCAACCGGCTTCCGGACTTCCGCCGGCGCATCGGCGTGGTGTTCCAGGACTTCCGCCTGGTTCCCGACTTGTCGGCGTTCGACAACGTCGCCCTGCCACTGCGCGTTTCCGGCGTTCCGGAGAGCGAGATCCGCAAGCCGGTGGCAGACATGCTCCAGTGGGTCGGGCTCGAACAACGGGCTGACGCGCGGCCTGCCAGTCTTTCCGGCGGCGAGCAGCAGCGTGTCGCCATCGCCCGCGCCGTGATCGCCCGGCCGGAGATCCTCGTCGCCGACGAGCCGACGGGCAACGTCGATCCTGAGATGGCGGTGAAGCTCTTGCGCCTGTTCGAGGCGCTTAACCGCCTTGGCACCACCGTGGTGGTCGCAACACACGATGTTCATTTGCTGAAAAAGGTGCCGGACTCGCTCATCATGCGGCTCGATCGTGGGCGACTTTCCGATCCGACAGGCGCGCTGCGCTATCCCCCGCGGCGCGAGACGGTCGGTCAATGAAGGCGCTGCGAATGGCCGCGAGCGATCGGCTCTTGCCGCAGGCGCGGATCGCCGGGCCGATGCCGTGGGTCATCGCGATCATGATCGCCCTCACGGTGATCGCCGCGGGTGCGGGCCTGGGCTTGCGCAATCTCACCCAGAGCGCGCGGAGCGAGATCGCCGGCGGCCTCACGGTGCAGATTGTCGAAGGCCGTCCAGCAGAGCGCGAACGGCAGGCGCTGGTCGTCATCTCGCTGCTGGACGACCTCGATGACGTTGCGGAATTTCGCCGCGTGCCGGACGAGGAGCTCAATGCCCTGCTCGAACCGTGGCTCGGCCCACAGGCAGCATCGGCGGAAGACGCGCTGCCGGTTCCGGCGATGATCGACGTGAAGCTCTCCGGACCCATGACCGACAAGCGGCTTGAGGGTTTGCGGACCATGATCATAGCCTCGGCCCCTTCCGCGCGGGTCGACGCGCAGGCGCGCTGGCTGCAGCCGGTGTTCGACGCTGCTGCATCGCTGCAATGGCTTGCCGTGGGCCTGATCGTGCTGCTGGCGGGCACGAGTGCCGCAGCCGTGTGGCTGGCCGCGCGAAGTGCCCTTGGCAGCAACCACGAGACGATTGAGATCGTTCACCTACTCGGCGGCACTGACGCGCAGATCGCGCGCATCTTCCAGCGCTCGGTCGCGTTCGACGCGGCATTGGGCGGCCTTGCCGGCCTCGCGCTGGGTCTCACCGCAGTCCTGTTGCTGGGCAAGCAGTTCGCGGCACTGGGTTCAGGAATGGTCGCGGGCGGCGGGCTTGGGCCGGTCGATTGGATGATTCTCGCATCCATTCCGGTGATAGGCGTGGTCCTTGCGGTCCTGACCGCTCGCCTGACGGTGCTGGCTGTGCTGAGGCAAATCCTGTGATTCGTCGTTTTCTTTCATCGCTCTTCGTCTTGTGGGTCCTGGGATTCCTGTGGTTCGCTGTCGCCCTGCCGCAACCTGCGGGCAAGCAGAAGACCGACGCGATCGTCGTGCCGACCGGCGCCGGCGGCCGCATCCCGCGTGGGCTGGCGTTGCTGCGTTCGGGAGAGGCGCCAAAGATGCTCGTCACCGGGGTCTATAGCGATGTGAAACCCCGCGAGTTCGAGGTCGAATACGGCGTGTCGCCGGAGTTGATGGACTGCTGCGTGACGCTAGGGTTCGCCGCGCTCGACACCCGCGGTAACGCTCGCGAGACTGCCGAGTGGATCGCGGAGCAGAAGGTCCGCAGCCTGCGCCTGGTGACGTCCGACTGGCACATGCGCCGCGCCTCGCTGGAGCTGCAGAGTGCGTTGCCCGACGGCATCGAGATCTTGCGCGATGCCGTCCCGTCCAAGCCGTCGCTCTCGATGCTGTTCCTGGAGTATCACAAGTTCCTAGCTGCCTGGGTGGTCCAGGCCCTTCCGGGTTAAGGCGATGAACGTGGTGCGAAGCCTGCTGTTCTACCTCGCGTTCTACGCGGGAAGCTTCTTCTACGTCGGCATGTCGGCTCTCGTGGCGATGGTCGCGCCGAGCCGCGTGCGCCCATTCCCCGACGCCTGGTCCAGATACCACCGGGCCTGCACCAGGGTACTGTTGGGGATCAAGGTCGTTGAGATCGGACACAGGCCTGACGGCCCCGCGCTTTTCGCGATCAAGCACGAGAGTTTCTTCGAGGCGATCGACCTGCCCAACTTGCTCGATTACCCCGTGCCGTTCGGCAAGCAGGAGCTGTTCGAGATTCCCGGCTGGGGCCGGGCCGCGCGCGCTTACGGCTCGGTTGAGGTCCGGCGGGACCAGGGGGCCAAGGCACTCCGCGCGATGATGACCGACGCGCGTAAATTCATAGCGAGCGGCCGCCCGCTGGTGATCTTTCCCGAAGGCACCCGCGTGCCCCACGGAACGCGACCGCCGCTCCAGGCGGGCTTTGCCGGGATCTACAAGCTGATCGGGCTGCCGGTCGTGCCGGTGGCAGTAAACAGCGGGCCGCTATACCATCGCCTGTGGAAGCGATCCGGCACGATCACCCTGCAGTTCGGAGAGGTGATCGAGCCAGGACTACCGCGCGAGGAAATCGAGGTGCGTGTCCATGCGGCGATCAACGCGCTGAACTCTTGATGGGTTGAGCTTTGCTGGCCGGCGGCGCTCGAGTTTGCGCAGGCTTGCCAGTCCCATGCCATTCGGGCGAATAAGGGCCGTCACCCGAACCGATATCGGGGGCGGGGAGGGGCCATGGTCAAGGGGACGTTTCGCTTCCTAATCGCGCTGGCGTTCGCACTGGGCGCCAATCCCGCTTCGGCGCAGAAGTTTGCCGAGCTCGCGCGAACTCCGCCGATGGGGTGGAACAGCTGGAACCATTATGGCTGCGAGATCGATGAGACGCTCATTCGTCGGACGGCCGATGCGCTGGTCGCCAACGGCATGCGCGACGCGGGCTACGTCTACGTCAACATCGACGATTGCTGGCAGGGTGAGCGGGACGCAAACGGCTTCCTGCAGCCGGACGCCCGGCGATTTCCCTCCGGCATCAAGGCGCTGGCCGACTACGTCCATGCCCGCGGGCTCAAGCTGGGCATCTACTCGGACGCCGGATCGAAGACCTGCGGGGGCAGGGCCGGAAGTCAGGGCCACGAATTCCAGGACGCGCTCCAGTTCGCGCGATGGGAAGTCGATTACCTGAAGTACGATTGGTGCAATACCGGCACTGGCCCGGCGCAGCGCAACCCTCGCGAAGCCTATGCGACGATGCGCGATGCTATCCGCGCGGCCGGGCGTCCGATCGTGTTCTCGATCTGCGAGTGGGGAGAGAACAAGCCCTGGGAATGGGCCGGGGAGATCGGGCACCTGTGGCGCACCACGGGTGACATCGTGAATTGCTGGAACTGCGAGCTAGGACACGGCAGCTGGACCAGCTGGGGCATTCTCAACATTCTCGACAAGCAGGCCGGTCTGCGAAAGTACGCGGGCCCGGGCGGCTGGAACGATCCGGACATGATGGAAGTCGGCAACCTTCCGAGCCTGGCCGAGAACCGCTCGCACTTCGCGATGTGGACGATGCTTGCCGCGCCGCTCATCGCCGGGACCGACATTGTCTCGATGAAGCCGGAGATCGCGGCGATCCTGACCAACCCGCGGCTGGTCGCGATCAGCCAGGATCCGCTCGGTATCCAAGGCTTTGCCTGGCATCGCACGCCCGAACTCGAAGTCTGGGCGAGACCGCTTGCCGACGACAAATGGGCGATCGCCGTCCTCAACCGCTCCGACGTCCAGCGCACTCACCGGATCGATTTTGCCGGCGAACCGCTATCGGACGATCTCAATCAGAAGTTCGCCAAGATCGGCGAGCGTCACTACGCGATCACCGACCAGTGGACCGGCCAACCGCGCGGCACGACACCGCAGCCGTTGGACGTGACCGTCGATGCCCGGGACACGGCGGTGTTCCTGCTCACGCCCGAGGGGTGAGCGATCCGTCCGTCAGTCGTGATCCTTGCGTCCGAAGTCGGGCCGGGCATCGTCCTGGCCGATCGCGACGATCGAGCGGCGGATAGAGCGGGTTCGGGCGAACAGCTCGAACATGGTTTCCCCGTCGCCTGCGCGGATCGCTTCTCGCATCAAGGCGAGGTCGGTCAGGAACCGGTCGAGCATTTCCAGCACTGCATCGCGGTTCTGCAGGAACACGTCGCGCCACATGGTAGGGTCCGACGCGGCAATACGGGTGAAGTCGCGGAAGCCGCCAGCGGAGTACTTGATCACCTCTCCGCGCGTCACCTGTTCGAGGTCGGAAGCGGTGCCGACGATGGTGTAGGCGATGAGGTGGGGGATGTGGCTGGTGACGGCGAGCACCATGTCGTGGTGTTCGGCATCCATGGCGTCGACCATGGCGCCAAGCGCTTTCCAGAACTCGATCAGCGCGCTGACTTGCTCCGGATCCGCACTGGCCGGCGGAGTGAGGATGCACCAGCGGTGGTGGAACAGGCTGGCGAAACCGGCGTCCGGGCCGGAGTGCTCGGTGCCCGCGA
Source organism: Altererythrobacter sp. Root672 (assembly GCF_001427865.1). Taxonomy (NCBI): domain Bacteria; kingdom Pseudomonadati; phylum Pseudomonadota; class Alphaproteobacteria; order Sphingomonadales; family Erythrobacteraceae; genus Altererythrobacter; species Altererythrobacter sp. Root672. Next base: position 396,292 of record NZ_LMHH01000003.1, read on the forward strand.
CCGGATGCGCGGGAATGATCGCATGGTTGGGCAGGGCCTCGGACAGGGCCTTGGCGACGGTCCGCTTGGACGATCCGACGTCGCTCACTAGCGCATCTGTCCGCAGCGCCGCGGAAATCTCGCGCGCGACTTCCGTCATTGCGCCAACCGGTACACAGAGAATGACGAGGTCCGCCTCTGCAACCGCATCGCTCGCGGTTTCGCAGATCGTGCCGGCCAGCCCACGCTCCCTGGCGCGCTGGCGCACCGCGGGATCGATGTCGTAGCCCGTGGTGGTCACGCCGGGCAGGTGCTGCGCGACCGCGAGGCCGATCGAGCCGCCGAGCAAGCCAAGGCCGATAATGGCAACGCGTTCGAACTTCACTGCGTGTTCTCCGCCAGCGTGCGGAGCACATCGGCCACTTCGTCCATCTGTGCCTCGGTCCCGATCGTGATACGCAAAGCCTGCGGCAGGCCCTGGCCCGGCAGATGACGCACGGCATAGCCGGCATCGTTCAGCCCGTTGAGCGCCGTTTCGGCCGTCAACGCACCTTCGAACAGGATGAGCACGAAATTCGCCTCGCTGGGAAGCGGACGCAGTCCGAAGTTGCCGAGCGCTTCCAGCGCGGCGACGAACTTGGCCCGGACGCGCGTGTTGGAATCGCGCGACGAGACGACGAAGCCCTGGTCTCCCACAGCCGCGAGGGCCGCCTGTTGCCCGGCAAGGTTCACGTTGAACGGTCCGCGAATGCGGTTGAGCGCAGCAATGAGGGCCGGCGCACCGGTGGCCCAGCCGATCCGCTCTCCGGCAAGACCGTAAGCCTTGGAGAAAGTGCGCATGACCAGAACATTGTCGTGCGTGTTAGCCAGCGCCACGCCGCCATCGTCGTCTTCCGGCGCGACATATTCGGCGTAAGCCTGGTCGATCACCAGCAGCACATGGCCCGGCAGGCCAGCGTGCAGCCGCGCAAGCTCTGCCCGCGACATATAGCTGCCGGTGGGATTGTTCGGATTGGCGACGAAGACCACCCGCGTCCGCTCTGTCACGCAGGCGAGCAGGGTGTCGACATCGGTCCCGTAATCGGCGTCCGGCGCTTCGACCGGCGTTGCTCCGCACCGCCGCGCCGCGATCTCGTAGAGCGAGAAGCCGTAACGTACGTAAAGCACTTCGTCCCCAGGGCCTGCGAAGGCACTGGCGGCCACGGTGAGCAATTCGCCCGAGCCCGTGCCGCAGACGATCCGCGCCGGATCCACACCGTGCAGCGCGCCGAGCGCGTCACGCAGTTCCGTCGAATCGGGATCGGGATAACGATCAGGCCCCGGCGCTGCGGCGCGTGCCTTCAGCGCGGCCTCGCTGGTGCCGAGCGGGTTCTCGTTGGCGGACAGCTTGACGAGCTTGCGCCCGTCAGCGGCCTTGCTCTTGCCGGGCACGTAGGCATGGATTGCCTCGATCCACGGCTTCATTGCCGGTCGGGAAATAGGAGCCCCTTCGTTCACCGCCGCGCGCATAGCCGCAAGCAGCAGCAATTGACAGCCCGCTTGGGCTATCCCATCCCCCACCAAGCGTGGCCACAGTTCTTTCATCCACAAGCAGCACCGTCCTGCTCGACAAGCCGCTCCAACTCGACAGCGGGCAGGCGCTCGATCGCGTGACGATCGCGTATGAGACTTACGGCGAACTTGCGCCGGACAAGTCGAACGCGATTCTCGTGCATCATGCGCTGACCGGCGACCAGCACGTGGCCAGTCCGCACCCCATCACCGGCAAGCCCGGCTGGTGGGATCGTATGATCGGGCCCGGCAAGCCGATCGACACCAACCGCTTCTTCGTGATCTGCGCCAATGTGATCGGCAGCTGCATGGGCTCGACCGGCCCGGCGAGCGAGGCTGCAGACGGCGGGCGCTATGGCATGCGCTTCCCGGTTATCACCATCCGCGACATGGTCCGCGCCCAGGTGGCGCTGCTCGACGCGCTCGGGATCGGGCAGCTTCATGCCGTGGTCGGCGGTTCGATGGGTGGGATGCAGGCGTTGAGCCTGGCCGCCAATTTCCCCGAGCGGGCCGCGCGCGTGCTCGCCATTGCCACCACGCCGCGCCACTCGGCCCAAAACATCGCTTTCCACGAAGTCGGTCGGCAGGCGATCATGGCCGATCCGAACTGGCAGGGTGGCGACTATTACGATTCGGGCAGCACGCCCGACAAAGGCCTCGCCGTGGCGCGCATGGCGGCGCACATCACATACCTTTCGGAAGCCGGGCTGACCGGCAAATTCGGCCGCCGCTTGCAGGATCGGGAAGCGAAGAGCTTCGGCTTCGACGCGGACTTCCAGGTCGAAAGCTACCTGCGTTACCAGGGGCTCGCCTTCACCGACCGGTTCGATGCCAACAGCTATCTCTATATCACCCGGGCGATGGACTACTTCGACCTGGCCGAAGAGCATGGCGGTCGCCTCGCCGATGCCTTTGCCGGGACGCCAGCTCGCTTCTGCGTGGTGAGCTTCGATACCGACTGGCTCTACCCCACGGCCGAATCGCGGGCGATCGTTCACGCGCTCAACGCCGTCGCGGCGCCGGTCAGCTTCGTCGAGCTTTCAGCGCCCTATGGCCACGACAGCTTCCTGCTCGAAGTGCCCTCGCTCGACCGGGTAATCACAGGGTTCCTCAATGGCTGAGCTGCGCCCTGACCTTGCCGTCATCGCCAACCACGTCGCTCCCGGTAGCCGGGCGCTCGACGTCGGCTGCGGCGACGGCGAGCTGATGGCCGTCCTGCGCGACAAGCAAGGCGTCGACGCCCGCGGGATGGAGATCGATCCCGAGGCGGTCGAACGCTGCGTCGCGCGCGGCCTCTCGGTGATCCAGGGGGATGCCGACCGCGATCTCGCCGACTACCCGGACGACGCGTTCGACTACGCGATCCTGAGCCAGACGCTACAGACCGCCGCGCGTCCCGACCTGATGCTGGAGCAGCTGTTGCGCGTCGGCCGTCGAGCCTTCGTCAGCTTCCCCAATTTCGCGCACTGGCGCATGCGCGCGTTCTTGCTGTGGCATGGCCGCATGCCGGTGACGCGCCACTTACCGGTGAGCTGGTACGAGACGCAGAACATCCACCACGTCACCGTGACCGACTTCGACAAGCTGCTCGCCGACAAGGGCGTGAAGACCGAGCGGAGCTGGTTCTTCAGTGGAGACACGGAACTGACGTCTGTCGGCGCAAATTGGCGGGCGGAATACGCGGTCTACCTGCTGAGCCGGTGATTAGTTCACTTCAGAACGCGATCTCGCCCACGAAGTAGCTGATCGAGATCGTCACCACGCCGATGACCAGCGTGCGCAGGATGTTCTTGCCCACCTTCATATGTCCGGCCCGTGCGCCGACGATCGAGGTCACGACAAGCGAAGCCAGCACAGCGAAGACGATCAACCGGGTCTCGATCGCCACGGGCAGGAGGAAGGTCAGCGCCAGCGGAATCGCCGCGCCGAGCAGGTAGGCGAGGGCCGCGGTTATGCCGGTCAGCCAGACTTCGGCGGCCGAAGTGAGCTTGAGGATGCCGTGCCCGCTTTCCAGCGCCGCTTTAATTGGCGAGCGGGCCATGAGTTCGACCGCGACCTGGTGTGCGAGATCACGGCTCAGGCCTTTTGATCTGTAATAGTGAAACACCTCGGTCTGCTCGATCTCTCGCTGCTGTTCGACGTCGGCTATTTCCTCGGCCACGGCGTTGAGCTGTGCTTCCCGATCGGCAGCGGCTTCGGACCACTCCGCACCTCCCGCACAAAGCATGCCGGCCACGGTCGCGGCCGTGGCGGCCATCAGCAGGGTCCGGTCGCCGGCACCAGCGCCGGCGAAGCCCAGCAGGATGCCGCCGGTCGCCACGATCCCGTCACGGGCGGCAAGGCTCCAGGTGCGGCGGGACTTGGGATCACCGAGATATTGGCGCATCTCGCGGAGGAGAGTTTTGCGCGCCATGTCCGACCCGCGCGGCCTACTCTGTCCTGACCGGGCCGAGCGCGCCGGCGTTGACCTGCAACACGCTGTCGTCGCGGGCCAGCGACCAAAGGCTGAGGCCTGCTTGGCGGGCTCGATCGACTGCCATGCTGGTCGGGAGCGAGACCGTGACGAGGCGGGTTGCCCCGGCGCGGACTGCTTTCTCGACGATCTCGTAGGAACAGCGAGCGGTCGAAAGGATGAAGCCTTCGGCCGGATCCTGATCACTGGCTGCGAGGGCGCCGATGAGTTTGTCGAGCGCGTTGTGGCGGCCGACGTCCTCGCGGGCGTGGAGGATCAGGCCTTCGGGCGAGGCCAATGCTGCGGCGTGGGCGGCGCCGGTCTTGCGGCCGAGTGGCTGGAAGTCGCGTAGCGCGGCGAGGGCGGCGAAGATGGCGCCTTCGGCCAGGGCTTCGTGGGTAGGGACGGGTGGCAGCGGGCGGGCGACGGCCTCTAGGTTCTCGATGCCGCACAGGCCGCAGGAGCTTTCGGCCACGCGGGTACGGACGCGGTCGGTGAGTTGTTCGATGCCGAGGCCCGAAAGAGCGGCGCGGACGATCCAGCCCTTTTCGACTTCAGCAACGCTGATGTCGGTCAGGTCGGAGGGCTGCTTGGCCAGGCCTTCGGTGAGGGCGAAGCCGAGGGCGAAATCCTCGAGGTCCTGCGGCGTGGCCATCATCACGGCGTAGCTGAGGCCGTTGAACTCAAGCGCGACGGGGGCTTCGGGCACCCACTCGCGGGAAGCAGGGCGGCTGGTGCCGTCGGGGCGGATTTCGAGCGGTGTGCTCAATTCACCCATCCGCAAGCGGGAGGGAAGAAGGGCGCTCACCCCGCGTCGGAATGGCCAACCTCGTCGACCCGGTTGAACTCGGTGCCGCCCGATTGCGGCGTGGGGGTCACGCCCGACGCGAGCAGGTCGATCGCCGCCGTCGCAATCGGCGAAAGGTCGGTGCGATTGTCGGCGAAGATCTGCGCCTTCATGCGCGGATCCCAGAACTTCTTGATGTGATCCGCGGTGGCCAGAACGGCGCTGTCGGCGCCGATCGAGGCGTAGTTGAGCCCGATCTGGTTAGCCATGCGCCGCAGTTTGACGATCGTGCCTTCGCTCATTCGGCCGGCTCCGCCTGGACGATACGGCGCGAGCGTTCGGCTTGCTCGTTATAGTCTTCCTGCCATTCGGACGGACCGTTGGACGGCATGATCTGCACCGCGGTCACCTTGTACTCAGGACAGTTGGTGGCCCAGTCGGAGAAGTCGGTGGTGACCACGTTGGCCTGCGTCGCCGGGTGGTGGAACGTGGTGTAGACCACGCCCGGCGCCACGCGGTCGGTGACGAGGACGCGCAAAGTGGTCTCGCCCGAGCGGCTGGTGAGCTTGGCCCAGTCGTCGGTCTTGAGACCGCGGTTCTCGGCATCGCTCGGGTGCATTTCGAGCAAGTCTTCCTGGTGCCACAGCACGTTGTCGGTGCGCCGTGTCTGCGCGCCGACGTTGTACTGGCTGAGGATGCGGCCGGTGGTCAGCAGCAGCGGGAAGCGCGGGCCGGTCTTCTCGTCGGTCGGCACGTATTCGGTGACCACGAACTTGCCCTTGCCGCGCACGAAGCCGTCGACGTGCATGATCGGCGCGCCTTCGGGGAACTTCTCGTTGACCGGCCACTGCAGCGAGCCTTCACGGTCGAGGCGGTCCCACGACACGCCGGCAAAGGTCGGCGTGAGGCGGGCGATCTCGTCGAGGATCTGGCTCGGGTGGGTGTAGGTCCAGTTCAGGTCCATCGCGTTGGCGAGCAGCTGGGTCACTTCCCAGTCGCCGTAGCCGTTGAGCGGCTCCATCACCTTGCGCACCGGCTGGATGCGGCGTTCGGCGTTGGTGAAGGTGCCGTCCTTCTCGAGGAAGGTCGAACCCGGCAGGAAGATGTGCGCGTAGTTCGCGGTTTCGTTGAGGAACAGGTCGTGGACGATCACGCAGTCCATCGCGGCAAGGCCGGCGGCGACGTGCTTGGTGTCCGGGTCGGACTGCAGGATGTCCTCACCCTGGATGTAGATCGCGCGGAAGCTGCCATCGACGGCGGCGTCGAGCATGTTGGGAATGCGCAGGCCCGGTTCCGGATCGAGCGTCACGCCCCAATCGTCCTCGAACAGCTTGCGCGTCGCGGCGTCGGAGATGTGGCGGTAGCCGGACAGCTCGTGCGGGAAGCTGCCCATGTCGCAGCTGCCTTGCACGTTGTTCTGCCCGCGCAGCGGGTTCACGCCCACGCCGCGGCGGCCGATGTTGCCGGTCGCCATCGCGAGGTTGGCGATCGCCATGACGGTCGAGGAACCCTGCGAGTGCTCGGTCACGCCGAGGCCGTAGTAGATCGCGCCGTTGCCGCCGGTGGCGAACAGGCGCGCGGCTTCGCGCAGGTCCTGCGCCGGAACGCGGGTGACGGCTTCGAGCGTTTCGGGGCTGTGGCGCTCGTCGGAGACGAAGCGGGCCCAATCCTGGTACTCGTCCCAGTCGCAGCGTTCGCGGATGAACTTCTCGTCGGCGAGGCCTTCGGTCACGATCACGTGCGCGAGGCTAGTCATGACGGCGACGTTGGTGCCCGGCTGCAGTGGCAGGTGATAGGCGGCCTCGATGTGCGGGCTGCGGACGAGGTCGATCCGGCGCGGGTCGATCACGATCAGCTTGGCGCCCTGGCGCAGGCGGCGCTTCATGCGGCTGCCGAACACCGGGTGGGCATCGGTCGGGTTGGCGCCGATCACCAGGATCACGTCCGAATCCATCACGGAATCGAAGTCCTGCGTGCCGGCGCTGGTGCCGAAGGTGGTCGACAGGCCGAACCCGGTCGGCGAGTGGCACACGCGGGCGCAAGTATCGACGTTGTTCGAGCCGAAACCGCCACGCACCAGCTTCTGCACGAGATAGGCTTCCTCGTTGGTGCAGCGGCTGGAGGTGATGCCGCCGAGCGCGCGGGCGCCCGATTCAGCCTTGATCTTGTTCAGGCGATCCGCGGTGTAGGTCATCGCCTCGTCCCAGCTGACTTCGCGCCAGGGCTGGTCGATGCTCTCGCGGATCATCGGGTTGAGGATGCGCTCGCGGTGGTTGGCGTAGCCATAGGCGAAGCGGCCCTTGACGCAGCTGTGGCCGCGGTTGGCCTTGCCGTCCTTCCACGGCACCATGCGCACGAGCTGTTCGCCGCGCATCTCGGCGCGGAAGGTGCAGCCGACGCCACAATAGGCGCACGTGGTGACCACGGCGCGCTCGGGCTTGCCGATCGCCTTGACGCTCTTTTCCTGCAGCGTCGCGGTCGGGCAGGCCTGCACGCAGGCGCCGCAGCTGACGCATTCGGAGCCGAGGAAGTTGTCTTCGACCTGTCCGGCGCTGACCTTGGAGCCAAACCCGCGCCCGTCGATCGTCAGCGCGAACGTACCCTGCACTTCGTCGCACGCGCGCACGCAGCGGCTGCAAACGATGCATTTGCTCGGGTCGAAATCGAAGTACGGGTTCGAGAAGTCGGTCGCGAGGCCGAGGTGGTTCTCACCTTCGAAGCCATAGCGCACATCGCGCAGGCCGACTTGCGCCGCCGCGTCCTGCAGCTCGCAGTCGTTGTTGGCGCTGCAGGTCAGGCAGTCGAGCGGGTGGTCGGAGATGTAGAGCTCCATCACGCCCTTGCGCAGCTTTTCGAGCCGCGGGGTCTGGGTGTGGACGTTCATTCCGGGCATGACCGGCGTGGTGCAGCTGGCGGGCGTGCCGCGCGCGCCGTCGATCTCGACCAGGCACAGGCGGCAGGAGCCGAACGCCTTCATGTTGTCGGTGGCGCAAAGCTTGGGGATCTGGCCACCGATCTCGGCCGCCGCGCGCATCACGCTGGTCCCGGCAGGCACCGTCACCTCACGCCCATCGATGGTGAGGCTCACCATCTCGTCGGACTTGACCTCGGGGGTGCCGAAGTCTTCCTGGCGTTCAAATCCCATCTTTTCGCTCCATCGCGGCGAGATCCGCCGGCGTATTAATATTAGCAGGTTTGGCGCTGATTTTCACGGCTGTTGCGCCAATGGCGCCTGCAAACGCAAGCATCGAATGCTTGGTGTCTGCCAGAAGCAACGTTTCAATCGCGTCAACGGCTCCCGCGGGCCAATGGCCGACGACCGGCTGGCTTTCCAGGTAAGCCGGGGCGGGGGACAGCAATTCGGGCAGATTCTCGGGCAAACCGAGCGAATCCACGCCCAAAGTCAGTACCGTATCGTAGCCTTCGTCACGCGCGAAATGGAGCGCCGCGGCAATGCCGGCGAGCGGGCCCATTTGCGGGTGTGGCCAGTCAGGGATGGTCGGGGCAGGGGCGGTTTCCCGTCCCACTACAACGACATACTCGCACCAACCGGACAACGTATCGACCGCCCGGGCGAGCAGGGTATGCCCGTCCAGTTCGGCCAGCGCCTTGTCGCTGCCGAAGCGGGTCGATTGCCCGCCAGCAAGGACGACGCCGAGGATCACTAGGCGTTGTTCCGATCGAGGACTTTTTCGCTCTCAGGCATAAAGTCTTCCGGCCAGTTCTTGAGCGCGCTGAGCACTGGGTAGGGTGTGAACCCCCCGAGCGCGCAAAGCGAGCCGAACTTCATCGTCTCGCACAAGTCGGCCAGCAGGCCGATGTCCTGTTCGGGCAAGCGGCCCTTCTTCGATGCGTTGTGCATGACCGGCAGCACTTCGACCGCGTCAGCCTTGCGTCCGCCTGCGCGGATGCGGTCGATCAGTTCGACCCCGCGGGTGGAACCGATGCGGCACGGGGTGCACTTGCCGCAGCTTTCGACTGCGCAGAATTCCATCGCGAACCGGGCCATCTGGCCCATGTCGGCGGTATCGTCGAACACGGTGATGCCGGCATGGCCGATCAGCGCGTCGGCCGCGGCATATTCCTCGTAGTCGAAGCGGATGTCGAACTGGTCGGGGTGGATATAGGCACCCAGCGGACCGCCGACCTGCACCGCCTTGACCGGACGGCCGCTCTCGGTGCCGCCGCCAATGTCGTAGATCAGCTCACGCAAGGTGATGCCGAACGCGGTTTCGAACAGGCCGCCGTGCTTGATGTTGCCGGCGAGCTGGATCGGCATGGTGCCCTTGGAGCGGCCGACGCCGAGCGCGACGTATTGGGCCGAGCCCCCTTCGGCGAGGATGTGCGGCACGGCGGACAGAGTCAGCACGTTGTTGACCACGGTCGGCTTTCCGAACAGCCCTTCGAGCGCCGGAAGCGGCGGCTTGGCGCGCACTTCGCCGCGCTTGCCTTCGAGCGAGTTGAGCAGCGAGGTTTCCTCACCGCAGACGTAAGCGCCCGCACCGGTGCGGACTTCGCAGCGGAACGGGGCGATGATGCCTTCGCACAGCTTCAGCGCTTCGGTCAGCTTGCGGATCGCGTCGGGGTATTCGCTGCGGCAGTAGATATAGCCCTGGTTGGCCCCGACGGCCTCACCGGCAATCGCCATGCCCTCGATCAGTGCGTAGGGGTCGCCTTCCATGACCATGCGGTCGGCAAAGGTGCCGCTGTCGCCTTCGTCGGCGTTGCAGACGATGTACTTCTGCGGACCGGCGGCGCCGGCCACGGTCTTCCACTTGATGCCGGCGGGGAAGCCCGCGCCGCCACGGCCGCGCAGGCCAGAAGCGAGCACTTCCTCGATGATCTCGGCCGAACCGATGTGGCGCGCACGGCGCAGCCCGGCCCAGCCGCCGGTTTCCTCGTAGTCGTCGAGGTTGGTCGGGCGGGTCTGCCCGGCGCGCGCGAAGGTCAGGCGCTGCTGGCGGGCGATGAAGGGCAGTTCGACGATTTCGCCAATGGCCTTGCTGCTCGATCCGTCGAGGATGGCGTCGACATCATCGAGCGTGGCCGGACCGAAGCCCATGCCCTCGATTTCGACCAGCGGTTCGAGCCAGTGCATGCCCCAGCTCGAAGTGCGGTGAACTTCGACGCCCTTCTTGGCGAATGCAGCAGCAAGCGCGTCGGCGCCCAGCGCCCGGGCCAGCGCGTCGTCGGAAATGCGGACGATACGGGTTTCGGACATCAGGCGTTCTCAATCACTTTGGCGAGGCTTGCGGCATCGAGCCGCGCATGGAGCGTGTCACCGACACGCGCGCTCGGCCCGGCGCTGCACAGGCCGAGGCAATAGACCGTCGAGAGCTTAACGCGCTCGCCGGCGGCCTGGTTTGCGGCGGCCATCAGGGTTTCGACGCCGCGGGCCTTGCAAGCTTCGGCGCGGCAGATCTGCACTACGGGGCGCGGATCGGCCTTCTCGTGGAAATCGTGGTAGAAACTGACCACGCCGTGCACTTCGGCGCGGCTCAGGTTGAGCGCGCCGGCGATAACGCGCTCGGCCTCGCCATCGACGCAGCCGAATTCGTGCTGCACGTCATGCAGGATCGGGAGCATCGGTCCCTCGCGGCCTGCGTGTTCGGCCACGATCTCCGCGACTCTCTGCTCTTTGGTACTCACTTGTTCAGCCTCTCCGCGTGCCAGGCGATATGCTCGTCCATGAAGGTCGAGATGAAGAAGTAGGAGTGGTCGTAACCCTCCTGCATCCTGATTTTGGCGGGCATATCGGCCTTGCGACATGCCTCGTCCAGTAATTGCGTCTTGAGTTGCGTATCGAGGAAGTTGTCTGCGGTGCCCTGGTCCACCAGCAAGTCCGGCAGACGCGCGCCCTGCTTGATGAGGGCGCAGGCGTCGTATTGCCGCCACGATGACATATCCTCGCCGAGATAGCCGCCGAGGGCCTTCTCGCCCCACGGGCAGTTCATCGGACTGACGATCGGCGAAAAGGCACTGGTCGAGCGGAACCGTCCGGGATTGCGCAAGCTGATGGTCAGCGCGCCGTGACCGCCCATCGAATGGCCAGTGATCCCTTGGCGGTCCATATCGACCGGGAACTCGGCACCGATGAGAGCGGGCAGTTCCTTCTCGATGTAGGAACGCATGCGGAAGTGCTTGGCCCACGGCTCCTGCGTGGCGTCGACGTAGAAGCCGGCGCCCTTGCCGAAATCGTAGGCCTCGTCGTCGGGCACGTCGTCACCGCGGGGCGAGGTGTCGGGGGCGACGAATACGATCCCGTGTTCGGCGCAGGCCCCGCGGTACTCGCCCTTTTCCATCACGTTGGCGTGGGTGCAGGTCAGGCCCGAGAGATACCACAGCACCGGAAGCTTCGCGCCCGGCGCATGGTCCGGCACGTAGACCGCAAAGGTCATGTCCGTGCCGGTCTCGCTGGAGGCATGGCGGTAAACGCCTTGCGTGCCGCCAAACGCGCGCGCGGTCGATACGACTTCCATGATTAGCGCCTTAGTCCGTTTCGCTCAGTGGCGCATGTGGAACGCGCAGACCTTGTTGCCGTCCGGATCGCGCAGATAGGCACCGTGCGACTGGTTCGGCGCGGCTGCGCGCGGGCCGGGGGCGCCTTCATCGACACCGCCAGCAGCCAGGCCGGCTTCGTACCACTTCACGATGGTCTCGTCGTCAGGGGCGGAGAAGCCGAGGGTGTGGCCATTCGAAACCGTCGCAGCTTCGCCGTCATAGGGCGGTGCGACGATGAAAGTGCCCTGCGGGCCGGCATAGATCAGGCGGCCAGCTTCGACCGGCGCGACGTTCTGGTAGCCCAGGACGCTCATGGTGGCGTCGTAGAACTGGCGGCTCTTCTCGATATCGTTCGAGCCGAGAAATACGTGGGTGAACATCGGCGACTCTCCTGTCGATTCTTATGCGGCCTTATCAGGCACTGTCATCATATAGCCGAAAATTTCGCCCTTGTGAAAGTGCCCGAGCGGTTTTTTCGGTTTCGTCGGAATCTCCCTCCCGCGAGCGGCCGGGGACCAAACGGCCTTCACTCTGGCGCGTCGTAGACCGCACAAAGCTTGTTTCCGGCGGGATCGCGCAGATAGGCGACCGTGACTTCGCGACCCGTCGCCGGCGAGACCCGCTTGAGGGGCTGGCCTTCGCACTCGGTTCCGCCGTTGGTGAGACCAGCGCTGTGCCAGCCGAGGACGGCCGCTTCGGACGGTGCGGAGAACCCGATCGTGCCGCCATTGGCATGGGTTGCCGGTTGGCCATCGATTGGCCTGCCGACGATCAGCAGCGCCCCGTCGTGGCGATAGAGCAAGCGCCCTTTGGCGTCGGTCGTGGCTGCAGCGATGCCGAGCGGGGCGAACGTCGCGTCGTAGAACCGACGCGCGCCTTCGGGATCGTCGGTGCCGATGGCCAGGTGTCTGAACATGAAAGTCTCCCGATTGGGTATCCGCGAAAGTAGGCCCTTGACCGCGCCTACAATGGAGGCAGCAATCCCCTCCGTTCGTGGTGAGCTTGTCGAACCACGCCAGCGCTGCGCCAGCGTCCTTCGACAGGCTCAGGACGAACGGATCAGGGGTAAGAAGGACCCCAAACGGTGCTTAGTAAACCACCACGCTGCGGATGCTCTCGCCCGCATGCATCAGGTCGAAGCCCTTGTTGATCTCGTCCAGGGTCAGGACGTGGGTGATCATCGGGTCGATGGCGATCTTGCCGTCCATGTACCAGTCGACGATCTTGGGCACGTCGGTGCGGCCCTTGGCGCCGCCGAATGCGGTGCCACGCCAGTTGCGGCCGGTGACCAGCTGGAACGGGCGGGTGGCGATTTCCTTGCCCGCTTCGGCCACGCCGATGATGATCGAGGTGCCCCAGCCGCGGTGGCAGGCTTCGAGCGCGGTGCGCATGACTTCGGTGTTGCCGGTGCAGTCGAAGGTGTAGTCCGCGCCGCCGTCGGTCAGTTCGAGGATCTTGGCGATCGTCTCGTCGCGGCTCAGGCCCTTGGTGTTGAGGAAGTGGGTCATGCCGAACTGGCGGCCCCAGGCCTCGCGGTCAGGGTTGATGTCGACGCCGATGATCAGGTTCGCGCCGGCGAGCTTGGCACCCTGGATCACGTTGAGGCCGATGCCGCCGAGGCCGAACACGACCACGTTGTCGCCGACCTGGACCTTGGCGGTGTTGACCACGGCGCCAACGCCGGTGGTCACGCCGCAGCCGATGTAGCAACTGGTCTTGAACGGCGCGTCTTCGCGGATCTTGGCGACCGCAATCTCGGGCAGCACGGTAAAGTTCGAGAAGGTCGAGCAGCCCATGTAGTGGAAGATCGTCTGGCCCTTGTACGAGAACCGGCTGGTCCCGTCGGGCATCAGGCCCTTGCCCTGAGTGGCGCGGATCGCGGTGCAGAGGTTGGTCTTGCCGCTGAGGCACGACTTACACTTGCGGCATTCCGGCGTGTAGAGCGGGATCACGTGGTCGCCCGGTACGACGCTGGTCACGCCCGCGCCGACTTCGCGCACGATGCCGGCGCCTTCGTGGCCGAGCACGCTCGGGAACAGGCCTTCGGAATCGAGCCCGTCGAGGGTGTAGGCGTCAGTGTGGCAGATGCCGGTCGCCATGATCTCGACCAGGACTTCCCCGGCCTTGGGACCTTCGAGGTCGAGCTCGACGATCTCGAGCGGCTTCTTGGCTTCGAAGGCGACAGCGGCACGGGTCTTCATGGCAGGTCTCTCACTGGCTGGCGGGACGAACTTTCAGGCGCCCATGGCCCTTCTGTCCGTCTCGCGCCAGCCTGAATTTCAACCGCAGGTCAGGCGCTCAGCGCGCCGCCTCCGCGGTTGAAATCCCGAGATCCGCATCGGCATCGCGCATCGGCAGCAGCCACAGCAGGCCGGCGCCAATGATCGCACCGAGCGACATGATGATCGACACCGTCAGCAGCTGCTCATTGCCGAGCGCCGTAAACAGGAACCCGGCAATGATCGGCGAACCCGCCGCACCGGCCCGTCCAACGCCGAGCACGAAGCCCGTACCCGTGGCGCGAGCATAAGCCGGGAAGCCCCGAGCGAAGGCGGCGTAGTAACCAACGATCGCGGCATTGAGGAAGAACATCGTCAGGAACGCGGCAATCCGCCACCCCCATAACGTCCCGCTACCCATGCCGAATGCAGCGACCGCCACCGAACCGAGCACTGCCGCAACAATGGTCGGCCCCTTGATGTCCCACTTCTTGAGCGCGAACCCGAAGATCGCACCACCCACGGCGCCGCCGATGTTGGCGACGGTCAGGGTGCTCGCAGCCTCAGGCTGGGTGAACCCGGCGTCGTGCACGATCTGCACGGCGAACTTCAGGATGAAGTAGAAGGTCAGGGTGTGGAACATGTAGCCGAACGCCAGCAGCAGCGTGACCGGCCGCAGGCGCGGGTTGGACAGGATGTCGGTGACCTTGGGCTTGGCGGCCTGTTCCGGCACCGGCGGAAGCTCGGCGATTTCGGGCTGCTGGAGCGCGCGAAGAGACTTGTTGATCTTCTCCAGAGCGCCAGCCGGACGACGCGCGGCGTAGTAGGCCGGGGTTTCCGGAACCAGCAGCATGACCAGCGGAATCATCACCGCGGTGACGATGGCGCCGAACAGGAACACGGCGCGCCAGTCATAGTCGACCAGCAGCCAGCTCTGCGCCGCGAAGCCGCCGATCACACCACCCAACGGGTAGCCGATCACGTAGAGCGCCATGGCGAGGCTGCGGTTTTTCTTGTTCGAGGTCTCGGCCGTCACGGCGTTGGTCGCAGCGAGCATGCCGCCGATGCCAAGGCCGGTGATGAGCCGCCAGATGGTCAGCTCGGACACCCCGGTCGCCGCATGAGCCATGTACATGCCGATGGCCATGACCACGAGGCAGATCAGCATGGCCGGCTTACGGCCGATCTTGTCGGCCACACCGCCCAGGATCAGCGAACCGAAGCCCATGCCGACGAGTTCGGCCGACAGGACGATGCCCAGCTCAGAGCGCGGAATGCCCCATTCTTCGGAAATGCCAGGAGCCGCGAAGGCGCTGGAAAGCACGTCGAAACCGTCGAGCGCGTTCAGCAGGATCATAAGGACGATGACGACCCACTGACGAAAACTCATCGGGTTGTCGTCGATCACCTGGATGGGATTGGTTCCCCCAGCGACACCGGCCATTTTTTGTATTCCTCTCTCCCAAGAAGGGATCTCATTCGTGGATTCGCGTGAGCATTTCCACCAGTTTTTCGACTTCGGCGGCGGTGAAGCGCGCCTTGAGCCAGTTTTCGTGTTCGGCGATGCAGACTTTGGCCTCGTCCAGCGCGGCAAGTCCCGCCTGCGTCACGTGGAGGGCCTGCTTGCGTCCGTCGCTGTCCGAGCGTTCGCGCCGCATGAAATCGCGATCCTGCAGGCGGTTGACGATCGTCATCGTCGTCGCCCGGTCCATGCTCAGCTTCCGGCCCAGCTCGACCTGGGAAATGCCCGGCTCCTCAGCCGCCAACCACAGGGCAGAGACCTGTTTTTGCGTGAGATCGAGGTTGGCAAAGGTCTCGGTGAAGTGGCGGTAGACTGCGCCATGCGCGAGCCGGAGATGGAAGCCCACGACCCCATCGAGCCCCCCAAGGCCCCGGGATTTGACATCCATCAGTTTCAGCGTCGGCACCAGCCCCTAATCCTCACCCCATCCCTTGCCTAATCGTTAGTGGAGCATACAATCGTCCGCAACAAGGCGGCACGCCAAATGAGAGGATCCGATGGCGCATTTTCCCCAGACCCCGAGCTTCACCGGCTTCAACACCCCCAGCCGGATCGAAGCGGACATCAACGACCTTCAGCACGAAGGGACGATTCCGCCAGAGCTCGATGGCGCGTTCTATCGCGTGCAGCCCGATCCGCAGTTCCCCCCGCGCCTGGGCGATGACATCTCGTTCAACGGCGACGGGATGATCACCCGCTTCCATTTCCACGACGGCCAGTGCGACTTCCGCCAGCGCTGGGCTCAGACCGACAAGTGGAAGCTGGAGAACGAGGCCGGCAAGGCCCTGTTCGGCGCCTATCGCAATCCGCTGACCGACGATGAGAGCGTGAAGGGTCAATATCGCTCCACCGCCAACACCAACGCCTGGATCTATGCTGGCAAGCTGTGGGCGATGAAGGAGGATTCTCCCGCGCTGCTGATGGACCCGGCGACGATGGAGACCATCGGGTTCGAGAAGTTCGGCGGAAAGATGACGGGGGAGACCTTCACCTCGCACCCGAAGATCGATCCGAAGACCGGCAACATGATCGCCATCGGCTATGCCGCCTCGGGCCTGTGCACCGATGACGTGACTTACTACGAAGTGAATCCCGAGGGTGAACTGGTCCGCGAGAAGTGGTTCAAGGTTCCCTACTACTGCATGATGCACGACTTCGGGATCACCGAGGATTACCTGATCCTCCATATCGTGCCCTCGATCGGTTCGTGGGAGCGGCTGGAAAAGGGCCTGCCGCACTTCGGCTTCGACACCACGCTGCCGGTCTATCTGGGCGTGATCCCGCGGCGTGATGACCTCAAGCAGGAAGACATCCGCTGGTTCAAGCGCGACAACTGCTTCGCCAGCCACGTGCTCAACGCCTGGCAGGAAGGGACCAAAGTCCACTTCCTCACCTGCGAAGCGAAGAACAACATGTTCCCGTTCTTCCCCGACGTCCACGGCGCCCCGTTCAATGGCATGGAGGCGATGAGCTTCCTCAGCGATTGGACCGTCGACCTGGCCAGCAACGGCGAGGACTTCGAGGCGGTAACCAAGCTGACCGACACGGCGGCCGAGTTCCCGCGCATCGACGACCGCTTCGCCGGTAAGAAGAACCGCTACGGCTGGTTCCTCGAAATGGACATGCGCCGTCCGGTCGAGCTCAAGGGCGGCAGCGCCGGTGGGTTGCTGATGAACTGCCTGTTCCTCAAGGACCTCGAAACCGGGGCCGAGCAGCATTGGTGGTGCGGGCCGGTCTCGAGCCTGCAGGAGCCGTGCTTCATCCCGCGCAGCAAGGATGCGCCCGAAGGCGATGGCTGGATCGTGCAGGTCTGCAATCGCCTGGAAGAGCATCGCAGCGACCTGTTGCTGTTCGACGCGCTCGACATCGAGAAGGGCCCAATCGCCACGATCAAGGTGCCGATCCAGCTGCGCTTCGGCCTGCACGGCAACTTCGCCCCGAGCGAGGAAATCGGGCTCGCCGCCTGACGTAACGCGTCCACCCATCCCGATACCAACCCGTCTGATCGGAAGGCAGTTTTTCCTGTCCGGTCGGCGGGTTAGGGCCGTCTCGCACAGGGGACGACGGGAGATGACAAGTGGTCGCACACTCCGCCGCCGTCGCTGACGGTATTGGACTATTTCATTTGGACAGGCGCGGGATCTTCCGACCTGAACTCAACCTCATGCGCGTCAGCGGGCTCGCCCAGGCGCGGCTGCAGTTGGCGGTGCTTTCGGGCAATCGCCGGCGGGCGCTGGAGCAGGTCGACCGGCTGGTCGGCATCGACCGGCAGCTCGAAGGCTTGGCGAAGGGCGAGGGTGGGCCCGATGCCGGCGAGCTGGAGGCCGAGCTGGCCGACCAGCGGTTGGCCATTGCCAGCGAGAAGTTGGCGCTGACCTCGGCGGTCAATCTGCCACGGTTGGAGCCGGCGTTCGGGGCAGGCATGGGTGCAGCGCTCGCGCGCGAGGAGCCGGTCGAGATCGTCGAGGACGAGACGCTGAAGGGCCACTTCGTCCGCGTTGGCCTGTGGGCCGGGAGCTTTGCAGTGCTTTGCGCTGGGGCCGCGGTCGCGGCGCTGACGTTGATCTAAGCCCTCTCTTTTTGGGAGAGGGTTGGGTGAGGGTGCGTCGCTATCGACAACACCCTCACCCTCCGCGCCTTGCGGCGCTGCTCCCTCTCCCAAGGGGAGAGGGGTTTCGGCTTAAGCCTCCACCGCCTGCTTGGCGTCGGCGAGCACCATCTCGGCGCCCTTTTCGGCGATCATGATGGTCGGCGCGTTGGTGTTGCCAGAGCTGATCTTCGGCATCACCGAAGCGTCGATCACGCGCAGGCCCTCGACCCCGCGTACCCGCAACTGCGGGTCGAGCGGATAGCGCTCGTCGCCCATCGCGACCGTGCCGACCGCGTGATAGAGTGTGCCGCCTGCCAGTTTGGCATAGGCGAGCATTTCCTCGTCGGTGTTGCCGAACGGATCGCCCTTCGACTTGAGGTAGGGCTCAAGCGCCGGCTGCTGCCAGATCTTGCGGATCAGCTTGAGCTGGTCGACCACGCTCTGCTTGTCGATCGGGTCCGACAGATAGTTCGGCACGATCTTCGGCCACACCGTACCGTCGGGCGACTTGGCGTGGATCGAACCGCGCGATTCCGGGCGGACCTGGCACGGGTTGGACGCCATGCCCGGCTCCTTGTCGAGCCGCAGACCCTGGTACTGGTTGAGGTATTCGAGGTCCATCGACGCGGCCATCACGTGGATTTGCACGTCGGGGAACTGCAGTTCCGGCCGCGTCTTCACGAAAGCGCAGCCATGCGCCACGGCGTAGCTCAGCAGGCCCTTGCGGGTGAGGCCGTACTTGGCGATCTCGCCCAGCAGCTTCACGCCGCGGCTCAGCTGGTTGATCGAATGATGCGGCTCCTTGAGCGCCGCCTGGCAGCCGATCATGTAGTGGTCCTGCATGTTCTCGCCGATCATCGGCGACTCATGCACGACCTTCACGCCGAGCTCCTGTAGCAGCGCGCCCTGGCCGACACCGCTGATCTCGAGAAGCTTGGGGCTTTCGACGGCGCCGGCTGCGAGGATCACCTCGCGCCCGACCATGACCTTGCGGGTCTCCCCGTTCTGCTTGAACTCGACGCCGACCGCCTTCTTGCCGTCGAAGATGATCCGCGTGGTCATCGCGCGGGTTTCGACGGTCAGGTTCGGGCGCTTCATCGCCGGGTGGAGGTAGGCGACAGCGGCCGAGTGGCGTCGGCCGTTCTTGGCGGTCATCTGGAAGAAGCTGCAGCCTTCCTGGTTCCCGTCGTTGAGGTCCTTCTTGTAAGGGATGCCGGCCTGCTGGCAGGCCTCGACCAGCGCAGCAGAGACGGGATGCTCATCCGGGAAGTCGGACACGTTGAGTGGCCCGTCGGAACCGTGGAACTCGTCCTCGCCACGCTCCTGGTGCTCGCTCTTGCGGAAGTAGGGCAGGACATCGTCCCAGCTCCACCCGCGCGCGCCCATCTGGGCCCAGCCGTCATAGTCGGCCGACTGGCCGCGCACGTAGAGCATGCCGTTGATCGAACTCGACCCGCCGAGCACTTTGCCCTTCGGCCACTTGTGCGAGCGGCCACCCGACCCCTCGTCGACTTCGGTCTCGTAGAGCCAGTTGACCTTGGGATCGTTGAGCGTCTTGCCGAAGCCAATCGGCGTGTGGATCATGATGTTGGAGATGAACTGGCTCGGTTCCTTGAGCGGGCGATCATCGCCGCCCGCTTCGAGCAGCACGACCTTGTGCTCCCCGCTTTCCGTCAGGCGTGCTGCCAACACGCAACCCGCGCTGCCCGCACCGACGATGACATAGTCTGCGTAAAGATCCGCAGCCATTCCAGCTCTCCTCTCAAACCCAATTTGCGCAGTAACCGCGCGATTCGCTTGTGCGGCACGCTAGGGACCGTAATCTTGAGCCGCAATGCAGGAGAGGCGCATGATCAAGCCCGAGCTTGAGTATGTCTATGAAGCGAGCGGCGAACTGGAAGCCCCGCGAGAGATCGGCAAAGTGGTCGACGGGACACGGCGGATCATCCCGATCGTGGCCGGCGGCTATGTGAAGGGTCCGAAGATCAGCGGTAAGCTGATGGGCAATTCGGCAGACTGGCAGCTTACCCGACCCGACGGCGTAACCGTGGCCGATGCCATCTATGCCCTGGAAACCGATGACGGCGTGCTGATCCAGATCCGCAACAAGGGCCTGCGCCATGGCCCGGCCGAAGTGATGGATCGCTTGCGTCGGGGCGAAGATGTGGACCCGGCCGAATATTACTTCCGCACAGTGCCGGAATTCATCGCCCCCGAAGGGCCCTACGACTGGATGAACAAGTCGATCTTCATCTGCTCGGGCGCGCGTTACGCCAGCAGCATCAAGCTGTGGGTCTGGCGCGTGCTTTAAAGGCTAGCGCCCCGCTGCCGCGGCAGCGGGGCGCTGGACTAAGCAGGATCTAAATCAAGGGCTGACGGGATCACCGCTGTCGTTCACGGCGACGGCGATGAGGACGATCGCGACGATCGCGAGCAGAGGGAGGAGAATGCCAACGCCGGTCAACTCGTCGGAATCTTCCAACGTCGTTGCTGCGCGAGGAGCCGGTCCAGTGGCGGCCTGCGCCAGGACCGGCGAGCTGGCCAATGAGATCGCTGAAAGTGCTAGTAACGCACTTCTACCAAGAGACATATCCACCTCCTCTTATTGTTGAGTTTCATTCCCTTACGCTAACAAGCGTTTGACGAGCAATACTTCTGTACGATTTTGTTGAGGGCAGCAAGTGGTCTGATCCTGCGCTAGTGCTTGGCGATGCGATGGTGGTCTCCGCCGCGTTGGGATCGAGTCAAAAC
This sequence comes from Altererythrobacter sp. Root672, assembly GCF_001427865.1. Classification (NCBI taxonomy): domain Bacteria; kingdom Pseudomonadati; phylum Pseudomonadota; class Alphaproteobacteria; order Sphingomonadales; family Erythrobacteraceae; genus Altererythrobacter; species Altererythrobacter sp. Root672. The sequence goes on from NZ_LMHH01000003.1 coordinate 416,644, forward strand.
TACGGGGCTTTGCTTAGTTAGGTCTTCCGGGGATGGTGAGGTTAATGCGCGATTCAGAGGTATGGCCAGCACTGCCCTTGGATTGGACTTCCTCCCGCGTCGGGCGCACGCGCGCCTGCGCTTGGGAATTCCGGCCCAGCTCATGACGGTCAATGGCCCCAGAGCGATTACCTTGCTGGACCTGTCGCAAAGCGGTGCGCGCCTCCAGCTTTCCGGGCCGGAACGGGTCAACGGCGGAGTCCTGAGGTGGATGGGCTTCGAGGTCTTCGGGGTTCGGGTCTGGCAGAGTGGGAACACGATTGGCCTGCAATTCGACAATCCGATCAGTTCCAACTGGGTCCTGGCGACGCGAAACTGGCGGCCGTCGGACCGAGAGTCCAAGATTGAATCGAGGAGTTTTGCCCGGGATTGGGCGAAGGGGGCCGGGGACAAGTCGGCCGATCCCTTGCTGAACAAGGTGAGGGGACGCGCGCCTCAGGCCGGTCCTTCGCTCGATATGCAGCAGCTACGCCAGTCCAATAAAGGCCGATGGAGCCAGTCCGGCATGGCGTTCATCCTCGGCAGCAGCGTGATCGGGATCGTGGTCGGAATCTGCAGCTGCTATTTCTAGGCTTTAGTGGCTGTGGATCGCGTATTCGATCCGCACGTCGAGCAGCGTCGGCGCGTTCTGCGCGAAACTCCAGCTCAGGGCTTCGTCCAGCGCCTCCACGCTGTCGACCAGTCGTGCCGGCAGGCCTTGCGCTTCGGCGAGCTTGACGAAGTCGATGCCAGTGAGGTCGCATCCGGGCACATGGTTCATGCCGAACTCGGCCGAGAAGCCGGTCAACGCTGCATAGGCGCCGTTGTTGAGGATCACGAAGCTGACGTTGGCCTGCTCCTCCCGCGCCGAGAACAGGCCCTGGATTGTGTACATTGCGGAGCCATCGCCGAGGATGGCGATGACCTTGTCGGGTTGGCCTTGGGCCACGCCGATCGAAGCCGGTAGCGAGTAGCCCAGACCCCCGCTGGCACAGGTGTAGAACCCGCCCTGACGAGTGATCGGCAGCGTGTCGTGCTCGGGTCCCCGCGCGGTGGGGGCTTCCTCCACGATCACCGCTTCCGCCGGACGCAGCGCCGCGATGCGCTTGAGCACATAGGCCGCGGTCATGGCCGGCTCCGGATCCTTGAGCTGGTGCGACCTACCGGTGAAGGCGCGCGCATTCACTCGCTCGCACAGCTGGGCGAGCCCGTCGGCCACGTCACCCAGGACGCCGCCGCCACCCGGAAGCGCGGCGAGGTGCTGCGGATCGTCGCTCAGGGCCATGAGCGTGGCGTTATCGGGCCAATGCGGGCCACTGCCTTCGACGTGATAGGTGAACACCGGTGCCCCGGCGACGAGGATCGCATCGTGGGGCGCCAGGAGATCACGCAGCTTGTCGCGCCAGGCGGGGAGGAAGCCGGCAAACTGCGGATGGTTTTCCGGGAAGGTTTCGCGCGCGGCATAGGGCGCCGCCCAGACGGCGAAGCCGGCCTTCTCGGCCAGCTTGATGGCGGCTTCCCAGCCGCCCGCGTTGGCGACGCCGGTGCCGATCACCAGCGCAGGGCGCTTGCTCTGGTCGATCATCGCGGCGAGCCGTTCGATGCCGGTTGCCGAGGGGACTGCACGCAAGGTCAGGTCGGGCAAGGGCGCCCAGTCGCATTCGCGCTCCCAGTCGTCGACCGGGATCGACACGAAGCACGGCCCCATCGGCGGAGTCATCGCGGTGACGAAAGCGCGCACCAAGGCCAGCGGCACGTCTTCAGCACGGGCCGGCTCGATGGCGTACTTGACGTAAGGTCGCGGGAATTCGGTCGGCCGTTCGGCGTAGAGGAACGGATCGTACGGCAGGATGCTGCGGGCCTGCTGCCCGGCCGTGACCACGATCGGCGTGTTGTTCTTCCACGCGGTGAACAAGTTGCCGAGCGAATGGCCGGTGCCGGCCGCGCTATGCAGGTTGACCAGCGCCGGCTTGCCCGATGAGCGGGCAAAGCCGTCCGCCATGCCGACTACGACCGCCTCGTTCAGGCCGAGGACGTAGCGGAAGCCTTCGGGCATGGCCTTGAGCATCGGCAGCTCGGTGCTGCCGGGGTTTCCGAACAGGCGGTCGACACCGAAGTGTTCGAATACGCGGAAGGCGGCTTCTCTGACTGTAGGCATGTTCAGGCCCTTACGCGCTGAGCAAAGCGGGCTTCAAGCCCTGCACGAGGGGACTGTCTGCGAAGCTGGGTGATTGGCATGGGTCGTAATGGCTTAAGTCACTGGTTGTAGGAAAGTTTTTTCTGACTTTGGAGTAACGGAGCTGGATCCTCCCCGAGCGAGCTCGAGGAGGATCTAGACAAATCGTCAGACAGCCTCGCCGCCGGCGCGTGCCCGTTCAAGCATCGTCGCCTCATCCCGGTTCACCCGGAACAGGATCACAAACAGGCAGACCAGGATCGCCGGGACCACCACGTTGATCGACATGATCGCTTGCCCCAGGTCGCCGCCGTTCCTGTCGCTGACGATGCCGACGAAATACGGACCCATGCCCAGGCCCAGCAGCGTGGTGATGATGATGAACAGCGACGAGGTGATCCCGCGCATGCGCGGCAGCACCAGGTCATAGAGCAGCGAATAGAGCGGCGGCAGCCACAGCGTCAGGATCAAGCTGTAGCCGACGAAGCGCAGGTAGAACTCGGTCGGGTTGGTGGCGCTGAAGGTCCAGATGCCGAAGAAAGGCGAGATGCCGAGCGAGAAGATCGTCAGCCAAACCCGGCCCTTGCCGCCCATGCGCGCGGTCAGCCAGTCGCTGAGCGGTCCGGCGACGATTGGTCCGATCATCCCCAGCACCGCGGCGAGCAGGCCGAACTGCACGCCGGTCTGGGCGGGCGAGAGGCCGAAGGCGCGGTTGAGGAACGACGGGGTGAAGCCCATCACGCCGTAGTTGATCGAGGTCTGGAAGCCCGCGACCACGATCAACAGGATAACCGAAGGCGAACTGACGACGTTGTAGGTCGCGCGGTCGGTCAGCTTGAACGACTGGAACAGGTTGAGGATCACGAACGCGCCGATGGCGACGACTGACCACTGCAGCACGTGCGGGTCGATGGAGAGGCCGAGCGCTTCGATCGGCGGGCGCGGAGAGAAAGCCTGGGTGATGCGCGTCATGGCGACGCAGAACACCAGGATCACGGCGAGCGAGACCAAGTTCACGGTCCACTGCTTTGCCCCGGCCTTGTGGTTCCACAGATAGAACCAGTTCGCGCCCGGAGTGACCGCGCCGAGTACCTTGGCGCTGGCCGTGAACGGGGCCGGGTCGGGCGGCGAGACGATGCCGTCCATGGCACCGCGGGTCGGCTCCTTCATGCGGTAAATGAGCACGGACAACAGCAGCCCGGGCAGAGCCGCGACCAGGAAGGCGAACTGCCAGCCGGAAAAGCCGCCCGGCGCTTCGACCCCAGCGTAGCGCACGTCCCACCAGTGGGCGACCACGCCGCCAAGCGTCATCGACAGGCCGAGACCGAGCGCGGTGGCGATGCCGAGCGCGGCCATCGCCGTGCCGCGCCGCTCGCGCGGGAAGACGTCGAAGATGATCGAGTTGGCGGCAGGCTGTGTCGCCCCTTCACCGACGCCGACACCGAGCCTCGACAGGGCCAGCATCCCGAACCCGTTGGCGAACGCCGCGAGGCCGGCCGCCAGCGACCAGCCGAAGATGCAGATACCGAGCAGACGGGTACGGATCCAGCCGTCGACCAGTCGGCCGAGCGGGAGCGAGAACAGCGCGTAGAACAGCGAGAACACGGTGCCGTAGAGCAGGCCCAGTTCGGCGTCGCCGATGCCCAGGTCCTCACGGATCGCGGGGGCCAGGATCGAGAGGATCTGGCGGTCGAGCAGGCTGATCGCCTGGGCCGCCGAAACCAGCGTCAGGGCATACCACCCCGCGCGCGTGACTTTTGCAGCAGGTTTCAGCGCTTCGTGAGCGACCGTCGTAGCCATGGTCTTTCCTCTCCCCAACTTCCCAAATCCTCCCCGAGCAAGCTCGGGGAGGATCTATTCTCAGCCCTTCAATGCCGCCGCGATCGTTTCGCTGATCGGCGTGGTCGGGCGGCCTGACAGCTCGCTCAGGTCCTTGCTCTCGCTGTAGAGTTCACCGAACCCTGAGAGGTAGCTGGTGCTCGCCAGCATGGTGGCAACCGGCGGCGGCAGGCCAACGCTTTCCAGCGTCTTGGCATAATCGCTTTCGGACTGGTTGACGTACTTGACCGGCTTGCCCGCCTGGCGGCCGACTTCGGCAGCGAACTCGTCCATCGTCCAGCTCGTGTCACCGGCCAGTTCGTAAACCTTGCCGCCGGGGCTCTTGAGCAGCGCGCCAACCGCGCCGCCGGCGAGGTCCGCGCGGGTCGCGGTGGACAGGCGGCCTTCGCCCGTTGCGCCGTAGATCGCGCCATGCTCGATGGAGGGGGCGAGGGCGCCGGTGTAGTTCTCCGAATACCACGGCATGCGCAGCACGTCGTAGTTGAGGCCGCTCTTCTCAAGCAGCTTCTCGGTCAGCACATGCTCGGTGGCGAGTGCCAGCTTCGAGCCCTGCGCGTTGAGCACCGAAGTGTAGGCGAGGTAGGATACACCCGCCTTCTTCGCCGCCTCGATCACCGCACCGTGCTGGCGTTCGCGCTGGCCAACGGCGTTACCGCTGATGAGCAGCACCCGGTCGACACCCGCGAACGCGGCGTCGAGGCTGGCCGGATCGTCATAATCCGCCGCCCGCACTTGCACGCCCTTGGCGGCATAGTCAGCCAGCGCCGCAGGATCGCGGGCGAGGGCGACCACGTTCGCGGCATCGGTCTTCTGCAACAGTTCGTCGAGAACCAGGCGGCCGAGCTTCCCGGTGGCCCCTGTCACGGCATAAGTCGTCATCGGCAATCCTCTCAATTCTCGATTCAGAGCTTGAACCAGCGTTCGGCGTTGCGCTGGAAAAACTTCTTCTTCTGGGCGGCGCTGATCTCGAGATCGTCCATCCAGCGTACTTCGTCCGGTACGTATTGATAGGGGTAATCCATCGCGTACATCACGCGGTCTTCGCCCATGACCTCGATCATCAGCTTGATCGAGGGGCCGAACGGCAAGCCGCTGTTCGTCGCCAGGACGTTGTTGCGCATGTAGTGGAACAGGTCGTGCTGCAGCGGCTTCAAGCGGTCGTAGCGCTGGCTGCGGATGCCGGCCTTGTGCATGTAGTCCAGGCGATAGAGCCAGAACGGCAGCCCCTCGCAGCCATGGCCGAGCATCAGCTGCAGGTTGGGATAGCGGTCGAACACGCCGGTCGTGAGCAGGCGCATCGCATGGTAGCTGGTCTCGACCCCGAAGCCGTAAACAGCGCCATCGAGCCCGGCTTCGACCATGCCGCCGATCATGCCGTCAGGCGGGCCTTGCGGGTGGATGTAGAGCGGCAGGTCGAGATCGGCGCAGGCGCGCAGGATCGGGTCGAACTGCTCCTCGTCGAGATAGTGGCCATGGGTGTGGCTGTTGATCTGCACGCCGTGGAAGCCGAGCTCTTCCTTGCCGCGGCGCAGTTCCTCGGCCGACCACTCAGGGTCGAGCGGGGCGACGGCGATCATGCCGTGGAAGCGGTCGGGGTAAGTCTCGCAGGCGGTCTTGAGCTGGTCGTTGGCGTTGCGGGCGATGCGCTTGGCTTCTTCGGCGTCGTGCATCGACTGGGTGCCGGGGCTGGTCAGCGCCAGCACCGCCTTGTCGATCCCGGCCTCGTCCATCGCCTGGATGCGTAGCGGCCCGAGGTCGAGCAGGCGCTCGCGAATGAAGGTGGTGCGCTCGCTCGGGCTGGTGCCGTAGAAGCCCCACAGGCTCTTGGTGCCCTTGTCGGCGCGGCCTTCCTTGACCAGGCGCATGATCGCGTCGAGCTGTTCCTGGGTGGCGAACGCTTCTTCGGTGGCAATGCGCAAGTAACCGCGGTCACCGCCGGTCTTCAATTCGTGAGTCAATTCATCTTCCTGTTCGATAGGCGGCGGGCCAGATGCCCTGCTTGCCGGGGGAGAGGATGCCGTTCGGATCGAGGGCGTCCTTGATGGTCTCGGCGAAGCGCCGCTGGACGTTGTTGTTGAAGTCGTACTGGTCGGCGACCAGGTCCATGAAATCGACATGGCTGCGGTATTCGCCGTAGCCGAGCTTGGCCGCCGGGCCGACCAGCGCCTTGCACGCGGCATAGGCGGCGCGGGCCTGGGGTTCGTCCTCGGTGTCGAACACTACCAGGCCGACGTGGATCATGTGGCGCTTGCTGACGATGAACACGCCCGAATAGTCGAGGCCGTCGGCGTTGAGTTGCTGGCGAACCATGTCGCGGATGGTGGTGCCGTCTTTCCCGGTGATCGGCATGGCGCAGGAGAAGCCGATGTGGCCGCCCTGTTCGCCGCCGTACCAGCGGGTCATGCGGTCGAGCGCCATACTCGGGATGCCGGCCTGGACGCGTTCGTGCGGGTTCTCGAAACCGGGCAGGGCGCTGCCGTCGTACTTGGAATAAGTGATGTTGCAGCCGGGAATGGAACCGAGCGCGGCGTCGACCTTGGCGCGGTTGTGTTCGACCACCGGCTCGTCGCCGTAGAGGGCAAAGCGCATGACCCAGCGACCGAAGCCGGGGGTCTGGGCGATCTTGTCGATCACCTCTTCGGGGATCGGGTCGCTGCCGGTGTACCAATCCTCGCGCCCCCAGAAGGCGCTGGCGGCGCAGACGGCGTTGATGATCATCGGCTGGTTGGGGATTGTCCCGTCGATCATCAGCGGGCGCAGAGCCTCGAGGAACGGGCCGAACTGCTCCTCGCTGTCGAGGGTAAGCCAGCCGGGCATGTAGACTTGCGGCGGCGGCATCAGCCACACGCCCATCTTGGTGACCACGCCATAGTTCGACTGGGTGAACAGCCCGTCGGGCGTCGGCCCGCAGCCGTGCGGGAAGACCTGCCAGGCATGCGGATTGCTCATCCCGCCCATGCCGGTGCGCAGCACCTCGCCGTCGGGGAGCACGACTTCCATCCCGCAATGATTGCCAAAGTGATCGCCGAGCGGGGTGTAGCCGACCCCGTGGTCGAGCGCGTTGCCGATCACGCTGCCGGCGCCCAGGTCGGGCACCGACATCCACAGCTTCGAGCCGATGGCGCGCAAGTGGTCGTAGAGGTCGAAGAAGCGCACGCCGGGCTCGATCAGAGCCCAGCAATTGTCCTCGTCGACTTCGAGCACTCGGTTCATGCGCCGCAGCGAGAGGGCGAAGCTACCTGACACGCGCGGAGCCCCGCCGCCGTAGCCCTTGTTGCGGCCCTGGCTGCTGGTCCAGACCGGCGTGCCACGCTCGTTGGCGACGCGCAGCACCGCCTGCACCTCCTCCACGCTGCCCGGCAGCAGCACCGCGCCGGGGCGGTACCACTCACCGGGAGGCGCGAAGGGATCGCCGTGATCGGCCATGGAAGCCGGATCGGTCAGGACGTTGTCGGCCCCGATCGCCTCGCGCATGGCACTGATCGCGCCTGCGAGACTGCCGGGGGGCAGGGTCCGTTCGTCCATCGCTTCCTCTCCTATCCGGCCGCGGTGGTTATCCTTCGTGCACGGCCTTCAGCACCATGCAGGCGAGCACGCCCTCGGGGCCATCCTCGCTGCCGTGGCCCGACCACTTGACCCCGCCGAACGGCGCGTCCGCGCCGCCGATCATGTGGCTGTTGATGCCGATCATGCCGGATTCGATCTCAGCCGCGAGGCGGCGCTGGCGGCGGTAGTCGCCGGTCCAGGTATAAGCGGCGAGGCCGTAGGGCAGGCGATTGGCCTCGGCGATCATCTCTTCCTCGCCCTTGAACGGGTTGATCAGAGCGACCGGGCCGAACGGCTCTTCGTTCATGATGTCGGCGTCGAGCGGGATCTCCGACAGCACGCTGGGCGCGTAGAAGAAGCCCTGGTTGCCGAGGCGCTCGCCGCCGATGTGCAGCGTCGCGCCCTTGTCCTTGGCGTTGCCGATCAGGCGGTCCATCGCCTCGGGCCGGCGGGGGTTGGCCATCGGGCCCATCTGCGTGCCTTCGACCAGGCCGTCACCGACCTTCACCTTCTTCGCACGCTCGACAAAGCCGTCGCGGAACTTCTCGAACACGTTTTCTTCGACGATGAAGCGGGTCGGCGAAACGCAGACCTGGCCAGCGTTGCGGTACTTGCCGCCGACTGCGGTATCGAGCGCCTTGTCGATGTCGGCATCGCCGAACACCAGCACCGGGCCGTGCCCGCCGAGCTCCATCGTGGTGCGCTTCATGTCGTCCGCCGCCAGCTTGGCGAGCTGCTTACCCACCACCGTCGAGCCGGTGAAGCTGAGCTTGCGGATCACCGGGCTGCCGAGCAGGTGGCGGCTGACCTCGTCAGGAATGCCGAACACCGCTTGCGCCACTTCCTTGGGCAGGCCGGCGTCGAGCAGGCACTGCAACACGCCAAGCGCCGAGGCTGGAGTCTCTTCCGCCGCCTTCATGATCACCGAACAGCCCGCCGCGATCGGCGCGCCGAGCTTGCGGCCGGGATTGCCGAGCGGGAAGTTCCACGGCGCGAAGGCCGCGACCGGGCCGACCGGCTCATGGCGCACGGTCGAGCGGGTGCCCTCAGGGCGGACCAGCTCGCGGCCGTAGATGCGGAAGCACTCGCCGGCGTAGAAGTTGAACAGGCCGACGTTCATCATCACTTCGATGCGGCTTTCGGCGAGCGGCTTGCCTTGCTCGAGCGTCGCCACGCGAGCGAGCTGCTCCTGGCGTTCGGCCATCAGGCGGGCGGCGCCGGTGAGGACGGCGGCGCGTTCCTGCGGGCTCGACTTCCGCCAGATCTTGAAGCCCTTCGCCGCGACTTCGAGCGCGCGGTCGAGATCGCCGGCTTCGGCCAGCGGCAGCGCGCCGATCGCTTCGCCGGTCACGGGGTTGACCACCTCGAACGTGCGCCGGCCGCCGCCGGACACTTTCTCGCCATCGATGATCATGTGGAGGGCGGGATAGTCGGCCAAGGCGGGGGCTCCTTCATGGAATAGAGAGCCGCACCGGTAAGGTTCCGCGCGAGGGCGGGACCCTTTCGGCAAGACAGACGACTCTCCCGGTTCGTATGTGTTGCTTACGATTGCGGCGACCGCCGCGCCAAGTCAACGGGTACCGTTAGAGACCCAGCGCTTCGAGCCGCTCCACTTCCTCGCGATAGGGCTTGATGCCACGCCACATGAAGAACGTGGCGGTCGGCAGGAAGATAATCGCGGTGATTAGGATCGCCTTCCAGATCTGCTGCTCGTCCCCGACCACGAAAGTGCTGACGAAGCCGATCACCGCCGGGCCCATGGCGCCGAAGAAGGTGAACATGAACAGGTAGAGCGCGGTGACCTGCCCGCGCATTTCGTTGGGGGCGATGCGCTGGACGGCCGCGTTCTGCGCCGGAGCTCCGGCGAGGCCGAAGAACACCGACAGCGCCATGCAGATGATCGCCAGCTCGCCCGTTGGCATCAGCGGCATGGCGATGGTGACCACGGTGGTGCAGGTGAAGATGATCGCCGTCGCGCGAATATTGGCGTCCTTGTAGCGCTTGCCCAGCCAGGTCACGAAGGCGCCACCGGCGGTGATCCCCAGCAGCATCGACACAAGCAGCAGGCTGCCGAGCAGGTCGCCGAGCCGGGCTTCGTCCCAGCCTTCGTAAGTGCGCAGGATGAACGGCGCGCGGAATTGCGGCAGGCCCTGGCTCTCGGTCGCCGACATAGCCAGCGCCACGAACAGCGGCAGGAACACGTACTTGCGTTTCCAAATCGCCACCGCCGCGTCGAAACCCATGAAGGCCGCGATCTTGCGTCCGAAAGGCGCCGACGGTGGGACAAGCAGCCTCGCTTCGGGCGGGCTGCGGCGCGGCGGTTCCTTGACCGTCAGCCAGATCAGCGCGGCGAGCAGCCCGGGTGCGCCGACCATGATCAGCACCAGCTGCCAGCTAAAGATTTCGATCCCGAGGAAGCCGATCGTCTCGCCCAGCGTGTCGGTCCAGCGGATCAAGCGTCCGCCCACGATGTTCCCAACCGAACTGCCGAGAATGTAGCCGAGCTGCAGCAGCGCGAAGACCAGCGGAATGCGCAGTGGTTTGAAGTAGTCGACCAGGATCGAGTACGAACCGGGCCCGTTGGCGGAGGAGCTCGCACCAACGAAAAGCCGGGTCGAGACGAGCTGCCAGAGGTTCTGCGCCAGGCCGCCCAGAGCCATGATCGTGCCGAGCGCGGCGATCCCGGCCGAGAGCACGAACTTGCGCGGGAAGATGTCGACCAGACGGGCAAGCGGGATGCCGACGACCACATAGGCTACGACCGTCACCGGCCCGAGCAGCAAGCCGAGCGTGAAGTCGGAAATGCCGAAGCTGATCTTCATCTTCTCTGCGAGCAGGCCGAACGCGGTCTGGTCGAGGAAGGTGACAAAAGTCGCGAACACGACGGCGAACAGCGCGTAGAAACCGGCCTTCTCGCTCGGCCACGGTTGCGTGGCTGCGGATGGGGCCGTTTCGACGCTGACAGTGCCGGGCCCGGTTGGCGCGATTGCCATGGTGCTCTCCCCGCGCGGCCCCGGTCGGCCGGGGTCTTGTCGCAATTTTCCTTGCCCCGATTTCTAGGTGGTGAATAGGAAAAGGCGAACGGAAATTTGTCGCATCGCGTCGCGCGTCGTCGCAATCCGTCGAGTGGAGAGGCTAATAGAATGAGTTCACAGGATTATTCAGATACTTACGCACGCGATCGGGCCGAGATCGAGGACCTGATGGCGCGCTATCTCTTCGCGCTCGACTACAACGATCTCGACAGCTTCATCGAGATGTTCACCGATGATGCGGAGTTCGAATTCGCCCGCGGCCGGGTGCAGGGCAAGGCCACGATCCTGGAAACCGTGAAAGGCTTCAAGAAGCGCATCGGCGAACACTACAAGGACGAAGACGGCAACCCCGCGGTCCTGCGCCACGTTCTCGCGCACACCGCGATCCGCGTCGATGGCGACCGCGCCTGGACCCGCGCGCAGTGGTTCGAGATGGCCAATGACGGGCCGGGCAAGAGCCTCAAGATGGGCACCTTCGGGATCTACGAAGACAAGCTTTCCCGGATCGATGGCCGCTGGCTGTTCACTGAGCGGCGTATCCTCAACGAGTTCCTCCCCGGTCGCGAGAGCGGACCCGAGAACCCGATCCGCACGATGGACGCGGCGGCTGCGCTGTGACCAGTCCTTCGACAAGCTCAGGACGAACGGATGTGTCGTTGATCCATTCATTTTCAACCCAACTCCGTTCGTGGTGAGCTTGTCGAACCACACGCGGGATCGGGCTGAGATAGCGGACCTCATGGCCCGCTATCTCTTCGCCATGGATTACCATGACGCCGATGCTTACGCGGAGTGCTTCACGGTCGATGGCGTGCTCGACTACGCGATGGGCACGCTCGAAGGCCGGGAGGCGATCCGGGCGGAGGCGATGGTGTTTCGCGACAAGATCGCCCAGGTGTTCAAGGACTGGCAGGGCAAGCCGGCCAAGTTGCGCCATCTCGTCCACCAGAAAGCGATCCGTATCGAGGGCGATCGGGCCTGGAATACCGGGCTGTGGTGGGAAATGACTAACGGCGGGCCTGAGGGCCGCCCGGCGACGCCCTCGTTCGGGACGTATGAGGATGAACTCCTCCGCGTTGACGGCCGCTGGCTGTTCAAGCGGCGCAAGATCTACAACGAGTTCCTGGCGGGCCGCGAGTCCGGAGCGGTTAATCCGGTGCTGGCGATGAACGCCGCCTAGTTCTCCGAGGAGAGGAAAGCATGATCGATTTCGCCGGCCGTACGGCCTTCGTTACCGGGGGCGCTAACGGCGTTGGCATCGGGATTGTTCGCAACCTCCTCAACGCGGGAGCCAAGGTAGCGATTGCCGACATCCGGCAGGACTCGATCGACGCGGCGCTGGCCACGCTCGACAACCGCGAAGTCATGGGCGTCCAGCTCAACGTGATGGACCGCGATGGGTTCAAGGCCGCGGCCGACAAGGTCGAGGCCGAGTTCGGCCCCGTCAGCCTGTTGTTCAACAACGCCGGGATCAATCTCTTCCAGACGATCGAGGATTCTTCGTTCGACGATTGGGACTGGGTGCTCGGCGTCAACCTTAACGGCGTCATCAACGGCGTCGGCACCTTCGCTCCGCGGATGAAGGCGCGTGCTCTCTCGGGTGAGGTCAAGGGCGGCCACATCACTAACACCGCCAGCATGGCGAGCTTCATCGCCGGCGGCGCGCCGGGCATCTACAACACTGCCAAGTTCGCGGTGCGGGGCCTGAGCTATTCGCTGCGCCATTCGATGTACCAGTACGGCGTCGGCGTGTCTGTCGTGCATCCGGGGCTGGTGAAGAGCTACATCTACGCCAGTGACGACGTACGGCCCGACGGCCTCAAGGGCGCGATGAAGGCTGTAGATCAGGCGGCGGTCGAACGGCTCGCAGGTATCCACGAGTTCGGCATGGAGCCCGACGTGATCGGCGCGCGTATCCTCGACGGCGTGCAGGAGAACCGGGCGAACATCTTCACGCATCCCGACCACAAGGACGAGCTGCGCGAGCTATTCGACGAGATCCTGGAGGACTATCGCGACTATCCGCAGGACGCCGGGTTCGACCAGCGCGTCGGGTTCGAGAAGATCCGGCGGGATAGCTTTGCGGCGACGAGGCGGAAGGCGAACGAGGTCGGGTGATTTGCACCCATCGGCAACCGTTCAGGGAGCCGATGGTAAGGCGCACTCATGAAAGCGTTCCTCCCCCTCCTCACCCTCGGCCTTCTCGCCGCTCCGGCCGCAGCGCAACAACCCCAGCGCCCCACCATGACGCTCGAACAGCAAATGATGGTCCGCTGCTCCGCGGTGTTCGCCGTCGTCGCCGGCGATCAGGCTCGTGGCGTGCCCTCAGCCCGCGCGTATCCGCCGATCGCCCAGCGCGGGAAGGAGTTCTTCGTCCGCTCGAACGCCCGCCTGATGGATGATCTGAACCTCACTCGCGAACAAGTGCAGGACCTCATGAACACCGAGGCGAAGACTATCCAGACCCGCTCGAAGGAGGACCACGACCCCGCAGCCTATCTCGACGGCCTGATGAAACCCTGTCTTTCTGCGTTGGACGCATCCGGCCTGTAGACGAAAACGGCCGCATGCGGCATGGCCTTAGGTCAATGTGGCAGCTCTACTATTTCCCCCTATGTCCGTTCAGTCGCAAGGTCCGGCTCGCGCTTAGCGAGAAGGGCGTCGGCTTTGACCTGCGGCGCGAGACGCCGTGGGACGCCAGCGATGCGTTCTATTCCTACAACCCCGCCGGCCGCACGCCGGTGATGCGGCTGGAGGAAAAGAACATCACGCTGATCGATAGCCAGGCGATCTGCGAATATTTCGAAGAGACGATCGACAAGAGCCCGCTGATCCTCGGCACCGCGATCGGCCGGGCGGAGATACGCCGGCTGACTTCGCTGTTCGACGAGAGCTTCTTTGCCGACGTCACTCACCCGCTGCTGCACGAGAAGATGAAGAAGCGCATGGTCCTGCGCCAGCCGCCTGACTCGAAGGCGCTGCGCAGTGCGATGCGGCTGGCGCACGAACATCTCGACTACATCGACTGGCTGACCGACAACCGCCGCTGGCTCGCGGGTGCGCAGCTCAGCCTGGCCGACTTCGCCGCCGCGGCGCAAATTTCGGTGGCGGACTACCTCGGCGGGATCGACTGGACCGGACACGAGGGTGCCCATGGTTGGTACCGCGTGATGAAGAGCCGCCCGAGCTTCCGCCCGCTGCTGAGCGAGAAGATGGAAGGCATCCACCCGCCCAGCCAATATGCGGACGTCAACGCCTGAGCATCGGCGCTATTGCTTGGCCATCGCGAGGCTGAACCGTTCCTCGGCGCTGATCAGGTGATCGTGATCGTCCTTTCCTAGGTCGATCTGGACCCAGTTGATCGTGCCGGTGAACGTGTTGCCGGTCACGCCATAGTCGGGCGAGGCGGGCGAGCCGGTGTCGCTGCCGACATCGCAGGCCTCGTCGGCCGAAAAGGCCATCGGTTGGGTCTGATCGACCCGGCCTTTTCCAACCGACTTACCGTCATAGAAGAGGGTGACGTCGCCACCTTTCGCCAGCCCGCCGCCGTCGTACTTGAACTCGAGGCGGACCTGGTGCGTACCGGCGGGGATCGCCTGGTCGGCTTCGGCGAAATAGTGCTCTATGCCGAAGAAGCAGTAGCAATACTTGAGCTTCCCGTCCTTGGCATAGAGCGTCCACCCACCGGCCTCGCCGCCCTGAGTGATGATCACGCCACTGGCCGAAACGCCTTCGGGCACCACGACCTCGGCGGTCACCGAGTACGACTTGTTCATGAGGGACAGCACGGACCCCTCGCTGACACGCATCCCTGGGAACAGCACTTGCGTGTCGCCGGTGATCAATTGCGGCCGCCCGGCGATGTCGGGATTGATACGCTCGAAGCCGCGATCGTCCAGTGGCAAGACGTTGTATTTCGCCGCCTCGATCAGCCATAACCGTTGTAGTTCGGCGAGCTTTTCGGGGTTGTCGGCGACGATGTTGCGCGCCTGCGTCCAGTCATCGGGGCCATAGAGTTCCCACGCATCCGCGTCGAACGGTCCCGGCTGATCCGCCTTCCACGGCGTGCGGTGCTTGGTCGCAGCGGTCCAGCCCTGGTGATAGATGCCGCGATTTCCGAACATCTCGAAGTACTGGACGTCGTGCGTCTCGATAGCCTTGGCGTCGTCGAACGTGGGCGCCATGCTGACACCTTCCAGGGGCGTCTGCGCGATGCCGTTGACAAATACCGGCTCCGGCAGGCCGCAGACATCGAGCACGGTCTTGGCGACATCGATCACGTGGTGGAACTGATTGCGGGTCTCACCGCGCGCCTTGATGCCATTCGGCCAGTGCACGATCGTGCCATTGCGCGTGCCGCCCCAGTGAGAGGCAACCTGCTTAGTCCATTGGTATGGGGTGCACAGCGCGTGCGCCCAGCCCACGGCGTAATGGTTGTAGGCCTTGGGCGTGCCGAAATCGTCGATCTTGCTCAGCAGGAATTCGGTGGTCTCGATCCCAGGCATGCCGTTCAGGGTCGTCATCTCGTTGAAGCAGCCGTTGATCGTGCCTTCGGCCGAGGCGCCGTTGTCGCCGATGATGAGGTAGATCAGTGTGTCGTCGAGGATGCCGAGGTCTTCGAGTGAATCGATGATCCGGCCGATCTCGTGGTCGGTCTGCTCGAGGAAGCCGGCGTAGATTTCCATCTGTTTGGCGAGCACCGGCTTGAGATCGTCGGACATCTCGTCCCACGCGGGGATTTCGTCATGGCGCCTGGTCAGCTCGGCGTCCTTGGGAATGACGCCCAGCGCCTTCTGCCGCTCGATCGTTGCTTCGCGCAGCCTGTCCCAGCCCTGATCGAACTTGCCCTTGTACTTGTCCGACCAGGTCTTGGGCACATGGTGCGGGGCATGAGTGGCGCCCGGAGCCCAGTACATGAAGAACGGCTTGTCATGCGCCAGCGCCTTCTGCTGCCGGATCCAGGTGATCCCGCGGTCGGCCAGGTCCTCGGTCAGGGTGTAGCCCTCCTCCGGCGACTTGGGCGGCTCGATGGCCTTGGTGCCTTCGTAGAGGCCCGGATAGTACTGGTTCGCCTCGCCACCGACGAAGCCGTAGAAATATTCGAAGCCCGAGCCGGTCGGCCATTGGTTGAACGGCCCCGCGGGGCTCACTTCCCACAACGGCACTTCATGGCACTTGCCCAGTTGCGCGGTGGAATAGCCGTTGAGCTTCATGATCTCGGCCAGTGCGGCTTTCTCCTTCGGGCGGATGCTGCTGTAGCCCGGCGCCGAGGTCGCCATCTCGGTGATCGCTCCCATGCCGACCGAGTGATGGTTGCGCCCAGTGAGCAGAGCCTGCCGCGTGGGCGAACACAGCGCGGTCGTGTGAAAGCGGGTGTACTTGAGTCCACCCTTGGCCAGCTTCTCGATGTTCGGCGTGTGGCACGGGCCACCGAACGTGCTCGATGCTCCAAAGCCGACGTCGTCGATCAGCACGATCAGCACATTGGGCGCGCCCTTCGGCGGTCTCAGCCGGACGATCGGCGGAAACTTCGTCGCCGGGTCGCGCGCGTCGTAAGTGGTGATGCCGACATGCTTGGGATCGGGCATCGGCAGGATGTGGCGCGGCAGGTTGTCGGGGGTGACGGGCATCGGGGGCTCCCTTGGGGCTGACTGGTCGAGTCGGGAGGCTAACGGGGCGCCAAGGGGCCACTATCGGGATAGACCCCGAATGCGCTGGAGGATTGAACGGTGTCGCCAGATCAGCGTCGGCTTGCTTTTCTCAGGACCGCCCGCTCCCCATATTCCTGCACAAAGGAGATCCGCATGACCGAGAAGTTGAAGCTGACCGACGCGCAATGGCGTGAGCGCCTGACTCCCGAGCAGTACCAGATCCTGCGCCACGCGGGGACCGAGCGGGCCTTCACCGGCAAGTACGAGAAGAACAAGGCGGCCGGCGAGTATGTCTGCGCGGGCTGTGGCCAGCCGTTGTTCGAAAGCAGCGACAAGTACGACAGCGGCTCCGGCTGGCCGAGCTTCACTCGCCCGGCAGCGGACGGCGCGGTGGAAGAGCATCGCGACATGACCCACGGGATGGTCCGCACCGAAGTGCTCTGTTCCAACTGCGAAGGCCATCTCGGCCACGTCTTTCCCGACGGTCCGGGCGAGAACGGCCTGCGTTATTGCATCAACAGCGCCTCGCTCGACTTCAAGCCGGAGGATAACTAGGCCGAACCAACGTAACGCGCGTTAACGCTGCGTTCCGATTGTCCTATGCATCGGCGCGATATCGGAGGGCGTGGCGCCCGGCCGCAGGACGATTCTAACCAATGTTGCAGCAAAGGCGGGGCTCAAGGACTGCCAATCGTAAGAACTCGGCCCCGCCGCCGACGTCGCGCTGGCGCGTCTGGTTGAGGCGCATCTTGGTGTGGGGCGGAGCGCTGTTCGCGTTGTTGCTGTTGGCGCTCGGCACGTCGGTGTTCTTCGCCGCGCGCAGCATGCCGAACTACTCCACCCTGATGAACAGCCAGGCCGGCCAGACGATCGTCGTCCGCGCCCGCGACGGCACCGAGATCGTCGCCATCGGGCCGAGCTATGGCGAGTGGCTCAGCTCAGACGAGATTCCGCAAGTGATGAAGGACGCGATGGTCGCGGTGGAGGACCGCCGCTTCTATTCGCACATCGGGATCGACCCGATCGGCCTCGCCCGGGCGCTTTACGTGTCGTTCCGCGATGACTCCTCGGTCCGCGCGACTTCGACCATAACGCAGCAGCTGGCGCGCAACGTCTTCCTCAATTCGAACCGCACGGTCGACCGCAAGCTGCGCGAAGCCGTGCTGGCGCTCGCGCTCGAAGCGAAGTTCAGCAAGGAAGAGATCCTCGAGCTATACCTCAACAAGGTCTACTTCGGCGGCGGCGCTTACGGCGTTGATTCCGCCAGCCGGAAGTTCTTCAGCCACTCTGCGCGTGACCTGTCGACGGCCGAGGCGGCGATCATCGCCGGGCTGGTCAAGGCGCCGAGCCATTATTCGCCGACCGCCGACGTCGATGCTGCCGTGGGTCGCGCCAATGTCGTGCTCGAACAGATGCGCAAGTACGGCGCCATCGGTGCGGACGAGGCCGAGGCGATCGACGTGTCCTCGGTCAA
Organism: Altererythrobacter sp. Root672; assembly: GCF_001427865.1. Lineage (NCBI taxonomy): Bacteria > Pseudomonadati > Pseudomonadota > Alphaproteobacteria > Sphingomonadales > Erythrobacteraceae > Altererythrobacter > Altererythrobacter sp. Root672. Next base: position 434,383 of record NZ_LMHH01000003.1, read on the forward strand.
GCTGCGCAAGGACGACAGCCAGAACTCGGCGCGCTACTTCACCGACTACGTCCTGCCGCAGCTCGATGTGCTGCTGCCGGATACCGGCAACGAACCGCTCGAAGTCTGGACCACGCTCGACGTGGGTATGCAGCGGGCCGCGGCGGCAGCGCTCAAGGGCAACACTCCGGGGAGTGCCCAGGGCGCGCTGGTCAGCCTCGACCGGGATGGCGCGATCCTCGCGCTCGTCGGGGGTACGGACTACGTCAAATCTAACTACAACCGCGCGACCGAAGCCTTGCGCCAGCCGGGTTCGGCCTGGAAGCTGTTCGTCTATCTCAGCGCGCTAGAGGCCGGCTACACGCCCGATGACCGGGTGGTGGACGAGCCAGTCACGATCAAGGGCTGGAGCCCGCGCAATTCGAACGGCAGTTACGCTGGCGAGATCGATGTGCGCACGGCGTTCGCCTACTCCAAGAACACGGTCGCGGCGCAGCTCGGTAACGAGGTCGGCTTTTCGACAGTCGCTTCGATGGCGCGCCGGTTCGGCATCACGACCCCGATCGCGACAAATCCTTCGATGGTGCTCGGCACGTCGGAAGTGCGGGTGATCGACCTGACGCGCGCTTTTGCGGCGGTTTCGGCCGGCGGCAGTTCGATTGATCCCTACGGAATCACCAAGGTCGTCAGCGCCAGCGGCGACACGCTTTACGAACACCAGGCCACGCGCAGCAACCAGCTGGTTCCGGACTATGTCGCCGCCGGGATCACCGATCTGCTGCAGACGGCAGTCAACACCGGCACCGGGCGCTCGGCGCAGATCGGCCGCCCGGTGGCAGGGAAGACCGGCACGACCAGTTCGAACAAGGACGGATGGTTCGTCGGCTTTTCGAGCGGGATCACCACGGGCGTGTGGATGGGCCGCGACGACGCCAAGGCCGTGCCAGGACTCCAGGGCGGAACCGCGCCGGCGCGGGCGTTCTCTGCCTATATGCGCTATGCCGTGAAGGACCGGCCCGAGGAGAAGTTCCAGACCGAAGTCCAACTGCCCGATTGGCAGCTCGAACCGGACGAGGAGTGGATGTACGGCGATCCGGAAGACCAATATTACTACGTCGATGAGCAGGGGAACCTGATCGAGCCCCAGGGTGCCGAACAACCACGCGGCATGCCGTTCCCCGTCGAAGGCGAGGAAGAACCACAGCCGGGCGAGCCGGGTCGCCGACCCGATCCCCGGCTAGCCCCACCGCCGCCGGGCCGTGCCCCGCCGGCAGCGGCTAACGACGATTTTCTGGATCGGGCTACCGGGCGTTCGACTGAAGGCACGCCGCCTCGCGCCCAGCGCAGCAACGCGCCGGAATAACAGCAGCCTCGGTGTGACTTGTCCCCCTCCCGCTTGCGGTAGGAGTTATGGGTGGATGAGTGTGAGGGTTAGGTCGCGCCTGAACTGACAGGCCCACCCTCGGCCCCTCCCGCAAGCGGGAGGGGAGGTAGAGCTCAGCGGAGCCTTACCGGAACCGAGACTTCCGGCGCCCCACGCACGCGAACACGCAGCAGGACGGCCTTGCGCCCTTCGGTCTTCGCACCGCTAATGACGGCTTCAAGCTCTTGCGCCGAAGTGACGTCGCGGTTGTTCGCGCTCAGGATAACCGTGCCGCGGTTGATGCCCTTGAGTGCCGCATCGGCATTGGGATCGACATCGCTCACCACCACACCCTTGGTGGCGCTCGGCAAACCTAGCTGACCGGCGATCTGCGGGCTCAGCGGGATAACCTGCATGCCCAGCGATTCCTGGATCAGTCCGCCGGATTCCTGCTTGGCCCCATAAGGATCCTGATCGTCGGGGTTGAACACCTGCGCGGCGAGTTCTTCCTCGCTTGGGCGGCGTCCGACGGTGACGGGCAGGGTCTGATGCTGGCCGTTGCGGATGATCTCTACATTGATCCGCTTGCCGGGCTCGATGTTGGAGACGATGAACGACAGCGTCGTGTCGCGCGTCACCGGCTTGCCGTCGACAGTGACGACCACGTCGCCGATCCGCAGGCCAGCCTGCTCGGCGGCTTCGCCGGCCTGGACCGACTGGATGAACTCACCGCGATTTTCCGGGAGACCCAGCGACGCCGCGAGGTCTTCGTTCATCGGCTGGATGCGCACGCCCAGGAAGCCACGGACGATCTCTTCACCCGCGATCAGCTTCTGCACGATCGGCTCGGCTGTTTCTGCCGGAATGGCAAAACCAATGCCGACGCTGCCGCCCGTGGTGGAGAAGATCGCGTTGTTGATGCCGATGACGTTGCCCTGCATGTCGAACAGCGGGCCGCCGGAGTTGCCGCGGTTGATGCTCGCGTCGGTCTGGATGAAGCGGTCGTAAGCGCCGCCCGCGCCGGTGTTGCGGTAGACGGCCGAAACGATGCCCGAAGTCACCGTGCCGCCGAGTCCGAACGGATTGCCGATCGCGATGACCCAGTCGCCGACTCTCGACTGGCTGGAGTCACCAAAATGCACGAACGGGAAGGCTTCCGGGCGAGTGATCTTGAGCACGGCAAGGTCGGATGCCTGGTCACTGCCCACGACTTCGGCCGGGTATTCCGTGCCGTCGGGCATGGTGACCGTCACTTCTTCGAGTTCCGCCCGGCCATCCGGCTGGATCACGTGGTTGTTGGTCACCACGTAGCCGTCGGCCGAAATGATGAACCCGGAACCGAGCGATTGCGCCTCGCGCGTGGTCGGTTGCTGCGGCGCCTGCTGTGCGCCGCCGCCGCGATTGCCGAACAAGTCGGCGAAAGGCGTTCCGGCAAGGGGGTTGGAGTCGACAGTAATGCGCTGGCGAGTGGAGATGTTGACCACCGCCGGTTGCAGCTGCGCCGTCAGGTCAGCGAAGCTGGCAGGAGCGCCGGCACGAGGAACGACAGCACTGATCTGCCGTTCGTCGTTTTGGGCTACCTGGGCGCCGGCGGGCTGTCCGGTGAACAAGGAGATCGCCGCTCCGCTCGCAAGCAGAGCCGTGGTGACACCATAGGAATAACGCACGGGCTTCACGTCCTCTAGATCCTCTTTCTTTTACGGGGGCCCGAAAGCCCCGGATACCGGCAGTCCCACCTCGAGGATTCACTCGCGCGCGGCTGAACGCCCATTGAACGGCCCAAGGACCGGCTTAGTGCCCGCCGCTGCGGAATTGCCGCAAGTAGTCGTTATCCGGCGAAAGAATGATCGAGCTTTCACCTTCACCGCCTTCGAACGTGCGGCGATAGCTCTCCATCGCGCGGTAGAAGTCGTAGAAGCTCGGGTCCTTGCCATAAGCTTCGGCATAGATTCGCGCGGCCTGGGCTTCGGCCCCGGCGCGTACGATCTGGGCATCCCGCTGACCGCCGGCGCGCGTCGTTTCGGCTTCCTGCTTGCGGTCGGTTTCCATGCGCCGGAACGCGGCCTCGAGCGGAGTTCCTTCGGGCAAGTCGGCCCGTTTGATGCGCACGTCGATAACCTGGGCGCCATACTGCCGGGCCTGGGTATCGAGCGTGTTGCGGATGTTGGTCATCGCCACGCCGCGTTCGGCCGTGAGCATCGAGGCGAAAGTGCGCCGGCCGAGCTCCTGCCGCAGGACCGAGGCAAGAATGGGCTGCAACTGCGTTGCCACGTTTTCTTCGGTGCCGGCGTTCTCGACCATCTTCACCGGGTCGACGATGCGGAAGCGAGCATAGGCATCGACCTGCAGTCGCTGCTGGTCGCTAGACAGGACTTCTTGCCGCTCCATGTCGATGTCGAGCACGCGCTTGTCGATCATCTGCACGCGCTCGAAGAACGGCACGCGGAGCCACAGGCCGGCATTGGTCTGACCAAACGGTACGTTCGCCCGGTAGCTGTTGATCGTGCGGACCGGCTCACCGGTGCGGATGACCACGGCCTGCTTCGTTTCCGGGACGATGATGATGCTGGAGAACAGCGCGATCACGGCAAGCGCGACCACGATGATCGATAGCTTATGGGTTTCCCATACGGCTTGCATGACCCGTTACCTTCCCGCCGGCGGCGTTGTTTCGGCCTGCGGTGCAGCACGACGGCGCACCTCAGGCAGCGGCAGGTACGGCGTCACGCTGTTCGATTCGACGATCGTCTTGTCGGTCTTGCCCAAAACGCTTTCCATGGTTTCGTAGTAGAGCCGCCGCCGCGTCACTTCGGGGGCGAGCTTGTACTCTTCGTAGATCTTGTTGAACGCCGCCGCGTCACCCTGCGCCTTGGCGAGCAATTGCTGCTCGTAAGTGCGGGCCTGGTTCATGGCGGTGTTGGCGTCCTGCTGAGCCGCGGAAACGTCCTTGAACGCCTCGACCACCGCCTCAGGCGGATCGGTCTTCTGGATTTCGATGCCCTGGACCGCGATGCCCGAATTATAGGAATCGAGGATCTGCTGCATGCGCAGGCGGACGCTCTGTTCGATATCGCCGCGGCCTTGGCCAGACAGCACCTTGTCGAGCGTGTGTTCGGCCACCGAGGCGCGCATGGCGGCTTCGCCTACTTCGCGCAAAGTCTCTTCGGGCTCGGCCAGCTGGAAGCGGAACTTGCTCAGGTCCTTGATGTTCCAGCGGATCAGGTAGGAGAGATCGACCAGGTTCTGGTCGCCCGTCAGGATCAGCTTTTCCTCTGGACCCGAGGGAATGCGTACCGAGCGGATCTCGCTGACGTTTTCGATCGAGACCTGCTGGATCGGCCAAGGCAGCGTGAAGTTCAGACCAGGGCTGAGCGTCCGCGAATAGCGACCGAACGTCGTCACCACGCCTTCTTCGCGCGGGGCGACTTGGTGGACGCTCGTCACCCCGACCCACAGCAGCGCGAGGCCACCGATGATGATCGGGATCCAGCTGCCGCCGCCCGGACGTTCCGGAATGCGGAAGCCGGGGCCGCCAGGACCCTTGCTGCGACGCGGACCTTCGGGGCCGCGCTGCTTGAACAAGTCTTCGATATTGGCACCGCGACGGGGCCGATCTTCCGACCCGCCACCAGGCAGCCAGGGGTTGCGAGGCCCCTTCGGCGATTCTTCCGACGAAGGCGGCGTGCTGCCGTCATCGCTTCCGGAACCATCGCCGGGATTGTCCTTATCGCCCTGGGGCTTGCCCCACGGGCTACGCTTTCCGGCCATGGCCAGTGCGATCCTGTCTATGAACCCACCCAATTTTTCCATTCCCCATGTTATAGGGGGCCAATCCGCAAAAAACAGGGGCGCTGCAGGACATTTTCGCAGCACCTTGCGTGGGCGCGTCCACAGGCCCTAACAGGCGGTCGCATGACAACAGTCGCAGATATCGAACAGAACGTTCCCCCCCACATTGTTCCGCGCGTACGCTCGGCACGTTTTTCAGACGGCGTCGCCACGCTCGTCGCCGACGCCTCGGGCCTGTCCCGCGCCGCCGCGGCGGAGCTGCAGCAGGAGCTGGAACAGGCGATTGGAGGCTTGGAGGGTGTGTCCGAGGTCCGCGTCGCGCTGATGGCCGACAAGGTGCAGCGGCGGATCGTGGCGATCGGATCGGGCAAGGGCGGAGTCGGGAAATCGACCCTGACCGCCAATCTCGCCGTCGCCCTGGCGCGCACCGGGCACAAGGTGGGCGTGGTCGACGCTGACATCTACGGCCCTTCGCAACCGATGCTGCTCGACGCCGCGAACCAAAAGCCGACCGCCGAAGGCCAGCAGTTGATCCCGGTCGAAAGCGAATTCGGAGTGAAGCTGCTGTCTATGGGCCAGCTCATCGCGCCGGGTAAAGCGATCGCCTGGCGCGGGCCGATGACGGGCAACGCCCTTGGTCAGCTGATGGATGCCCAGTGGGGCGACGCTGAAGTGCTGCTGGTCGATCTGCCTCCCGGCACCGGCGACGTGCAGCTGACGATGCTGCAGAAGTTCAAGCCCGCCGGCGCAATCGTGGTCTCGACGCCGCAGGACCTGGCCCTGATCGACGCCACTCGCGCGCTCGACCTGTTCCGCCAGGCCGACATTCCGATCATCGGCCTGGTCGAAAACATGGCCGGCTATCTCTGTCCCCACTGCGGCCAGCCGAGCGAACCGTTCGGCAGCGGCGGGGCGGAAGCAGCGGCACGGGCCCTGGGCGAGGATTTCCTTGGCCGCATTCCGCTCGCCATGGAAATCCGTGTCGCCAGCGATGCGGGCCAGCCCCCGGCGGCTAACGATGGCCCGCAGGGCAAGGCCTTCGCCGACATCGCCGCACGACTTTCGGACTGGCTGGCGCGCCAATGAGGACAGGCCGCTGAGCCGAATTTCGGTCTCACGGCGCGGCCTGCTGGCCGGCGCTGCGGTCGGCGGCGGCCTGTTGGTCGCCTGGATGCTCCTGCCGCGCACCTACGATTCGCCGCTCGCGCCCCTGCAGGGCGAACAGGCGTTCAACGCCTGGCTCAAGATCGGGCGTGACGGAGTGGTGACCGTCGCCGTTCCGCAACTCGAGATGGGCCAGGGCGTGACGACGCTCCTGCCGCAAGTCGTGGCGATGGAACTGGGAGCGGACTGGCGCCAGATCGCCGTCGAGCTCACCCCGGCGAGCGGCGCTTACGCCAACTTCCCCTTGGCGGCCCGCTGGGCCCCCTTGCGCGGAGTGGCTTTCCCGCAGTTGGCGGACGAGCCCGACGACTATTTCCTCAAGCGTTGGGCCGAAACCGAACGCTTCAACGCGACGGCCGAAGGAACGTCGCTCGCGGCGTTCGAGATGCCTTGCCGTCTCGCCGGAGCTTCGGCCCGGGCGATGCTGGCGATGGCCGCGGCGGACCGTTGGGGCATCTCGTGGGAAGAATGCGAGGCGGAGCTGGGCTTCATCGTCCACGGCGAGAAGCGATTGAGTTTTGCCGAGTTGGCGGAAGAAGCGGCGAGCTTTTCGCCACCCGATCCTCCGCCGCTCCGTTCGCAGCCTCCGGCAGAACGGGCGCCAGTTGGTCGTGATGCCGAAGAAGCGGAAGTTCCGTTTCCCCGGTTGGACATGCCCTCGAAGGTCGATGGCAGTCTCCTGTTCGCGGGCGATGTGCGGTTGCCGGGTATGGTCTACGCCGCGATCCGTCACGGCCCGGCCGACCACGCTGAACTCTCCAGCTTCGAGCGCGAGGCAGCTGTCGGCCGGCAGGGCCTGGTCGGAATAGTCGAGGGCAAGCGTTGGCTGGCCGCAGTGGCGACCAACTGGTGGGCCGCCGAACGGGCGCTCGATGCGATGGAACCGCGCTTCAGCGTCGAGAACGTGGTCTCGTCCGGGCGTATCGACGAGGCGCTCGACCACGGTGTCAGGCGCGGCGAACCGCAGAGGATCGCCGAACGCGGCGAGGGCGACGACTTGATGGTCAAGCCCGACCTCGCCTTGCGCTACGATGTGATGCCCGCGGCGCACGGCACGATCGAGACGGCCAGCGCCACCGCGCGGTTGACGAATGGTCGGCTTGAACTGTGGCTCGCCAGCCAGGCGCCGGAACGGGCGCGGGCGGCGGCGGCCAAGGCGCTTGGTCTGTCGCTCGGCGATGTGGTGCTCTATCCGATGTCGGCCGGCGGAAGCTTCGACCGGAGGCTGGAACACGATCACGTGATCGAGGTCGCGCTGATTGCCCGCGAAATCGGCCGTCCGGTCCAGCTGGTCTGGTCGCGCTGGCAGGAACAGCTCATGCTCCGCCCGCGCCCTCCGGTTGCCGCGGTGCTGAGCGCGCGGCTGGCGCCTGGGGGCAGCATCAACACGTTCAGAGCGCGCCTTGCGATGCCTTCGTCGGCGCTGGAGTTCGGTCGCCGCCTGTTCGACAACCAGACCACCTGGGCGGCGATCGACGCGGTCGAGGATGAACCGGATGCGATGGCGACTGAGGGTCTAATGCCGGCCTACGGCATCCCCAACGTCGCGATCGACCACGTCCCGGTTAGCATCGCGCTCCCGACCGGGCGGTTGCGCGGCAATGCCCACGGCTACACCTGCTTTTTCGTCGAGAGCTTCATCGACGAGGTAGCGCAGCGGCATCAGCAAGAGCCGCTGTCGTTCCGCATCGCCATGTTGGGAGATGACCTGCGCCTGGCCCAGTGCCTCCAGCATGCCGCTCGCCTGGGAGAGTGGGGCGGCGGTGCGGCGGGTAGTTCACAAGGCTTGGCCTGCCACCGCATGGGCGACGCGCAGACCGGCGGGCGCATAGCGCTGGTGGCGACCGCGGTTGCCGGCGAAGGCGGCGTCAGAGTTGAGAAGCTCTCGGCAGCGGTCGACATAGGCCGAGTGGTCAACCGCGACATTGCCTTGCAGCAGATCGAAGGCGGATTGCTCTACGGTGTCGGTCTCGCTCTTGGATCGGGCGTCGAATACGACGGCGGGCTTCCCTTGCAGGGTCGCCTGGCAGCTCTCGACTTGCCGACACTCGCCGATAGTCCGGAAATCCGCATCGAATTGATCGACAGCGATGCCGAGCCGTTCGATCCGGGTGAACTCCCGGTAGCCGTGGTCGCCCCGGCGATCGCCAATGCACTGTTTTCCGCCACGGGGTTGCGCCTGCGGCGGCTGCCGCTGCTATCGGGTGGGTTATGAGTCTTCCAACCTCTTCATCGAGCGGGATCGGCGTGCTGCTGGTCAATCTCGGCACTCCCGACGCGCCGACGCCGCAAGCGGTGAAGCGCTATCTGCGCGAGTTCCTGTCGGATCGGCGAGTGGTTGAGATTCCGCCCATCGCTTGGCAGCCGATCCTGCGCGGTATCATCCTGAATACGCGGCCGAAGAAGTCGGCGCATGCCTATCAGCAAGTCTGGACTGAGGCTGGCTCTCCTCTCGCAGCGATCACTGCCGAGCAGGCCGCCAGGCTGCAGGAACGGATGGGAGCCGCCGTCCGCGTTGCCTATGCGATGCGCTATGGCCAACCGGCCATCGCGACCCAGCTCGAGGCGCTGATGGAAGCGGGCTGCGAGAGGATTCTGCTCGCGCCGCTCTACCCGCAGTACTGCGGCGCCACGACCGCAACGGTCGTCGATGCGGCTGGCGATGCCCTCAAGGCCCTGCGCGCCCAGCCGACCTTGCGGACCCTGCCGCCCTACTATGACGATCCGGCCTACATCGGGGCTCTGGCGGCGGACCTGCGCGGGCGGCTCGATGCGTTGCCGTTCGCACCCGAAGTCCTCTTGCTCAGCTTCCACGGCATGCCGGAGCGGACCAGGGCTCTAGGCGATCCCTACTACTCGCATTGCCTGGAAACCGCCCGACTGCTGGAGGCGGCACTCGACCGGCCGAGCCTGCGCTTTGTCACCACCTTCCAGTCGCGTTTCGGACGGGCCAAGTGGCTCGAACCTGCAACCGACACGGTCATTGCCGAGGAAGCGAAGCGGGGCACCCGGTGCCTGGCCGTCGTGGCGCCGGGCTTTTCGGCGGATTGCCTCGAGACGCTCGAGGAACTGGCGATCAGGGGTCGCGAACAGTTCCTGGCAGCCGGCGGAGAGGCGTTCGGCGCGCTGCCCTGTCTCAATGCCGAAAACGCTGGAATGGACATGCTCGAAACGCTTGTCCGCCGCGAATTGGCGGGCTGGCTCTGAGTTAAGCCGTAACCTGCGGATTGCATGTAAGAAAACCGCCAGCACGTTAACCTGATCTCCAAGCCTTTCTTGCCAAAGGGTCTGATGGGGTCGGGAATAGTGGCAAATTTCCTGCGGCGTTGGGGCCCGCTTTGGGCGGCGTTGCTGCTTTGCCTAGGAGCGACATCGGTCAACGCGGCCGAGATCCAGTTGCGGCCCGACCTCACGCAACCCGCCGCATCCGCTGGTCCTGCAGGCCAACCCCAGGGCGCCGACTGGACCTGGCTGCAACTCGACGATCCACAGCGCCTGCGCGCGCTCCCGGCCAATTGGCACTTGCTGATCGACCAGGTGCGGTTCGCGGAGATCAGGACGGTCGTGACGACCGCGGACGGCAAGCGGATCGTCATTGCACGACGGGGCAATGACCTAGGACACAACTGGGCGGCAGGTGCCGTGCTCAAGTTTGAGATTGCTCCGGCGGGCGAAGAAATCCGCAGCCTGGCAATCGGCTTCAAGGGCCTCGACGATCTCGCCCTCATGCGCAAGGTCACGGCCGTCAGCGCCGATCGCTCCGCAGTGCTGGAAGGCCGCTGGTTGATCCTGATGGGCATCTACGTGGGGTTGCTGGCTTCGGCCCTCGCCTACAACTTGCTGGTGCATTTCGGGCAGCGAAGCAGCTTCCAACGTTTCTATCTCGGCTGGGTCACCGTGGCGCTGGCCTATGGCCTGAGCTGGTCGAACCTCGGCGCTTATGCCTTCCCGGGCCTCGCCGGGCCGCTCGCGGCGCGGCTCAATAACGGCCTAGTGGGCATGCTGATCGCGCTTGCCGCGCTGTTCCTGATCTCGGTGCTCGAGCGCCGCACCGTTCCGCAGCGTCTGGTCACGGCTGTTCGGTTCTGGGCGTGCGCCGCGATGGTCGCCGGGATCCTAGCAATCGACGAACGGCTGGTTCCGGCCTCGGTCAGCGATCTCCTGCTCAATGTCGTCATGATCTGCAGCGTCGGCACATCGATAGCCGTGATCTCGGTCGCCGCTTGGCGGGGGAGCCGGGTGGTGTGGATCTACATGGTCGGGTGGACCCCGGTCATCGCGGTCTTCGCCCTGCGCGCCGCGCGCAACTTCGGCCTCACCGGGCAGAACGACTGGGTGGACATGGCCACTTTCGGGTCCATCGGTCTCGAAGCGATGGTCTTTTCCTTCGCCATCGCCAGTCGGTTCATCGTCTTGCGCAAGGAACGCGACGCGGCCGAGGCCAGCGCTCGTGGAATGGAAATCGAGCGCGAGACGCTACAGCGCGCAGCCCATTCCGACTTCCTCACCGGCCTGGGCAACCGGGCCTTGTTCCATGCCCAATTGCGCGAGTTGTTCGGCAGGCGCGCCACCTTCACGCTCATGCTGATCGACGTCGACTACCTGAAGGACATCAACGACCGACAGGGGCACGATGCCGGAGACGTCCTGCTGCGCCATATCGGCGAGCGACTGGGGGTATTGTCGAGCGACCAGGTCTCGTGCGCCCGCATCGGTGGCGACGAGTTTGCGATTCTTTGCGAAGACGAACTGGGCGCCCGGCTGCTCGTCATCGACGCGCTCGATCGCTTGCAGGGAGCTGCCTGGTCGCACGGCAGCTTCCAGGGATCGCTCTCGCTCAGTATCGGCTCGGCCAGTTCGCTGGGCGCTTTGGCCCCGACGGATCTATTCCAGCAAGCCGACATTGCGCTCTACGAAGCCAAGCGTCTTGGACGAGGGCGACGGCTGGAGTTCGACGGCCGCCTGCGGCTGCAGACCGAAAACCGGGTCGACCTGATCAGGGAGGCAACGGCCGGCCTCGATCGGGCCGAGTTCGCCCTGCATTTCCAGCCCATCGTCCACCTCGGAACCGGCAAGCTGGTGAGCGTCGAGGCGCTGCTACGGTGGAACCATCCCGAACGGGGAATGCTGACACCCGACTCCTTCGGCGGGGTCATGGAAGACGGTGATTGCGGGGCCGCGGTTCAGAAGCGCGTGATCGACCTCGCAATTCACGAACTCAGCCACCGTACGCGGGAGAACAACGTAGCGCTGGCGGTGAACTTCACGGCGATGGACTTGCGAGGGCGGGAAAGCGCCGAGCACTTGCTGGCCAAGCTGCGCGAAGCTGGCGTTGCGCCGGGTTCGCTGTGTATCGAAGTGACCGAGGGGACGATCCTCGCCAAGTCGGTCAACGATCCGACCGCCGCTCTGCGAGTGCTCCATGAAGCCGGCGTGCAGATCGCACTCGACGATTTCGGTACCGGTTATGCCTCGCTGGTCCATTTGAAGGAAATTCCGGTCGACATCCTCAAGATCGACCGGTCGTTCATTTCGGGCCTGCTGGACGACGGCGAGAGCGAAGAGATCGTCCGCGCGGTGATCGCGCTCGGGCACGGATTGAAGAAGCGGGTGGTCGCCGAAGGGATCGAGACTCGCGCCCAGATGGAGCGCCTGCGCGAACTGGGCTGCATTTACGGGCAGGGTTACCTGTTCGCTCACCCGTCTGCGGAGTTCGATCCCGCGCTAGCCTGCCGTCCTGCTTCCGCCGCCTGAGACAGCGGAAGCGTTTAGGCAGATCTTACTTGCGTGAGAACTGAACGATGTACTCGGCCAAGGTGCCGAGTTCCGCGTCGGTCATCTGTCCGGCGAAGGCCGGCATGGCGCCGCGGCCGTTGGTGAGGATGTCGACCACGTAGTCCTTGGTCAGCCGCGAATTGCGGTCCAGCGAAGGACCGATCGAGCCTGCCGCTTTGGCGTCGGCCAGCGAGTGGCAGGCGCTGCACGTGTAATCGTTGAACAGCTTGAGCCCCGCGGTGCGGACTGCCGGGTCCTGTGCCGGGGCATCGGGCGCCGCCGCTTCCGGACGAACGAGATCCGCTGCGTTCGTTGCCCGAGCCGGTGCAGGTGCGCTCGGCTGGCGGTTGGCGACGGCCGCCGGCAGCGGTGCCGGTGCGTCGGCGGCGGGCATGGGCCCGGTCGCGACAAAGGCCGGGGGCGGCGCAGGCTGGACCCAGGCGCTGGCTCCAGCAGCAGCGACGGCACCTGAGCGCGGGTGGGAATACTGATCAGCCATGCTGGCGATCGTGCCGCCTTCGCGAATGATCCCGCCGGGCACTGCGCCCGTTGCCTGATGCTGGGCGGGAGCTGCAGGAGCCAGTGTGCCGCTGCTTGCAATTTTCTGCGCCGAGCAGGCCGCTAGCGTCAACGCGCTGCTTATGCCGATAGCGGACAGGATGGCTTTCACCCCGCGACTTTGAAGGTTCATGGCCTCTCCTCGCTCGAACCGGATTTTGGCGCGCTATCGAAGTTTGGCCCTCGTCAGACAAGAGGAACATTCGACGGAAGTGTGCATGGCCGCGGCGATCGGCGCGGGCGGCAATTGCAACCTGAATAAAAGGCCATATACTGGCGGGTATAATCAAGAATTGTGTGCGTATAGACAAGAATGGGGGATAAGTGATCAGGTCGCCCGAGGAAGTTGCGCTCGAAGCATTGGCGGCCATTCGGTCCGGCGATTTCGAAAATCTGAAACCCCTGCTTAGCGAGACCATCGTGTACGAGGATCCGCGCTTGGTGCGGCGTGGCGTCGTTGCGATCAAGGCGTTATTCGAAGCTGACCGGCAAGCCTATTCAGATATGGAATGGGAAATATCCGGGCTGACTTGCGAGGGCGCTTCGGTTGTCGTGGAGCGTGTCGACCGGTTCACAATGAACGGTGAACGCTACAGCCTCGACGTCGTCGCAACATTTGAAGTCAATGAAGCGGGCAAGCTGGAGAGCTTCGTCCAATCTTTCGATTCGGCCCGACCGGTCCAGAGTTAGTCGGACGCTCCACCATTCAGGCGCTCGCCGACTTTCGTTTGTTCCTGGAAGTGTCGCATGGCCGCTTCGGCTTCGTCGAGGCCGGCTAGCCTGACGATATGCTCCTGATCGTGCCAACAGGCACAGACCTGCCCGTCGATCAGGCTGAAAAAGAGGCCGGTCCAGTCTTCATCGAGCTCGGACCCTGAAAGCTCGCTGCGGTTCATACAGGTGCTCACATGCAAGGTGAGCCCGTTATGCAGCGGCCCAGCCTTCTGGTTGATGAATAACAACGTTTTCGCATCGATGTGCCGGTCCGCCGTCCTGGTTGTGGAGCAACCGGTCGAATCGAGCCCTGCGACGGTCCCGCATTTAGGTTCGAAGTCCCAACGGATTAGTTAATGGGATGGTGGCGTGAAATTAACCATCAACTCCCGCGCGCGAACTCAAAAGTCGATCGCGATGCCCTTCTTCACCCAATCGCCGTAGCGTGTCGGGCTCAGTTCTTCGTTCTCATCCGCCGCCTTTGGCGCTGGGGGTGGGCCCTCGTCCCAGTGGGCAGGCTTGTTGAAAGGGCTGGGCCGGTGGGTGGCGCGCTTGGTCATGGTCGTAAGATGGGGCGGGTGGCGGTGTGGCGCAACTGCCTCTAGAGGGGCGCGATGAAGCGCAATGAAGGCAAACGGCCCACCGAAATCCAGGGCCTCGAAGCCCGCCGCGCCGCGTTGCGGTTGCTCGATGCAGTTCTGCGGCGCGGAGAAACACTCGACCAGGCGGCGGGAGCGGCCACCGGCGGACTGCTCACGAGCTCCGACTCGGCGCTAGCCCGGGCCATTGCGAGCGAGGTGCTGCGCTGGCTGCCGGATCTCGACGCCTTGATCGATTCTGCCACCCGCTTGCGGCTGGCCGACGATGCCAAGGCTCGCACCGTGCTGCGCATGATGCTGGCCCAGTGGCTGCGGTTGGAGACACCGCCACACGCGGTTGTCGCGACCGGGCTGGCGCTCCTGACGGGAGGGCCGCGCAGGCTGGCGCATGGAGTGTTCGGGGCGCTGGTGCGCGGAGAGGCTGCTTTGCCTGCCGTTCCAACGCTGCCGGAGACCGTGGCCGAGAGATGGGGCGATCGCGCGACGGTCATTGCTGCCGGGCTGGCCGAGCCGCCCCCGCTCGATCTCGAACTGCGAGACCCCGCGGAAACGGCCAGCTGGGTGGGGCGGCTTGGCGGCGAAAGTCTTGCCCCAGGCCACGTTCGCCTTCCTCGCGGTACCGCAGTTACCGACATCTCGGGCTTCGCCGACGGTGGGTGGTGGGTTCAAGATCTCGCCGCGTCGTTGCCGGCACGGCTGCTGGGGCCGGGCGAGGGCCGCCGCGTGCTCGACCTTTGCGCTGCGCCGGGCGGCAAGACGCTCCAACTCGCCGCCGCGGGCTGGAAGGTAACCGCGCTCGACATCAGCAAGCGCCGGTTGGAGCGGCTGCGTGAGAACCTCGCCCGGAACGGCCTCGACGCCGAAGTGGTCGTGGCCGACGCGCTCAAGTGGGAGCCGAAGGAACCGTTCGACGCCATCCTGCTCGACGCGCCCTGCACCGCGACCGGCACCGCCCGCCGCCATCCTGACGTGCTCCACCGCATCGGTGAGCGGCAGATCACGGAGATGGCCGAACTACAGGCGGCGCTGCTCGAGCGGGCGAGTGGCTGGCTCAAGCCCGGCGGGCGACTGATCTATGCGACCTGCTCCCTCGAGCCGGAGGAAGGCGAGCAGCGGCTTCCGGTCGCGGGTGTTGAGCTCGATCCCGTTCGCGCCGAAGAGCTGCCCGCCGGCCTCGCTCCAACCGCCGAGGGCTGGCTGCGGACCGACCCGGGCATGCTCTCAGACAAGGGCGGGCTCGACGGCTTCTTCATTGCCCGCTTCGTTAGCAAGTCGTGAGTTCAGACGGTTAACGACCGATTACCTCAAGCTGACTTGACCTTTGCCTGGAAGCTCTTGCGCAGCTTCAACAACTTGGGTGGGATCACCGCGAGGCAGTAGGGATTCCGCTGGCCTTCGCCCTCCCAGTATTCCTGGTGGTAGTCTTCCGCCGGATACCACTCCGCCGGACCTTCGATGGTGGTGACGACCTTTCCGTCATGGTCCGCGTTGGCCCGCTCGATCGCGGCTTCCGCCTCGGCGAACTGGTTTTCGTCCAGCGGGAAGATGGCGCTGCGGTATTGAGTACCCACGTCGCCGCCTTGGCGGTTAAGCTGCGTCGGGTCATGCGTGCCGAGGAACACGTCGAGGATCTCGGCGTAGGAAATGACCTCCGGATCGTAAGTGACGCGGATCGCTTCGGCGTGACCCGTGTCGCCCCCGCAGACCTGCTTGTAGGTCGGGTTCGGCACCGTGCCGCCGATATAGCCACTTTCGACTTGGCTCACCCCGATCACGTCGCGGAACACCGCTTCGGTGCACCAGAAGCATCCGCCTGCCACGATCGCCGTTTCATTCGCCATGCTCAGATCTCCTTTGCTGCGACAAATGGGGCGTGCCTGGGCGCTTGTCATCCTCCCCCTGGCGTTTAGGCTGTTCGGACAAGACAAACGGGAGAGTTACCATGCGCATGATACTCCTCGCCGCTGCCGCTGCTTTGGCCGTGCCTGCCGCGACTTCGCTACCCGTCGCTGCCCAGGCGCAGCAGGCGGCCGTCGATCCGGCGCTCGCGACCGTGCTCGCCCATTCCCGCCGCGATGGCGACCGGGCCCGCGACCAGTATCGCCATCCGGGCGAGACGCTCACGTTCTTCCAGGTCAAGCCGGGCATGACCGTCGTCGACTATCTTCCGTCGAGCGGCTGGTTCACGCGCATACTCGTGCCCTATCTCGGGCCGCAGGGGCAATACATCGCCATGGGCCCGGACCTGACCGGTGAGACCAACCAGTACTTCCTCAATTCGATGGGCGGTCTGGCGGACAAGTTCGCTGGCCAGGCGGCAGGTTGGAACCTGGGCGAAGGGGCGAAGATCTCGGCCTTCAACACCGATGGCTATCCGGAAGGTCTCGACGGCACTGTCGACCGGGTGCTGATCTTCCGCGAGATGCACAATCAGTTCCGCTTCGGCTGGCTGCATGACGACATGCTGGCGATCCGCAAGATGCTCAAGCCCGGCGGCATGGTCGGGCTGACCGATCACCGGATGAACGAAAACGCGCCCTATTCGATGACCGACGGCAACAAGGGCTACATGCGCGAAAGCGACGTGATC
Organism: Altererythrobacter sp. Root672; assembly: GCF_001427865.1. Classification (NCBI taxonomy): domain Bacteria; kingdom Pseudomonadati; phylum Pseudomonadota; class Alphaproteobacteria; order Sphingomonadales; family Erythrobacteraceae; genus Altererythrobacter; species Altererythrobacter sp. Root672. The sequence continues at coordinate 450,914 of NZ_LMHH01000003.1, forward strand.
GCGCTGATGAACGCCTATGGCTTCGACCTCGTCGGCAAGAGCGAGGTCAACGCCAACCCCAAGGACACCAAGGACTATCCCCGTGGCGTGTGGGAACTGCCGCCGTCGCTGGCCGGCGCGACCGATGAGACGCGGCCCAAGATGCTGGCGATCGGGGAGAGCGACCGGATGACCCTGCTGTTCCGCAAACGCGACTAAGGCGCCTTGTGCGCCGGGCGCAGGTGACTAGATAGCGGCGCATGACCAAGCTCACCGTCGCCGCCTTGCAACTGGCGCTCGGCTCGCAGGACGAGTTCGAGAACATTGCTGCCGTCTCCGCTCTGGTGGAGGATGCCGCGGCCAACGGCGCGCAGATCATCCTGCCGCCCGAGCTCTTCTCCGGCCCCTATTTCTGCAAGGTCGAGGATGACGCCCTGTTCGCGAGCGCGCGGCCGGTGACGAAGCATCCTTCGGTCGTGGCGATGCGCGAGCTGGCCAAGGCGCTCAAGGTCGCCATCCCGACCAGCTTCTTCGAACGTGACGGGCATCACTACTACAACACCCTCGCGATGATCGACGCCGAGGGCGAGATCATGGGGACCTATCGCAAGAGCCACATCCCCGATGGCCCGGGCTACGAAGAAAAGTTCTATTTCCGTCCCGGCAATGACGGCTTCAAGGTGTGGAAGCTGTTCGGCGCGACCATCGGCATCGGTGTGTGCTGGGACCAGTGGTACCCGGAAACCGCCCGCGTCCTGGCGCTGCAGGGCGCCGAAGTGCTGTTCTACCCGACCGCAATCGGGTCCGAGCCCAAGGACACCGAAATGGACACGAGCCGCATGTGGCGCCGTGCAATGATCGGCCATGCGGTGTCGAACTGTATGCCCGTGATCGCGGCCAACCGTATTGGGCATGAGGCTGAACATGGCGGGGATGGGCAGGCCTTCTACGGCCACAGCTTCATCTGCGACGAGTGGGGTGACATGATCACCGAGTTCGGAGCTGAAGAAACCGGAGCCCTGGTGGCGACGCTCGACCTCAAGGCGGCCGCCAAGCACCGCGCGAGCTGGGGTTTCTTCCGCGACCGTCGTCCGCAACTCTACGGTCGCATCAGCGAGGATATCTGACTCACCGATACCTGATCGCGCTCGGGTCGAACCGTCGGCACCACCGGTTCGGCCGCCCTCGCGACGTGCTGAAAGCGGCGCTGGAGCGATTGTCGGAAGAGGGCGTGGCGATCGCGGCGGCTGGACCGGTACTCCTGACCGACCCCATCGGACCGTCGCACAGGCGTTACGCCAACTCGGCGGCGGTCATTGAAACCGACCTCGAGCCACCCGAGTTGCTCGCCTTGCTCAAACGGATCGAGCGCGAGTTCGGCCGTCGCACCGGTGGGCAACGCTGGACCTCGCGCGTGCTCGACCTCGATATCGTGCTGTGGAGCGGCAGCACTTTCGCGGCGCCGGACCTGACCGTCCCCCACCTCCTCTACCGCGAGCGCGCTTTCGTGCTGACCCCAGCCGCACGAATTGCTGCCGATTGGCGCGACCCGATAACGGGTCTGAGCATAAGACAGTTACACTCCCGGTTGACCCGCCCCGGCACCGCCCGTAGGTGAGCGCCCGTGGTCGGGCCCTTAGCTCAGTCGGTAGAGCAACTGACTTTTAATCAGTAGGTCGCTGGTTCGAATCCAGCAGGGCTCACCACAAGTCTCCTGTGAACGAGGTATCGACGTGAAGCGCACGCGTATGGCGGCTCTCGCCGCAATCCTGGCTTTCGGCTTGGCAACAGGTGCCACCGCACAGGAGGAGGCCGCAGGGCCCTCGCAAGATGCCGCCTGGCACAATCAGCAGATGATTGCGCTGGCGAGCCGGCAAGCGAGCGACGGATGGCAGTGGCTGCCCGGCGGCCTGCTGTGGCGCCGCGTGGCGGGCGATGGCTCGGGCAAGCATCCGACCGTGCAGGACGTGGTCACGTTGCACTACGCCGGAACGCTGGTCGACGGGACCGAGTTCGACAGCTCCTACGCGCGTCGTCAGCCCGCGACTTTCCCGCTGCAGGCGCTGATCCCGGCCTGGCAGATGGCAGTGCCGGAGATGGGCGTTGGCGACACGATCGAGATCGCCACTCCGTCTACGCTCGCTTACGGGCCGATCGGCCGCGGCCCGATTCCGGGTGGCGCGACGCTGCTGTTCAAGATCGAGCTGCTCGGCATTCAGGAGCGGTAAGGCCGTCTCAATCCGGGAAGCGGACGCCGGGCAAAGCGCCCGCCGGCGGAACAATACCTTCATAAGTTAATTCCCCAACCATGGGGAGCACAGAGGTCGATAAATATCCGCTGACGGGGCGTTTTCTCTTGGGTCGCCTGCGCCATGCGATGACCGCGGAAGAGAAAGACCTCGTCGAATCGCTCGTCGAGGATACCGAGCGCTTCCCCCGGTCCACCACGCTGATCGCACGCGGACAGCTGGCCGAGCGGTCGACTCTATTGATCGAAGGCCACATGTTGCGTGTCATCCGGCAGGACGGCCAGCGCCACGTGGTCGGCATGCATGTCCCCGGCGACTTTGCCGACCTGCACGGCTTTGCCCTGAAGCGGCTCGACCATGACCTTGTAACGGTGGGCAATTCGCTGGTGGGCTACGTGAGCCATGCCAAGCTGGTCGAGGTAACTCAGCAATATCCGCATCTCACACGGCTGATGTGGTTTTCGACTCTCATGGACGCCGCGATCCACCGCCAGTGGATCCTCAAGTTGCAGGAACTGCCGGCGCCGAGGCGGGTCGCGCATGTTTTTGCCGAGCTATGGCACCGGCTCGATCTGGTTGGCTTGGGTCGGAAGGACGGGCTGCGCACGTCGCTGATCCAGGCCGACCTGGCCGACATGTGCGGCACCACCGCGATACACATGAACCGGGCGCTGGCGCTGCTGAAGAAGGAGGGCGTCGCCGAGTTCCGTCGAGGGACGGTCTATGTCCAGGACCGCGCTCGGCTCGAGGCCTATGCGCGCTTTGATCCAGACTACCTCTATGGGCAAGGCAGGCTGCGCGTGGGCGGTGAACTCTCGAAGCCGTGAGCCCGCCCGGAAAGGCGTGACGTGATTGCGCGCGACAGGGCAGGTCCAGGCCCCGGATATCGGCCTTCCCGGCGTCCGAGATGGGGCACCTTGGTCTTGGTGGCGGTGCTTCACCTCTTGGCATTGGCGGGCCTGGTGCGCGTGTTCGCGCCGCAGTTCGCTTCGGCCGCTATCGAGAAGGCTGGCTCGCTGATCACGGTTCAGATCGTGGCGCCCGCTGAGCCGACGCCCTCTCCGGAACCTGCGGAGAGGGCCGACGCGGGGGCGGCGGCGGAGGAAGTCCCACAGGCGACACCACGCGCGGCAGAAGTTCCGCCTGTCCCTCTGCAACGGCCGAGCCCGGTGCCGGTCGCCTCGGGTGGTGGTGAGGAGGGCCAGGGTTCGGGCGCAAGTGGTGTAGGCGCCGGGTCCGGATCGGGCGTCTCCGGGAGCGGGCAGGGAAGTGGCGCGCGTCCGCTGCAATTGATCTCCGGCACGATCGACGATGCCCGCGACTACCCGGTGCCGCCCGGCGGGCGTCAGGTGCGCCGCGGACACGATGTCGTGATCGAACTAACTGTCGGTCCTGGCGGCAGGGTCACGGCCTGCCGCGTCACCGATCCAAGTCCCGACCCCCAGGCCGACGCGATCACGTGCCGCCTGGCGACCGAGCGATTTGTCTTCCAGCCACGCCTCGACGCCAACGGTCAGCCGACCGTCGGAACGTACCGCTGGCGGCAACGGTGGTTCTGATGACTTCGCCGCCCGGTGGCTCTAGGATGCTTGCAAATCAGCCGGCAGGATTCGCGAGCGATGGCAGTGATATATCCGGTGGTTCTGTGCGGCGGCAGCGGTACTCGGCTCTGGCCGCGCAGCCGTAAGGACGCGCCCAAGCCCTTCTTGCCCCTCGTTGATGAAGACACGCTGTTCGAAGCGACCCTGCGCCGGTGCGCCGATCCAGAGCGGTTCGCGCCGCCTGTCGTCGTAACGGGCGTCGGGCATCGCACCCATGTTGAGGCGCAGGCGGCATCGTTTCCCGGCACGCAGGTGATCGTCGAACCGATGGCGCGCAACACCGCTGCGGCGATCGCACTGGCGGCTCACCGGTTGCCGGAAGAGGCCATCATGCTGGTGTGCCCGAGCGACCACCACATCGCCGATACCGAGGCCTTCCGGGAGGCCGCATGCGCTGCGGCGAAGCTCGCGGGTGAGGGCTGGCTCGTGGCGTTCGGCATTACCGCTACGGCGCCGGAAACCGGCTATGGGTACATCCGGCGTGGAGCACCGCTCGAGGGCGGCTTCGAGGTCGAACGCTTTGTCGAGAAGCCGGACCTGAAGACCGCGATGAGCTTCCTGTCCGATAGCAGCTACAGCTGGAACGGCGGCATCTTCGTCTTCCGCGCCGGGACGTTTCTGGAAGAGCTGGCTCGCCATCGCCCCCGGCTCTCCGCTGCCGTCGAAGAAGCGGTCGCGAGCGGACGTGAGGACGGGCTCTCGTTCCACCCGGAAGCAGGGGCCTTTGCCGCGATTGAGCCGGAATCGGTCGACTATGCGGTGATGGAGAACACCACGCGCGCAGCTGTCGTACCGGTTTCTATGGGCTGGTCCGACATCGGTAACTGGCAGGCTTTGCGCGACGCGCGCGCGGGGGACGAAGCCGGCAACCGCACGCGCGGCAATGTCGAACTGGTCGATTGCAGCAACGTTCTTGCCGAAACCGACGGACCGCGCATCTCGGTGATAGGGCTCGACGACGTGGCGATCGTTGTCGATGGCAACGAGGTGCTGGTCACCACGATGGCGGGCGCGCAGAAAGTCGGCAAGCTTGCCGGTGCGGCCAACCAATAGGGCACCGGACAGAAGGGGGAATTTATGGGCGGCGGATCGGGCTTGATTGCCCAGACCATTCAGTTGGCGCTGGCGCCGGTTTTTGTGCTCGTGGCCATTGGCAACATCATGAACATCCTCTCGACCCGCCTCGGTCGCGTGGTCGACCGCTCGCGCGTGCTGCAGCAGATGCACGCAACGACGAGCGGCGTGGAACACGACCGGGTCGTCCGCGAGATTCGCACGGTCGACCGGCGGATCGCGATGATCAGCCGGGCGATTCTGCTGCTGGTGCTCAGCGGCCTGACGATCGGGCTATGCGTCGCCTTGCTGTTCGTCGAGGAGCTGTTCAGCATCAATCTGCAGCAAGTGGCGGCGGCGGCGTTCATGGTGGCGATCGGGCTGCTGATGTCCGCCCTGACGCTGTTCATGCGCGAAACCCAGCACGCAACGGCCGTGCTGAGGATTCCGGAAACGTACCTGGAACCGGATCGCAAGTTGTGAGGATTTGAGCCCTTTACGGGCAGGGATCAGGCTGACGGCGGAGCCAGCAGCTTGTGGCTCTGCTGCCGGATTGCACCTTCGACGATCGGCTGGATGAAGCCGAGCGCGGGCGGCAGGTCGACATAGAACATGACCTGCTGATCTTCGATATCGATGTGGGCGCGCAGTTGCTGACCCATGGCCGAAATCGCCATCGTCATGCGGTCTTCGCTGGGCCATTCGGTCACGACCTCGGCCATGCCGCCAGGAATGCTGTCGCCAATGCTGTGGCTATTGGCTTGCAAGCGGCGGCGGACTTCTTCCCGGCCGAGCGAATGGGGAATGGCGACTTCCATTAGGTATCCTGCTTGTTCGGTTCGGGAAGGGCCGCGGGCTCGCCGTCCGCACCATAGCGGTAGTCGAGATAGCGGGTACGAATGGCGAGATCATCGAGCGCGCCGTCGGCCAATTGCCGGGTAACGCGGTCGATCTCGTTGCTGATCTTGCCGAGGCTTTCGACCAGTTGCTTGTCGGGCGTCGAGCCGGCCCGCTCTTCGCGGCGCAAGTTCGCCGGGATCTTGCGGTAGGCGTCGACCATGCCGGGCAGGGTCTCGCCCACCAGCTTGCGGGTTTCGACCGCTGCCGGATGGACCGGATCGACATTCTCGAGCTGCAGGCCGAGCGCGTCGAGCTGGACGCCGATCTGGTCGACCAGGGTGACTGCCGGCGGCGGCAGCGCGGGGCGTTGGTGCTCTAGCCACAACTCGGTGCGCGCGACCATGTGCCGCACGTCGCCGGTGTTGAGATCGCTGCGGCTCGGTACCCTGACCTTGGGGAAGTTCGAGAACAGAAACGTCGCCGCGACCACTGCGAGGAAGGCGACCATGATCCCGGTGAACCCGATCCCGTCGATCGCGATCCCTACCGCCATCGCGGCAAAGACGATCGCCAGCAGCGATCCACCGATCAGCTTGATCCGCGTCATCAGGTTGCGTTGGCGCAGTTCGGCCGACCCTCGCCCGATCGGGCTGGTCGTACGCCGATGACGCCCTCCAGCCCGGTTGTCGGCCAGGAGAGCGCGCCCGTCGTGGAGCAGGCGGTCGCTGTCTGGGGTCAAGTCGCTCGACATCACTCAGAGGTTAGCAGCGAAGGTTCGTTGGCGACCTTGGACGCCTGGGCTTGGCCTTCGGCGCGGGCGATGTAGCCTTTCGACTTTTCGACCTCGGTCGAAAGCGTGTCGACGGTTTGCTTCATCGAGGCGAGTGCCTTGACCTTAAAGTTATCAACTTCATCCATGGTGTCGTAGATGTTCTGGAACGCGCGCTGCAGCGTCTCCAGCGGGATCGTGCTCGCCGCCGCCTGCTCGTGGATCTTGGCGGTGTTTTCGCGCAGGAGCTTGCCGGTGGAATCGATGATCCCGGCGGTGGTCTCGTTGAGCGACGTGATCTGCTGGAGCACCAGGCGCTGATTGGTCATTGCCTGAGCCACCGTCACCGCAGTGCGCAGCGCGCCGACCGTAGTGGTGCTGGCGCGGTCGACGCCCTTTACCAGCTCGACGTTGTTCTTCTTGACCAGGTCGAGCGCGAGATAGCCCTGCACGCTGACCGCCATCTGCGTCAGCAGGTCCTGGGTCCGCTGGCGGACATAGAATAGCGCTGTTTCGCGGATCGCCTTGGCCTTGGCCGGGTCAACGGAATCGAGGTTGTCGGCTTCGTCTTCGAGCCGCTGGTCGAGCGTCTTGGCGATGTGGGCCATCTGCTCGAGCTTGCCCATCGCTTCCCACAGCTTCTGCCGTTCGACGTCGATCGCCGCGTTGTCCATCAGCAGCTCGTCCTTGCCGCTGGCAAGCCGCGCGAGGATCGCCTGGATGTGCCCCTGGGCCGAGGTGTAGCTGTCGAAATAGCGCTTCAGTGAATTGCCGAAGGGGATGATCCCGAACAGCTTGCGGCTGGTCATCTTGCCCTTGCGGCCCGGATCGAGGTCTTCGACCGTACGGCGCAGTTCGGCGAGGTCTTTGCCGACGCCGCCTTCCTGGTCCATCGCGCGCACCGGGCGATCGAGGAAGCGGTTGGACATGCCGGCCGCGGTGGTGATCTCCTTGCGGCCCATGCCGGTGATCTGATCCACCTTCTTGCCGAATTCGGGCGACTGCGCATCGAGCGCGATCAGCTCGGCGACGAAGCCTTCGACCTTTTCCTCTAGCTTGGACTTCTTCTCGGCATCGACAGGCACGAGCCCTGCGGCGCGATCGGGCGCAACCATGGGCACCGGATCGGGCGGAGTCAGCTCGAGATCCGTTGCCGTCTTGGTCGTGGTTTCGTTGGTCGTCGCCATTCACCTGTCCCCTTCCGGTATTCGCTTACTGTATTAGGTAGGCAAAACACGCTCTTCAAGGGTGCGCGTTTTTCCGGCGCCGAGAGGGTGCCGCATGCGGTGCGATTGCGGAAGGGGAAAATGGCGCTGTGTTTAGATCCTCCCCGAGCTTGTCTCGGGGAGTGGCGCGCACCGTAGGTGCGTGACGGAGGGGTAGGCGGAACAACACAACGCCCCTCCACCATCCCGCTTCGCGGGACGGTCCCCCTCCCCGAGCAAGCTCGGGGAGGATTAGGCCGCCAGGTCGAAGGGCTCGATCTCGCCCGACAGGTACAGCCGCTTGGCCTTGGCCCGGCTGAGCTTGCCTGAACTGGTACGCGGCAGCGTGCGCGGGGGCACGAGTTCCACGACGCAGTTCATCCCGGTGATCGAACGGACCTTGTCGCGGATGGTGTCGCGCAGCTTGATGCGCTCGTCGGGATCCGAAACCCGGCAGTGAACCAGAACCGCGGGCGCTTCCTCGCCATTCTCGGTTTCGACGGAGAACGCGGCGATGTCACCGTGGTTGAAGCCCGGCAATTGCTCCACGGCCCATTCGATGTCCTGCGGCCAATGGTTCTTGCCGTTGATGATGATCATGTCCTTCGCCCGGCCGACGATGAACAGATAGCCTTCGGCCATGTAGCCCATGTCGCCGGTGTCGAGCCAACCGTCGATCAGGCAATCGTCGGTCGCTTCCGGGTTACGGAAGTAGGAATGCATGACGCTGGGACCGCGGCACCAGACCTTGCCGATCTGGTGGTCCTTCTTGATCTCGCCCTTCTCGCCGCGGATCTCGACGTCCATGTCGGGCAGGGCCTTGCCGCAGTTGACGATCGCACGGTAGCGCGCCGGGCGCGAGAGATCGCGCGGAGTGCCTGACAGGCGTTCTTCCTCGACCAGTTCGACGCGAATGCCTTCGCCCGGCGGCATCACGGTGACCGCGAGCGTGGCTTCGGCCAGGCCATAGCTCGGGGTGAAGGCGCTGGCCTTGAACCCGGCATCGGAGAAGGCGTTGACGAAGCTCTGCATCACGTCAGGGCGGATCATGTCCGCGCCGTTGCCGGCGAGGCGCCAGCGCGACAGGTCGAAGCGCTCGGCGACGTTGGATTGGCTCGAGATGCGGCGCGCACAGATGTCGTAGCCGAAGGTCGGCGAATAGGACATCGAGTTGCCCTTGTTGCGGCTGATCAGGTCGAGCCAGGCCAGCGGGCGCCGCGCAAAATGTTCGGTCTTGAGATAGTCGACCGAAATCTGGTTGGCGATCATCGACAGCAGGCAACCGACCAGGCCCATGTCGTGGTACCACGGCAACCAGCTGACCCCGCGGTCGCCAGTGCCGAGATTCATCGTCATCGCGTGGCCGTACAGGTTGTGCAGCAAGGCGCTGTGCGTGACGGCGACGCCGGTCGGAAAGCGCGTCGAGCCGGACGAGTACTGCAAGTAGCAGATATCGTCGGACTGGGCTTCGGGCAGCTCGATGTCAGGTACCGGACGTTCACCGAACGATTCCCAATCGATCCCTTCGCAACCCTGGCGCGAGGCCGCGACGGAGGCCATCTCGGCGATCTCGGCCGGGTAGAGCAGCAGCTTCGGCTCAGCACTTTCGAGCTGTACGCCGAGTTGTTCGATGTAGTTGTCCTTGCCGCCGAACGTGGTCGGCAACGGCAGCGGAACGGGCCAGGCACCGGCATAGACGGCACCGCAGAAAAGGGCGGCGAATTCCGGACCAGTTTCCGCGATCAGCGCCACGCGATCGCCCTTGCCGATTCCGGCAGCGATCAGGCGCTTGGCCCATGCGAGGGCGTCGACGCGTAGCTCGCTATAGGGATAGACCCGTTCGAGCGTGCCCCGTGCGTCGTAGAAATTGAAGCCCTTCTCGCTCTTCGCGGCGTAGTCGATGGCTTCGTTGAAAGTCGCGAAATCCGCACGGATGCGCGGCAACGCGCAGTCGTTGGGTGTGGGAGTGAGTTCGGTCATTGCCTAGATAATTGCCCGTCTGCTCTACGCTCTGTTGGCGCTTCCCCATTGCCTCATGGCAGCGGGATCCTAGCCGCCACGCGACAAACTTTCTCATTTGTCAACGACTGTGGCACGAATAAGGCGAAGGAACCCGGATGGATAGCGAACGAAGAGCGCCACATCGAGAGCGAAAAGTGCCAAAGCCGCTCGACAAGCCCCGGCTTGAGGAGTTGGCGCTGGCCTATGTCGCGAGGTTTGCGACCAGTGCGGCCAAGCTCGAACGCTACCTTCGCCGCAAACTGCGCGAGCGCGGATGGGAGGGAGAAAATCCGCCCGACCTCGGAGCGCTTGTCGAACGATATCAAGGGCTTGGCTATGTCGATGACGTCGCCTATGCCCGCTCCAAAGGGGGCAGCTTGCTTCGTCGGGGCTATGGTCCGCGCCGCGTGAGCCAGGCGCTAGGCGAGGCGGGAATCGCTGAAGAAATCCGCGAAGAGACTCGCGCCCGCCCTGCCGACGAGAGGCACGCGGCGCTGGCACTGGCCCGGCGGCGAGGGTTCGGCCCGTTCGGCCAAGATATCCCCGACCGGGAAAAGCGTGAAAAGCAATTGGCGGCCATGTTGAGAGCAGGACACCCGCTCGACAGCGCGCGCAAAATGGTCGATGCCCCCGACCGCACGGCGGCCGAGGAATGGGCGGCCGAACTGGACGATGAAAGCTGATACGATGCGCGCTCTGCTCCTTGCCATCCTGATCCTGGTCCCGGCTTGTTCCCCGCAGGCGGCCGGAGGCGCAACTTCGAGCGCGGCTGCGACTGCGACAACGGCGGTTCACCCGACTTCCGGCCTGGAAGTCATTCCGCTGAAGATCACCACGCCAACCGGCAAGGCCCATGCCTTCCGCGCCGAAGTGGCCCGGACACCGCAGGAACAGGCTAAGGGACTGATGTTCCGGACCGAGATGGGCGCGGACGAGGGCATGTTGTTTCCCTATGCCCGTCCGCAGCTCCTGAGCTTCTGGATGAAGAACACCGTCCTCTCGCTCGACCTGATCTTCATCGGGGAAGACCGGCGGATCATCAACATCGCCGCCAACGCGACCCCTTATTCCGAAACGCCCATCCCTTCCGACGGGCCCGGCATTGCCGTGCTCGAACTGAATGGCGGGCGTGCGGCCCAATTGGGCCTCGTGCCTGGCAGCAAGGTCGAATGGTGAGACCGGACGAGCTTGCACGAAAAAGGCACAAGCCCTAACGCGCGGCCCATGGGATTCTTCTCCAAGATCTTCACCTGGTGGGACGGCGCCACCATCGGCACCTCGTTGTTCAGCGCGATGAACGGCGAAAAGGTCGGTACCGACGCGCAGGGCAACACCTATTTCCGGTCGAACAAGAAGACCGTCGATGGGCGCGAACGGCGCTGGGTCATCTATAACGGCGCCAACGATGCCAGCCGGGTTCCGGCCGAATGGCACGGCTGGCTGCACGGCTCACTCGATGCACTGCCCGAAAACGAGCTGCCTCCGCCGAAGATCTGGGAAGTGGACTACACTCCGAACGCCACTGGCACTGTCGCGGCGTATCGCCCGCAGGGCGCGCTTGAGCGCGGCGGTCGGCGTGCGGCTGCTACGGGCGATTACGAATCGTGGACGCCCGACGCGTGAGGCTGGTGGCCGCTACGGCTGGTCTGCTCCTGCTTGCCGGATGCACCGGCAAGGCGCCTGAGCCTGAGGCCGAGGCAACCGAAGTTCCCAAGGAACTGGCCCAGGCCGATGCGGCCCGCGCGGCCGCCGGTATCGGTACGCCGATGGAACAGCGGGTTGCCGTCATCGGGCTGCTGAACAAGCGCAACAACATCTCTCAGGATCTCGAGATGAAGCCGGGCGAAGCTCGCCGGGTGGGCGACGTGGTCGTCCGCCTCTCGGCCTGCGAGCGCACGGCGCCGTGGGAAGAGCCGCCCGAAACCGGGGCTTTCGTGCAGGTGATCGTCCTCGAACGGGCCGATGCCGACTCAGAGCCCGCCTGGCGCCGAATCTTCTCCGGCTGGCTGTTCAAGAACTCGCCCAGCCTCAATGTCGTCGAACACCCGATCTACGATGTCTGGGTCAAGGACTGCAAAATGAGCTTCCCGGGCGAAGAAAGCCCGGTGTCTGACAGCAGCGGGCCGACGCCGCGGGCGACACCCACGGCTGGTGCCGAACCGGCGCCCGAACCTACTGTCACCGCACCCTCACCGGCGCCCGTCGAGACTCCCGCGGCGAACGACGCGTAGACTTCGGGCAGCGAGGGCGCCGGCCCTGCCATCACGGCCTTCGTCAGCCTTTCGAGATAGCACTCCCGCGTGACGGGCACTGCGCCGAGCGAGGCCAGGTGGTCCGTCATGAATTGGCAGTCGAGCAATTCGTACCCTCCGCGACGGAGCAATGCGACCAGCCATGCCAGGGCTACTTTCGAGGCGTCGGTCGCCCGGCTGAACATGCTCTCACCGCAAAAGGCGTGGTCGAAGCCGACTCCGTAGAGGCCGCCGACCAGGCGATCTCCGTCCCAGCATTCGATCGAGTGCGCGTGGCCCGCGATGTGGAGCGCGCGATAGCTGGCGGCGATGCGCTCGCTGATCCAGCTCTCGGGGTGTCCTTCGCGCGGGGCGGCACAGGCTTCGATCACGCCTTCGAAGTCGTGATTGCAGGTAACGCGGAAGCGATCCTGCCGGATGACTTTGGCGAGCGACCGCGAGCAACGAAATTCCTCAAGCGGGATGATCGCCCTGTCGCGCGGCTCCACCCAGTAGATATCCTCGTCGTCCCGGCTGTCAGCCATCGGGAAGATGCCGCTGCGATAGGCCATCAGCAGCAGGTCTTCGGGAATTATCTTGGTTGCGGGAGCGTGCATGGCAATTTCCGCAAGATGGGGCTGACCTCGTCGCTTGCCAAGCCAGTTCGGCGGCTATAGAGGCGCAACCCGCCCGCAGGAGTGTAGCTCAGTTGGTAGAGCATCGGTCTCCAAAACCGAGGGCCGTGGGTTCGAGTCCCTCCACTCCTGCCAATTCTTCAGCCGCGGCGTAAGTCCGCACGCGGCTGAAGCGTTTCGGCCCTAGACGCAGGTCTGTGGCCCAACATCCACAGTAGGCCGAAATCTACGCTGTCGCCGATGGAGCGCTGGAACCGCTGAGACGGGCCGGTCATTATTAGCGCCGGACGGGAGCTCATGAGGAGCATCTCATATGGCAAGCCTGAGTTATCGCAGCAGCAAGCCCGACGGTTGGGTCATGCCGCGTCCCTATCACGACGCCAGCCTACGCTACATGAAGCACGGACCGATTCAGCCGATGGAAGAGCCGGGCTTCTTTGCTCGCCTGTTCGGGCGGGGCTGACGTGACTTCATTGCCCAAGTCCGGAAGGTGCTGAACAGGGTCGCCAGCACCTTCGGACTTTCCTAACCGGCCCGCGCCTCCCGCGCCGGTCTTGCGTTTACGCGGGCGCCTCGCTACATCGCCTGCCGACTTCCGACATCGGAGCCAGCATGCCCCTCCCGGATCCCTCGAATCAGCGAGACCGGGGTGGCGATGGACCTATGGCGGAAGCAGAGTGTCATTTTTGCGAGGTCGATTAACGATGGCCAAGACCAGTCCCGGCGAATTCTTCCGCCAGGTCCGTTCGGAAGCGGGCAAGGTTGTGTGGCCTACGCGCCAGGAAACCGTGCGCACCGCGATCTTTGTCGCGATCATGATGCTGCTGCTGTCGGTATTCTTCCTCGGCGTCGACCAGTTGTTCGGGTTCGCTGTACGCGAACTGCTCGCACTGGTCTGATCTGCGCCAGACAGACTTTACGGAAAAGAGATCCATGGCCCGCTGGTACATCATCCACGCCTATTCCGGCTTCGAGAACAAGGTCCGCGATTCGATCATCTCGGAGGCTGAACGCCTCGGTCTCGCTGAAGCCGTGGAAGCGGTCGAAGTGCCGACCGAGACCGTCACCGAAGTGAAGCGCGGCAAGAAGGTGCAGGTCGATCGCAAGTTCATGCCGGGCTACGTGCTCGCCAAGCTGACCTTGACCGACGACGTCTACCACTTGGTCAAGAACACCCCGAAGGTCACCGGCTTCCTCGGCGCAGGCGGCAAGCCGCAGCCGATTTCGGAGCGCGAGGCCGCCCGCTATTTCGGCGGCGTGGCAGAAGCCAAAGCCACCCCGAAGCAGCACGTCAACGTCGACTACGAGATCGGCGATCAGGTCAAGGTGCTCGACGGTCCCTTCGCCAGCTTCAACGGCGTGGTGGAAGAGCTCGACTTCGACAAGAACAAGGTCAAGGTCAGCGTCTCGATCTTCGGCCGCGCGACCCCGGTCGAGCTGGACTTCGAACAGGTCGAACTGGTCAAGTAAGCGCCTAGCCAGATCCTGGACATGGTTCGGGGTCCACAATGGCTCTTTTTGGATTCGGTTTGCTGCGGGAGCGTGTGTTAAGCTGCGCAGCATGACGGTGCTGGATCAGTTTATCGCCTTTGCTCAAGCGCTTCCTGCCGGACGACGGCGGGAAGTGGAGGCCGTCTTGCGCACTATCATGGATGGGCAGGCCACCGGCAAGCACGGCGGCTTTACTGCCGAACAAATGGTGGAACTCGACCGCCGGATGGCTGAGGCCGATCCCGAGTATGCCGACCCGATCGAAGTGGAATCCGTTTTCAGGCGTCACGGCGTCGCCTGATGCAAATCCGCTATCGGCGGAGTGCACTCGCCGATCTGAATGCGATTGAAGCATTCTATCTTGAACAAGCGCCCCACGCGATCCACCATGTCTTGGCCGATATTCGCGCCGCCATCGGCATCCTCGCGCACTTCCCGCGCGTAGGAAAGCGGATTGGCCAGCGTGGGTTGCGCCGCATCCTGACCCGCCGATACCGATACATGATTGCCTATCGCGCTGAGCGAAACGAGATCGAGATCATTGGCATCTTTCGGTTCCAAGATCGCGAAGCTTGAATTGAACGGCGGTTTCGCCTAACGGCGCCCCTTCCCAAAGCTACAGCTCGGGAACCCGCGCGGGAGGTGGCCTCGGTCACCGCTTGAACCGCTTACCATGAGCCTCTTGCCGAAAGGCCCGCGGCGACAGTGAGAAAGGAGGCCAGTGATGGCCAAGAAGATCGAAGGCTATATCAAGCTGCAGGTGCCTGCGGGCGCCGCCAACCCGTCACCCCCGATCGGCCCTGCGCTCGGTCAGCGTGGCGTGAACATCATGGAATTCTGCAAGGCGTTCAACGCCTCCACGCAGGAGCTCGAAAAGGGCATGCCGATCCCGACGGTCATCACCGTCTATGCGGATCGCAGCTTCACGTTCATCACCAAGACTCCGCCGGCCAGCTTCCTCATCAAGAAGGCGGCGAACCTGAAGTCGGGCTCGAAGGAGCCCGGCAAGGTTTCCGCGGGCAAGATCGCGCGCTCCAAGCTCGCTGAAATCGCTCAGGTGAAGATGGCCGATCTGAACGCCAACGACATCGAAGCAGCAACGAAGATCATCGAAGGCTCCGCTCGCGCGATGGGCCTCGAAGTGGTGGAGGGCTGAACCGATGGCCAAGCTGACCAAGAAGCAGAAGCTGATCGCCGAGAAGGTTGACGCCGAAAAGCTCTATGGCTTTGACGAAGCGCTCGCCGTGCTCAAGGAATTCGCCAGCAAGAAGTTCGACGAGACCGTCGAAGTGGCGATGAACCTCGGTGTCGATCCGCGCCACGCCGACCAGATGGTCCGCGGCATGGTCTCGCTGCCCTCGGGCACCGGCAAGGACATGAAGGTCGCCGTGTTCGCCCGTGGCGACAAGGCTGACGAAGCGCTCAAGGCTGGGGCCGACAAGGTCGGTGCCGAAGACCTCATGGAAGACATGCAGGCTGGCAACCTCAACTACGACCGCGTCATCGCGACCCCCGACATGATGGCCGTTGTCGGCCGTCTCGGTAAGGTGCTGGGCCCCAAGGGCCTCATGCCGAACCCGAAGCTCGGCACGGTGACCCCGAACGTCGCCCAGGCCGTCAAGGACGCCAAGGGTGGCCAGGTTGAATTCCGCGTTGAAAAGCTCGGCATCATTCACTCGGGCATCGGCAAGATCAGCTTCACCGAAGCGCAGCTGAAGGACAACTTCCGCGCGCTGACCGATGCGGTGGTCAAGGCCAAGCCGACCGGCGCCAAGGGCAAGTACGTCCAGAAGATCGCGCTGACCTCTTCGATGGGCCCGGGCCTGAAGATCGACGTTAGCGAGGTCGAAGGCGCCTGATTATCGGCGGTTCGATCCGAGAGATCACCAAGGGGGCCGGCGGAGAGATCCGCCGGCCTTCTTTTTTGGGCTGGCCAAATGACCAGCACCGATTGGCGTCAGTTGCGCGGGTAAGTTTCGGCGTCGTCGTCGGGCGGATTCCGCCACCGGATGTTCTTCGCCGAAAGGGACAGCCGCTTTTTCAGTTTCACGCTGTCCAGCCCCCAGTCGCCCAGGTGCACCCCGCTTAGAAGCGTGAGAATCCCGACGACGAATAGGGTGACCGTGAGCGGGAGAGCGAGGAACACGTCCAGGATACGCTCGGTTGGCGTTTCTACATGGCCCGTGCGGTCCACTCCAAACAGCGCCAGACCGTCCCCAAGGGAATGTTCGGCCCATTCGCGCTGCAACCACCATTCACCCAACTCTATGGCGAGGATGGCAGGCGCTAGCAGCGCCGCCGCAACCCCGATGATGACCATTGTTTCGGCGGCAAGCTGCCGACCGATTCCGCGGCGGCGCAAGTTTGCGGCGGTAGCGGGTTTGTCTTTCGGTGGCGCAACGGAGAGCGACCGATCGGCGACGCCCGTTTTCTGCGGAGCCGGTTGCGCAGGTCCCAGGTCGTAACCGGACAGCAGGGAGGAGGCGGTAGCGCTAAGTTGTGAGGCGCAAGTCTCTTCGATCAGCCGCTTCTGAGCCGCTGACAATTCGTCCTCGAAGCTACCGACTTTGCCCCGCCTCATCCTCAAGGCATCAGGGTCCGACTTGTCGTATGCGTGTCCTGGAATCCCCTTGGTCAGTTCAAGGGCGCGAAGCTTGTCGAAGGACGAGAGTTCCACGGCCTGTTCCAAAGCCGGTAGGTCGACGCGCTGGTTCAGGAACTGGAGTGCACGCGCCATCTCGGAAACGGCGTCGGAGATGAGACCTTCGTAGGACACCACATAGTGCGGCCGCCGCTTCAGCTCTCGGCCCCAACTGTTCATGAAGCGGAAGTACTCTGGAAGCCCCTGCTCGTTGTCGCTCAGGAAGTCATCCATATCGCCGGTGAAGGACTGTTTATGCCGCGTTACGTGGTGGTAGCTGGACGCCATCACGTCGCGGGGGTCGCGTACCACGAACAGGACCGGAAGTTCAGGAGGGATGCGCGAGGTAAAGCGCGAGTGCGTCGATGGAATCAGGGGAACCGCTGCCGCATCCGCTCGCCTGATAAAGGCTGGAATACCCCGCGTCGGATCAAGATCGAAATTCGGGGCAAAGCCGAACATGGTCTCGGTATCGAGGTCGGGATGTCGAGCCTTGGCGGCGAAGTAATGGGCGAGGATAAAGCGGACCCAAGTCCGCCCGGATTTCGGATATGAAACCAGGATTGCGGTGGCTTCAGCGGATGCAATCCGCAAATTGCGGTTCAGGTGAATCCGCCGGGCAATAGCGGATGGCGCCCTGCCGATTGAGTCCATCAGCATTCTCCTGCGGGGAGAATATCGGGTTGCGGGCGTAGTCCCGACTACTCTTAGGGATGAGCAGTGGCGCTCAGGGGGTAGTGCTGCAGTGCGATAGGGGTCAGATTCCGCCCGGCGTAAAGTCGAATCCGGCCTCGGCCAGCGCCTCGCACAAAGTGTCGACACAGCTTCGGAGGTCGTTCGCATCGGTTGAGCGAATCACGAAATTCGCGCCGACTTGGCCATCGCGGAAGAAGGGATAGCTGCCGATCTGGCAATTGGCGTGAGCCCGCTCCACCTCGCGAAGGATGTCGGCGACTTCGCTTTCCTTGATGAACCCCCCGACCGTCTCGCTCAGCAGCGGGGCTCCGCCTTCGAGCGTACCCGTAAGCGCATCGAGCATCTGAGCGGCGATGTGTGGCACACCGGCGAGCATGTGGACGTTGCCGATCTTGATCCCCGGCGCGCCTGACATGCGGTTGGGGATGAGGTCTGCACCCTCGGGCGTGCGAGCCATTCTAAGCCGCGCCTCGCTGACCCCGCCGCGCGTCACATAGTACTCTTCGAGGATGCGCCGGGCTTCGGGGTGGACCACGACCGGGACGCCGAGCGCCGCGGCCACGGCATCGACCGAGATGTCATCATGCGTCGGGCCAATACCGCCGGTGGTGAAGAGGTAATCGTGCGTCGTGCGCAGCGCGTTCACGGCCTCGACGATGCGCGCTTCGACATCGGGCACGACGCGCACTTCCATCAGGCGGATGCCCTGGACTTGCAGCCAGCTGGCCACCTGGGCGATGTTCTTGTCGTGCGTTCGGCCCGAGAGAATTTCATCCCCGATGACGACTAGCGCGGCGGTCCAGATGCGGTCGGGCAAAGGCATGGTCCTGCGGTACGAGATTTGCGGGCCCCGCGCCACCGCATGATATTGGGGCCTATCCGGAATTTTCCTGATGTTGGAAGCAGGAGCATGGCATATCCTGTGGCACATATGGTGAAGCAAGCCCTGTCTCTCGTAGCTGCACTCGGCCTGTTGAGCGGGTGTTCCAGCCTCCCACCCGAAAGCTCAGTCGACTGCGTCGACGCCACGAGGCCTCACATCCGCCTTTCGGAGGATGGGCAGACCGCCTTCACCGAGATCGATGTCCTGACCTACAATATTGAAGGGCTGCCATTCCCGGCCCGATCGAATCGAGGTCCCTATCTCCGGGAGATCGGGCGGCGTCTGGCAGAGTTCCGCTCGGCCGGGGAAGGGCCGGACATCATCGTCTTCCAGGAAGTGTTCAGCAAAGACGCCGCGGATGCTGTGATGAGTACCGGCTATCGCAGCATTGCCGTCGGACCGCGCCGGCGATCTGACCAGGCACCCAACACCCAGGGCGCTCTCCCTGGCAGTCGAAACATCTTCAGGGGCGAGATCGGCCTTAACGTGATGTCCGCGGGGCTGGTGATCGCGACCGACTATCCGATGGTGGCCGCGAACTACGTGCCCTACGCCACCCGGAGCTGTGCCGGGTTCGACTGCCTGTCGAACAAGGGCGTGCTTTTTGCAGAAGTCGCCATCCCAGGCGTTCCAGGCGTGGTCGACGTCTTCACCACGCACATGAATTCACAGCGGGCCTCCGGCGTCTCAGAGGAACGCCATGCGGCCGCTCATGCCCGGCAAACGAACGAGCTGGCGGATTTCGTGATCAGGAGCAGTCCGCTGAGCGATCCAATCCTGATCGGCGGCGACTTCAACATGCGTAATTCCGATGTCCGACACTATACTTTCGATCGGCGGTCGCCGCTCGGCAACGTGCACCGCTATTGCAGTGAGAACCGCAGCTTGTGCGACGTGCGCCAGGACTGGGAGCACGAGGATCAGTGGCGGCGGGTGCAGAACCTGCACTTGTACCAGTCCGGCAACGTGGTGAAGGTACGCCCGATCCGCGTAGAGGGCATGTTCGACGGCGGTCCGAGCGGGCCGGTACTGTCTGACCACAACGGCTTCCGCGTGGTCTACGAACTGAGCTGGCCGGCCTCGGAAACCGAACTTGCGCCGACATGCGCGTGGTCACCAACTACCGCTCTCGCTCGGTAAGGAACTCGCGCGCGTCCGCGCATTGA
This sequence comes from Altererythrobacter sp. Root672, assembly GCF_001427865.1. Taxonomy (NCBI): domain Bacteria; kingdom Pseudomonadati; phylum Pseudomonadota; class Alphaproteobacteria; order Sphingomonadales; family Erythrobacteraceae; genus Altererythrobacter; species Altererythrobacter sp. Root672. The sequence continues at coordinate 470,354 of NZ_LMHH01000003.1, forward strand.
CGATTGCCAGCCGCGGCGGCCTCTGCCACCAATCCGCGCCATGACGATCGTTGCCGCACGCCGGTATCGCGATGGCAAGGTGGTGGAACACGACCTGCTGCCGTGCCTGGACAAACCGGGAGTGGATGAGTTCGACTGGATCGGACTGGTCGAGCCGAGCAGTGAGGAACTCAAGCTCATCCAGGACGACTACGGCCTGCACCCCCTGGCGGTCGAAGATGCACTGACCCATCGCCAGGATCCGAAGGCCGAATCCTACGGCTCGCAACTCTTCGTCCTCGCCCGGACCGCGGCGATTGGCGAAGGCGAGAAGATCACTTACGGCCAGACCTCGATCTTCCTTGGCGAGCGGTTCATCATCACCGTACGCCAGGGTAGCGAGCGAGCCCACGTGAAGCTGCGCGACCAGCTGGAAGCGACGCCGGAGCGGCTCGCCGAAGGACCCGATTTCGTCCTCCACGCCGTGCTCGACTACATCGTGGACGGCTACGGGCCGCTACTCGACGAGATCGAGGAGGACATCGGCGACATCGAGGAGCAGGCGATCGGCAATTTCCCCGACGGCGCCCGCATCCGCCGGATCTTCCGCCTGCGTCGGACACTGCGGCACTTCGAAGGGATCGCCGAAGCGATGGAGGAAGTGGCGGCCAAGCTGTGGGAGGTAGAGCAGCCCTCGATCGACCCACGCGCGCGGCCCTATTTCCGCGACGTGTTCGACCACACCCAGCGCGCCGCGAGGCGCACCCGCTGGCTCAACGACACGCTGGGCGGGATCCTGCAGGTGGCGAGCCTGCTCGAGCAGAAGCGGACGGGTGCCATTACGCGCCAGCTGGCCGCCTGGGCCGCGATCCTGGCGGTGCCGACGGCGATCGCCGGCATCTACGGGATGAACTTCAGGTTCATGCCCGAGTTGGAGTGGCGCTACGGCTACTTCCTCATACTGGGGGTGACCGCGCTTACCTGTGCGGGGCTGTTCTATCGCTTCAAGCGGATTGGGTGGCTCTAGGCCGGCAATCGGCTCATCCATTGCTCACGCGATTGTCGCCACATCTCCACCGGTAGGTTTTCGAGAGGGGGCGGCAGCTGTGTCGGCCCAACGTTCACCGCGCCGAGCGCCATTGCCAGGCGTTGCGATGGCACGTTGTTCGGGTCGATGGTGTGGATGACCTCCGTCCAATCGAGCGCATCGAAGGTCCAGCCGATCGCTGCCTGTGCGCTTTCGCGGGCATAGCCTTTCCCCCAGGCGCTCGAGAGCAGCGCCCAGCCAACTTCGGGACCCGGCCATCCCTCTGGTTGCCATGGCCCCACTCGTCCGATCCATTGACCGGTCGCCTTCTCGATGACGCTGAACATTCCGAAGCCTTTGAGCGACCAGGACCCGGCCATGGTCGCCATCGCTCGCCAGGCCGCGGAACGAGTCAGCGGTCCACCGATGAACTTAGCGGCTGCCTCGTCCGCCATCAGGGCCGCCCAGCCATCGAGATCTTCCTCGCGCGGGCGCCGTAGTATCAGGCGGGCCGTTTCCAGGCTGGGTTCCATATGATGCACTCCGATGCAGAAGGGGCTTCAATACAAATACATGGGAAGGTGACAAAGTCCGCTGTCCGCCCCGAGCAGACATTCATGCTACGGCAGTCCTCTGGAGTACCTAACATATGTTAGAGGGGAGTCTGACATGGGCCTAGCTACGGCATTCTCGTCATTCCTTTTGGCCACCGCTGCGCCAGCGAGTCCGGCTTGCCTGCCTGTAGAGGGTTGGGACGAAGTTCTCGCCGACGACCAGGTCCGTTGGATCGTCATCGGCGAAGTTCACGGCTCTAACGAAGTACCGGCCTTGTTCGCGGATGTCGTCTGCCTGACAGCCCAGTCACGACCCGTAGTCGTGGCGGTGGAGCAACCCGCCAGCGACCAGGCGGCGATTGATGCGTTCATCACGTCCGACGGAGGCGCGGAGGCTGAGCATAAATTCCTCAGTGCCGTCATGTGGAACATGCCGATGAAGGATGGGCGGTCGAGCGAGGCCTACTTCCGCCTCTTCGAAACCCTGCGGCAAATGCGTGCGGCGGGTCGGATCAGTTCGGTAATCGCCTTTCAGCCCACTGCGTTCACCGCGCGACCCACGCCTGCTGAATACGAAAAAGCGATGGCGGACTTGGTACGGAGTGCAGCCCAGGGCGGAGCTACCGTGCTTGCCCTGGTGGGCAACGTTCACGCCCAGCGCACCGAGGTTCCGAGGGGAACGCCCTACATGGCCATGGCCGGCAACCTTCCGGCTGAGGCGACCGTCACCTTCAACACCCGTGGCGAAGGCGGCGAGACTTGGGCGTGTATCGGCGATCCTAACGGCGCACCGGGCAAGATCGACTGCGGTGCGCACACCGCAGGACCGGTCTTGGGACGGGCCCGAGAGGTGGAGCTGAGCTCCGATCCGGCAGGACCCTATACCGGAGTGATCTATCTTGGCGCCCCAACCAGCGCGTCACTGCCGAAGGTGGCGGGGCCAAGTCAGCCGAGTGTTGCTACGGCTTTGAACCCATAGCGGTCGGTCTGCAAACGACCCATTGCGGACATTCGCCACCACCGATTGGACCTCCGGACGAATTAGGTGCGCCGGCTTCAAAGTCGCGGCGATTGGATATCTCGCCACCTTCCAGCAGGACGTACGACGGCATGATCATGGGCGAAGTGCGCTGCCCCTAAACGGCTGAGTGCCACATGGGTGTCGATCTTTCGACATGGGTGTCGATTTTTCGCTGCCTCCAAATTTCAGACACTTTTCAGGAAGATTGCAGCGCCTGCCCAAAGCTCCACCGAGCTTTGAGCGCTAAGAATCCTCGTCAGTGACCAGCAGGACACGCGGCGCAAGCTCTGTCCCGCTGGCCGTTGCAGGAGGATCCGTCATGAACCGAACGAAGAAGCTGATCTACGCGACGCTTATCGCTACAATCTGGGTTGCGGGACCAGTTGATGCGCGTGAGAGGTCGATTTCGGCCGACGTCGCCTACGGCGATCTCGACCTGACTACGACCGAGGGTGCCGCGGAGCTCGAACGGCGCGCCAGGATCGCAGTCTTGCGGCTCTGCGGGAATTACGACAGGAACGACGCGCTAGGCGAACGGCCGTTTCGGCGGTGCAAGCGGTCTGCCCGCGTCAATCCGACGGTAGAGGCGCTCGTGACGCAAGCCAGGCTTGACGCAACGACGCGTCGCGACACCAAAGTCGCGGTCAGGTAGCTCAATCGAAACCGCCGGCAGGACCGCGGAGACCGCCTCCGAGCCTCGCGCCGGCCCCAGGATCGCTACGCCGATGTCGCAATCTGTGCTAAGCGAATGTCGGAAGGAGCCTCTCGCTTGGAACAGGTGCGGCTTGGCCGGCTGACCCTGCAGCCCAGACGCCAATTGCTGGCAGACGGTGCACGCGTTCCGGTCGGGCGAAGGGCGCTCGAAGTGCTTTCAGTGCTGGTGGAGGCCAAGGGCGATCTTGTAACCAAGGACGAACTCATTGCCGCCGTTTGGCCCACTGCGGTTGTTGAGGAAAACGCCGTCCAAGCGCAGATAGTCGCTCTGCGCAAGGCGCTGGGCCCCGACGCCGGAATGCTCAAGACCGTTCGCGGCATCGGTTATCAGATCGAATTGCCCGAATGCCAGCCGGATGGCGGCCCGCCATCGCTAATTGTGTTGCCTTTCGTCGACATGAGCGTGGGGCAGGAGCAGGAATACTTCGCCGACGGCATATCCGAAGACATCATCACCGATCTCGGCGGGGTATCAGGGCTAAACGTCATCGCGCGCCACACGGCGTTCTCGCTCAAGGGGCAGGACGTGGGGATAGGCGAGGTCGTGCGGCGTTTCGCGGTTAGCCACGTGCTGGAAGGAAGTGTACGCAAAGCAGGAGACAGGGTCCGCATAACGGCGCAGCTGATTGACGGAGCGAGCGGCCTGCATGTCTGGGCGGAACGCTACGATCGTGATCTCGTCGACATCTTCACGCTGCAGGACGAAGTGGCGCAGGCGATCGTCAAGGCGCTCGAAGTCGAGCTGCTGCCGAGCGAAAAGCATGCGATCGAGGATCGGGGAACCGACAATTTCGAAGCCTACGATCTCGTCCTGCGTGCTCGCGCATTGTTAGGACAGCACGGCCTAACGAATGTCGAGAAGGCGCTCGGCCTCGCAACGCGGGCGGTTGAGCTCGATCCGAAGTTCATGCTCGCCTATCACCAGCAGGCGGCAGCGCTCGACCATCTCGAATTCCTGTCGCCAGAAAACAGAGATGAATGTGATCGCCAGCGAAAACACTTGATCGAACAGGCGACGGCGTTTGCTCCCAATGACGCGCTCTTGCTGCTCATGCGTTGCCGGGAGCATGTGCGAAAGGGCGAACTGGTCCTTGCCGAAACGCTGAACCAAGCGGTCCCGAAGGGCCAGGATCTGGGAATGTTCTGGGGTTGTCCGGAGTTCTTCGATTTCTACGTAGGGCGCTTCGGGCCAGTCCTGGAGTTGTTTCAGCGCAGGGTTCAACGCGATCCCATGGATCGAAACTCATCTCTGGGCTTGCATGATCTTCTCGATATCTGCGGACGGCTAGACGAAGCCGACGCAGAAGCCCGGCGAAACCGGGACTTGCCTGGTGACAGGGGACACTTCGAGTTCTCGACGTTCCTCCGGGCCAAGGGGCGGGCGACACGGGAGCAGCTGTCTGCCCAGTTTCGGATCATGCTGGAGGCCGGGGGATACGTCTCGACTGTACCCGTGAACAGGCAGCTCGAGCCGGTGCTGCACAATCCCGAAGCAGCCAAGAGGCTCGTTCGCGCGGCCCTCACCGACCCGGCTTGCCAAGACCCGCTTCGACAGCTCTGGATAGCACGCCTTGCGGCATTCTATGACGACATCGATGCCGTGCTCGCGGTGTTCCAGCGTGTCTTCGTAGACAGCGACAACATCGTCGATCTGCGCTGCGTCATGTGGCAGACGCCTTTCCGGCAAGCGCACCGCGACCTCCGATTCAAGGCCATTCTCGAGGCGCTGGGTCTTCCCGACTACTGGCGGCAAACCGGCCGGTGGGGAGATATCGTCAAGCCGCTCGGCAACGGTGATTTCGAGGTCACCGACTAAGCGCAAGCCCTCAGAAGTCACCGCGTCCCCGGCTCCCCGAGGAAAGCCAGGATCGCGCCCATCGTCGCCTCGGGCTGTTCTTCCATCAACCAGTGACCGGAATCGCGGATGCTGAGCCCGCGGACATCAGTCGCGGCGAAAGCGATCTCGTTCGCGAAACCCTCGCCGAACGACTTTTCTCCACCAATCGCGAGGATCGGCATGGCGAGCTTGCCCTCGGCGAGGAATTTCTGGTTATCGACGGCGTCCTGGCGGAAGGCCGCGAATTGCGCGAACGCGTTATGGATCGCGTTCGGACGGGAGTAGAGCGCGGCATAATGGGCACGCGTCTCTTCGTCGATGTGCTTCGGGTCGGCCGATAGTTCGTTGTAGAAGCGATCGAGGTATATCCGCTCCCGACCGGCGACGAGCCGTTCCTCGTCAGGGCCGAAGAAGTCGAAGTGCCAAGTTCGCTGGTCCTTGACCACGGTGTCCCAATTGCCAAGCCCGGGCAGCGGCGCGTCCATCACCACCCAGCGAGTGACCCGGTCGCGGTTCTGGGCGGCGAAAGCGTAGCCGACCATATTGCCGATGTCGTGCGTGACCAACGCCAGGGAACCCTCGAGCCCGAGCGCGTGGAGCACCGCCGCGATATCGCCGGCCTCGCTCTTCTTGTCGTACCCGATCTCGGGATGTGATGAGAGGCCCATTCCGCGCAGGTCCGGGACGACGACCGTGTGATCGGCGGCCAGCCGCCTTGCGAGCGGCGCCCACATGTCCCCGGTATCGCCAAACCCATGCAAGAGCACGACCAGGGGCCCATGACCGCCGATCCGCGTATGAATCGTCGCGCCGTCGACAGGAATTTCGCGTGTCTCGAAGGTCGAGGGAAATGGCTCGACCCCGGCCATCGCGGGGGTCGCGGCGAACAGACCGGCAATGAATACTGCAAACCAATGAGATTGACGGATCATGTGGGTCCCCCTGTCGACGGGCGTTGCCTAGCAGCTAGCCCGCTGCACGTCACCGTGCGCGACAGGTTGGTCATCTCCGCGGTCGACGTCCGCTTTCCACCCGAAGCGGCTATCACCGCTGGGTGGAAAGCGAACCGCTAACCCTCAATCCCTCGAAGCGCCCTCACCGTAGATCAGCGAGCGGTCCGGCGCGTCGTGGTAGTCACGGTCGCCGTTTGGGGCCGGGGCCTTGCCGATGGCCTTGGCGGCCTGGACGGTGTTGTGCAGCAGGCAGGCGATGGTCATCGGACCGACGCCGCCGGGGACTGGAGTCACTGCCTTGGCGTGCTGGACTTCGTCGAACTTGACGTCGCCGACCAGCTTCTCCTTGCCGTCCTCACCCATGATGCGGGTGATGCCGACGTCGATCACGACCGCGCCCGGTTTGACCCACGAACCTTTGACCAGCTCGGGCGCGCCGGCGGCGGCGACGATGATGTCGGCCTTGGCGGCGATCTCGGGCAGGTTCTCAGTGTAGATGTGAGTGACGGTGACGGTGCACTCACGGTCGAGCAGCATCAGCGCGACGGGCTTGCCGACGATGTTGGACTTGCCGATCACCACTGCATCGAGGCCGACGAAATCGTCGATCACCGATTCAAGCAGCATCATCACGCCGAGCGGAGTGCAGGGCACCATGCCGCCAGTGCCGGTCGAAAGGCGGCCGACGTTGACCGGGTGGAACCCGTCGACGTCCTTCTCCGGAGCGATCGCGCCGAGCACGGTGCGCGTGTCGATGTGCGCCGGCAGCGGCACCTGGCAGAGGATGCCATGGACCTCGGGGTCGTGGTTGAGCTGGTCGACTAGGGCGAGCAGCTCTTCCTGCGTGGTATCGGCGGGGAGGCGATGTTCGGACGAACGAATGCCGACCTTCTCGCAACCCTTGATCTTGCGGCGGACGTAGACCTGGCTCGCGCCATCGTCGCCCACCAGGATCACGGTCAGGCCGGGACGGGGCCCACCTGCTGCTACCAGCGCGTCGACCTCCGCCTTGGTCTGTTCGTCCAGCTTGGCCGCTACCTTACGGCCGTCGATCACCTCTGCCATGCCGAGGCTCAGTGCTTCGCGTCGTACTGGTTGATCCACTCGGCCGACGGGGTCAGCGCACCGAACGGATAGAAGTGCAGGCGCACGCGGCCATGCTCTTCGTCGTTGAGCTTCGTGTCGAGCGAGTTGACCAGCTTGTCCGGACCGGCGCTGCCAATGAGGTTGGTCAGCGAGATGCCGTACTTCTTCATCACGCTGGCCGAGGCGCCCACGCCGCAGCGCTTGGCGAAGCCGAGCAGGCGCTTGATGCCGGCCGGGCCGGGGACGCCGAGGCGCACCGGCACGTCGATGCCGCGCTTGCGCATTTCGCCGACCCATTCGACGATCGCGTCGTCGTCAAAGGCGAACTGGGTGACGACCAGCGGAGTCATGCCGCCGGCGCGGATCGCGGCGATCTTGCGCTCCATCCAGTCCCACAGCTGTTCGGGCGTGTTGTTCGGGTGACCTTCCGGGTGGCCGCCGATGCCGACGATCTGGATGCCGTGCTTCTGCAGCAGGCCGGTCTCGATGATCTGCAGCGAGTCCGAATAGGGGCCCTCGGCCTCGGGCGGATCGCCCGCGATGATGAAGACGCGCTTCACGCCGGCCTTGGTGGTGATGTCTTCGAGGTACTTGTCGAGCTGCGCTTCCGACAGGATGCGGCGGGCGGACAGGTGGACGATCGGTTCGAACCCGAGCTCGCGCACCAGCACGGCGGCTTCGACGCGCTGTTCGATCTCTTCACCCGGGAGGAAGGTCACGGCGATCTGGGTGCCGGGACGAATCAGGGGCGCGGCTTCGCGCAGGCCTTCGATTTCCTTGGCCGTCATTTCCAGTGAATAGCCGTCGGCCATATTGCGACGGGGCTTCTCCCAATCGGGGTGGATTGAGGCATAGGACATCGATTCAGCTCCTCTCGTGTGCGCGGCGGCGCCATAAGCGTTTCCCGCGCGATGACAAAGCCCCTAGCGCGACTGATTGTTTTCGGATAGACGAAATTTTCACACCTGCGAACAACATGACGAGAGCGATGCTGCTGTTCCTCCCCGGGCTGATTTGCGATGCGCGCACCTTTGCGCCTCAAATCGCTGCGTTTCCTGGGTCGAAGGCTATCAACAGCTATGGCCTCGCCAACTCGCTTCCGGAGATGGCGCAGATCGCGCTCGACGAGGCGCCCGAGCGATTCGACCTGTTCGGCCATTCGATGGGCGGGCGAGTCGCGCTCGAGGTGTTCCGTCTCGCGCCGCACCGGGTCCGTCGCCTCGCCATTTCGAGCACTGGCGTTCACTCGCTGCGCCCGACCGAACCGGCCAACCGCCACGCCCTTCAGGCGCTCGGTCACGAACAGGGCTTCGAAAAGCTGGTCGACACCTGGCTTCCGCCAATGGTTGCCGACGTGAACCGCGACAAGCCCGGGCTCTACGCCCCGATGCGGCAGATGTGCCTCAGCATGGGCCAGGACGTTTTCGACGCCCAGATCAACGCGCTGCTGACCCGGCCGGAGCAGGAAAGCCTGCTCGCCGAGGTCGCTTGTCCGACGCTGGTCATGACCGGCGAACTCGACGGCTGGAGCCCGCCGCCGCAGCACGAAGCAATCGCCGACCGAATCGCCGATTCAACACTGGTAATCGTAGAAGGTGCGGGGCACATGCTGCCCCTCGAGGCGCCCGACGCGGTCAACCAAGCCATCGCCGCCTGGCTCAATGAGCCGGCGAACGACTGAACCCCTACCCGTCAACCCGCCTTTAGGAGAGGCATAGAATGACTGAACAAACGCTGCAGCAGAAGCTGGACCAGGCAGGCGACGTCGTCGACTTCCTGCGCAACCAGCAAGTCGGCCCGAACGTCTATCCGGGCGTGCCGGCAGAATACTCCAACTGGCGCAACGAACAGCGCGCCTGGGCGAAGAGCGCCGTGCTCTTCAACCAGTCCTACCACATGGTCGAGCTCTACGTCCGTGGTCCGGACGCCTATGCGCTGCTCGAATACACCGCGATCAACAGCTTCAAGAACTTCGCCGTCAACAAAGCGAAGCAGTACGTTCCGGTGACCCCGGACGGCTACGTGATCGGCGACGTGATCCTGTTCTACCTGGCCGAGAACGAGTTCTCGCTGGTTGGCCGCGCTCCGGCGATCGAGTGGGTCGAATTCCACGCTCAGTATCCGAAGGCGGATGGCAGCAAGTGGAACGTGACCATCGAGCGTGACGAGCGTACCGCTCTGCGCACCGACGGCAAGCGCAAGAACTATCGCTTCCAGCTCCAGGGCCCGAACGCGATGAAGATCCTCAGCCAGGCGATGGGCCAGACCGCGCCGGACCTGAAGTTCTTCAACATGGCTCACGTCGACATCAACGGTAAGGACGTCATCGCCCTCCGTCACGGCATGGCCGGTCAGCCGGGCTACGAGTTGTTCGGTCCGTGGGAAGACTACGCCGCGGTTCACGCTGCGCTGGTCGAAGCCGGCAAGAACGACGGCCTGACCCTGGTCGGCGGCCGTGCCTACTCGTCGAACACGCTGGAATCCGGCTGGCTGCCTTCGCCGCTGCCCGCGTTCTACACCGGCGACAGCCAGATGATGAAGGACTACCGCGCCTGGGCTTCGGGCAAGTCCTACGCTGGCGTTTGCTCGATCGGCGGTTCGTACGTTCCCGACAGCATCGAGGGCTACTACCTCACGCCGTGGGACATCGGTTACGGCCACATCGTCAAGTTCGACCATGACTTCGTCGGCCGCGAGGCTCTCGAGCGCATGGCCAACGAGACCCACAAGACCAAGGTTACCCTGGCTCTCAACACCGAAGACGTGATGGCCGCCATCTCGTCGAACTTCACCACGGGCGACCGTGCGAAGTACTTCGAGTTCCCGAGCGCCGTCTACGCGATGCACCCGTTCGACGCCGTCAAGGTCGACGGCAAGCTGATCGGCGTTTCGACCTGGATCGGCTACAGCTCGAACGAGGGCGCCATGCTCTCGCTCGCGATGATCGACCCGGCTCACGTCGAGTTCGGCAAGGAAGTGACGCTGGTTTGGGGCGAACCCAACGGCGGCACCACCAAGCCGACCGTCGAATCGCACGTCCAGTTCGAAATCCGCGCGACCGTGTCGCCGGTTCCGTACTCGGCCGTGGCGCGTGACTCTTACGCTGACTCCTGGCGCCAGAAGGGCGTTGGGGCGAGCACGCTCGTCAACGCGTAAGCGAACTGACCCATAAGGAAGGGGCGGCCACCGCGAGGTGACCGCCCCTTTTTTTGTGGGCGGTGGAGGGCCTCAGGGCTTTCCTGCGTCCGCTAGCCATGTTCCCCGAGGGGAACGATCCTCCCCGAGCTTGTCTCGGTGAGGTGGCGCACGCCGCAAGCGCGTGACGGAGGGGTAAGCGGAAAAAGGCGAGCCCCTCCACCATCCGCTGCGCGGACGGTCCCCCTCCCCGAGCTTGCTCGGGGAGGATCTAGGAAACTCTCCGCTTGGCGATCGCCCTCAGCAGGCTTCGAGCAGTCCTGCAGTACGCTCGAGCAGATCCATCGCCCGGCGCTTCATGCTCTCGTCGAAGCGGGCCTTGGGAATGCCGAAGGACAGCGAACCGACAACCTCGCCGCCCATGGTCACCACTCGGCCAATGCCGCGGATGCCGAGCGAATATTCCTCGTTGGTTACCGCGAACCCGGTCCGGCGCACCTCGGCGAGGTCCTTTCGCAGGGCCTTCTCGCTGGTGACGGTCGTAGGTGTGAACCTCGACCGCTCGACTTCGGCGAAATAGCGTTCCAGATCCTCAGCGGGCAACGCGGCGAGAAGCGCTTTGCCAGAGGCGAGCGCGTGCATCGGCAGGCGCCGCCCGATGTCGATCGAATAGCGCAGGGCCTGCTCGCTGGTCTCGGTCACGATCGCCTCGACGTCCCAGTCGATGCGGACGAAGAAGCTGGTCGTCTCGTTGAGCTGGACGCGCAGGGTGCGCACCAGCGGCGCCGCGCGGTCGGCCAGGGTGAACCCGCCGGGACGAGCCTGCAGGCGTTCGAGCCCCGGACCGGCCGAGTAGCGGCGCCCATCGCGCGCGAGATAGTCCCGCTCCACCAATGTGCCGAGCAGGTAGGACAGGCTCGAAACCGGAATGCCGAGCGCTACCGCGATCTCCTGGGCGACCAGCGGCCGGTCATGAGCGACGACATATTCGATGATGTCGAGCGTACGGGTCGCCGACTTGACCTGGCTGGATTGCGCCGCGGCAACTGACCCGTTCTCGACCATCGCTATCCTATCCGTTTGTCGGCGATATCCGCGCCTTCGCGCAGCGCCTTGAGCTTCTTCCAAGCAACCGCGGGATCGATCTTGCCGTAGCCGGCGAAGGTACCGAACCCGCAGTCGGAACTGGCGACGACCCTGTCCTTGCCGACGAAATCGGCGAACCGTTCGATCCGCTGAGCGATCAGCTCGCTGGTCTCGATGTAGTTGGAGCAGGAATCGATGAATCCGGGGGCGAGGATCTTGCCGGTGGTGTCGGCGGCCTTCCACACGACCCACTCATGCTCGTGGCGCGGGTTGGCGGCTTCGAACAGGATGGTGGCGGGACGGGCCGAGAGCACCACGTCGATGATCTTCTCGAGCGGGATGTCGAAGTCGTGCGGGCCTTCGTAGTTACCCCAGCACACGTGCATGCGCAGCTTTTCCGGCGCGATGTTGGCCGTGGCGGCGTTGAGCGCTTCGACGTTGGCCGTAATGGTCTTGAGGAACTCCGCCTCAGTCATGTCCTGGTAGCCGGTGTGGCGGCTCATCGCGAGATCGGGGCAGTCGAGCTGAAGCTGGAAGCCGGCATCGACGATCGCCTCGTATTCCGGGCGCATCGCGTCAGCGAGGTCGGCCAGGTAGGCTTCGTGGCTCGGGTAGAACTGGTTCGGCTGGAAAGCGGTGATGAGGCCCGGGCTGGCCGAGTTGAGGAAGCCTTCGACGCCCTGGCCGTGCTTCTCCATCGCCGACTTGAAACGGCGGATGTCGTCATGCAGCGGCTGCAGGTTGACCAGCTCGACTTTGCCGATGGCCGAGGCGCGGGTGAATTCCTGCGCGCCCATGATGTGGGCAAGCTTTTTGGTCAGTTCCGGCACGGCTGCCAAGTCGAGCGCGGGCTTGCGCGGAGAATGGCCACCGAAGCCCGACAGGCGCTCGATGATGTAGGTCGAATAGCCGACTTTGCCGAGTTCGCCGTCGCTGACGACGCTGACGCCAGCTTCGACCTGGTCCTTTACCGCCTGGTCGACAGCATCCTGCACCAGCCGGTCAAACTCGGCTTCATCGTAAGCCTCCCCCTTGTCGCGAGCGAGGAGCAATGGAACGAGTTCTGGGCCACGGGGTAGGCTGCCGACATGCGTAGTCTTGATCATGCCGGCAGCTATTTCAGATATGCGAAATTACCGCAAGGACGAAGAAGTTAGGTGTCCCCCGCGACATCGGTCTGTTGCATGTTAGCGCTACTTCGCCGCGGTCGTTTCCCAACCGGTTGGCGAGTTGAGCGGAGCGAGGAAGCCCATCGCCTCGATCTCGTGCACCCTGCCGTCGGCACCCACCTTGAAGATATGCGCGGCCGGCAGGTCGAACGGGTCGAACGGCAGGCGGCTCTTGTCATACATGATCTTGGTGCCGTCGAGCGCGGTCACTTCGTAGGGCTGGAAATCCATCGGGTGGCGGAAGTGCGACAGGCCCATCACCAGCCCGGTCTGCGGGTCGGCGGCGAAGACGCGGCGATTGTCGATCGTGGTGATGTAGCTCATCACCTTGCTCGACAGTTGTCCGGCACAATCGCGGGCGATCGGTGCGGTGTTGGCGTTCGGCCCCGGACCGGCATTGGCGCCGGCGGTGATCATGCCGTTCTCGTGCCGCTCGCAGTCCGCGGCGAAGGGCATCAGGGTGCCGTCGTTGTCATCGAGCGCGGGATAGTAGCTGGCGCCGATCTTGATCAGTTCGTCGTGATCCTTGCGATTGGCTTCCGGCACATCCGCGAGCAGGCCCGGACGCACGGTCTGAAGCTGCGCGAGTTGGGACTCGTTGGTCACGTCGGAATAAAGATGCTCGGCCTCGACGATGCTGCCCCTGGGATCGAGCTTGAGCCGGATTGCGACGATGGCCGGCTTGCCATCGCGCTCGACCATGCCGATCCAGCCGGCGGTCTGGCGCACCTCGTCGGGCACGATCACGCCGAAGTCCGTCCCCGGACCGGTAGTGTCGGCCCACAGGCCCTCGCCCTGGCGGATGCGCTTGAGGTTTTCGACGATCACGGCTTCGTCCGAAAAAGGCACGCCTTCGGCCGAGTGCTTCTCGATCCCGGACACATAAGCCTGGGTCAACTTGACCAGGCAATCCCGGTCGCAAGCCGGTTTAGCGGCGTCCGCCTGCGCGTTGTTGCACCCCGCCAACGCAGTCGTGAGCATGAGCCCGGCAAGGGCCTGCGGCATCCACTTGGTCATTCGTTCCTCCCCTTTTTGTCTTGATCTTACCAGCCGCTCGGCATGCCGTAGGGTACCGTGGTCAGCACCGCCTCGATCTGGCGGAGCTTGCCGTCCTGCACCTTGAACACCTCGGCGATCATGAAGCTGAAGGGCTGGGTAAAGGTGCCGGTCACCGGTTGCACCGTGCCGTCGGGCCGACCGTATTCGCTGATCGCGCCGCTGTGGTCGAAGAAGGCTAGGGCGTAGACGAGGCCCCGTTCGGCATCGATTACCGGATAGCGCCTGGCTCGAATGTTAGTGACAATGACCTGGAACCCGGTGTCGAACTGCTCCTTGCAGCCGAGCTTCTGCATCGCGCCGGCCTTGGGATCGGGGGAGTTGGCCATCCAGCTGCCGTTCTCCATCCGCTGGCACTGCGGATCGAACGGCGCGTTGGCGCCGGTGAGTTCGGAATCGATGCCAGTGAAGTAGGCATTGGCCGCCGCTTGCAATTCGCTGCGGGAGGAGCGGGTGGCGGCAGGTTCGATCTCATTGAAGATCGGTAGCACGGCGGTCTGCGGGATGCGGGTGAAGCCTGCAGGAGCGGCGCTGGTGCTGCGAACGACCAGGTTCTCGATCTCGGTGATCTGGCGGTTCTCTACCCGCAGCCGGGTGCTGATGTAGTTGTCGTTGGTGCCTTCCTTGACGATCCCGAGCATGGCGACTTCGCCGTTCTCCGGATCGGTCACGTCGAAGCGGTAGGAGGGCAGCGCCTTGACCGTCTGCCACAGCCCGTCGCGCAGGGTGAGGGCTTGGCCGTTCTCGGTGTACTTCACGTCGTTGCTCAGCGGCAGGCGGCTGGAATCGTGAGCGACCAGAGCCGCATAGTACTGGTCCATCAGCCCGATCAGGCAGTCCCGGTCGCAGGGCTGCGGTGCCTGCGCGGACGCCACTTGCGGCGCCAGAACAGCCGCTCCGAAGGCCGCGAGTGCAAGGCCCAGTCTCTTCATGTTTTCCTCCCCCAAGTGCCGCTGGCTTAGACCAGCGCGCAGCCCACGCTTTGTATCTTATCGTCTTTCAGATGGTAGTGAATGTATTGCCGCATTTCCTGCACGTCGCCCTTCGCGATGGGGAAGAAGGCCTGCATCCCGTTGGCGTCGAGCGTCTCGCGGGTCAGGTCCTCGATTCCCTCGATCCGGATCACGCCCTCGACCGCCGCCAGCTCCTCTGAGGAGGCGAACTTCTCGATCGTGATCGTCTCGCGCACGAAGCGGTGGAGAAAGGTGTAGAAGGCGCGCAACTGTTCGCGGGTGGTGATCTCTATGCCGAAGAACGCCATGCGCGGGTTCTCGGCGTAGAAGTCGAACACCGCGTCATAGTCGCGGGCGTTGAAGGCGGCGGCGTAGCGCTCGTAGTCGTCTCTTGTCATGGCCTCTCCTTGCCAGTGATCCTAACGATCGTTAGCAATGCGGCAAGGGCTCCTGCGACGGGGCTCAAGGAGAGCGGTGCGTGACTGAAGAGGCATTCGATTACATTGTCGTGGGTGCGGGAAGCACGGGCTGCGTCGTCGCGGCGCGGCTGAGCGAGGATCCGGGCACCAACGTGCTGCTGCTTGAGGCAGGCGGACGCGACGAGCACCTCTACCTCAAGATGCCGCTCGCGTTCCTCAAGGCGATGCCCGATCCGCGCTTCAACTGGACCTATTGGACCGAAGCCGAACCGCATCTCGACGGACGGCGCATGCCGCTGCCGCGCGGGAAGGTCATGGGCGGCTCGGGTTCGATCAACGGCATGTTCGCCATGCGCGGGCATCCGGCCGACTACGACCAGTGGGCGCAGATGGGCGCGAACGGCTGGTCGTTTGCCGACGTGCTGCCGTACTTCAAGAAGTCGGAAGACTCCTGGCGCGGCGAGGGCACCTATCACGGTTCCGGCGGCCCGGTGCAGGTGCGGCCGATCGATTCCCCCTACCTGCTGCACGAAGAGATGATGGCGACTGCCGAGGCTGCCGGGTTCTCGACCAGCGAAGACCTCGCCGGCGATCACCCCGAAGGCTTCGCTCGCGGCGAGCAGACCGTCGACCGCAACGGCCGCCGCGTCAGCGCCGCCACAGCCTACCTCAAGCCCGCAATGGGCCGCCAGAACCTCGATGTCCGTTCGGGCGTGCTGGTCCGCAAGCTGGTGTTCGAGGGCAAGCGCTGCGTTGGCGTCGAGATCGACAACGGCGGAGAACCCAAGATCGTGCGCGCCCGGCGCGAAGTGATCGTCTCAGGCGGCGCCTACAACTCGCCGCACCTGCTGCTTCTAAGCGGGATCGGACCCTCAGCGCATCTCAAGGAGCATGGCATCGCGGTGCTGCACGACAGCCCCGGCGTCGGGCGCAACTTGCAGGAGCATCCGACCGCCAGCCTCGAATTCAACGCCAAGTACCCAGTCACTTTCCTCAACCAGCTCAGGTGGGACAAAATCGCGCTCAACGCCGCGCGCTGGATGGTCACTGGCAAGGGGCCGATGGCGACGCAGGTCAATTCCTGCAACGTGGTCATCCGCACAGCGCCGCACCTCGAGCGGCCCGACCTGCAGATCATGGTCAACCCGATCCGCTTCGACGCCATGCCCTGGTTCCCCGGCATCCGCGCGGTGCAGGAGCATGTGTTCTGGGCCGGGCTGGTCCAGCTCCACCCCGACAGCCGCGGCTGGGTCGAGCTCAAGAGCGCCGACCCGCGCGAGGTCGCGGCGGTCACGCTCAACATCATGGCCGAAGAGTCCGACCGCGAGCAGATGCGCCGCGCGATCCGCACAGCCCGCAAGATCTACAACACCGCGCCGATGGGTGACCTGCTCTCCGGCGAACGTACTCCGGGCGTGCAGGTGGACAGCGACGACGAGCTCGACGCCTACATCCGCGCGAGCTGCTACTGCGCCCAGCACCCCACCAGCACTTGCGCGATGGGCACCGGGTCGAACGCGGTAGTGGACTCCGAGTTGCGGGTGATCGGCGTCGAAGGCCTGCGGGTGGCGGATGCCTCGGTCATGCCGACCGTCCCTGGCGGCAATACCAACCTGCCGTGCATCATGATCGGCGAGAAGGCAGCCGACCTGATCCGCGGACGTAGTCTCCCACGGGCCGAGCTTCCCCAGCAGGTGGCTGCATGAGCCGCACCCCGCAGGAAGAGGCCAACCTCAAGCTCGTGCTCGACATGTTCGCGCACGTGCTGAACCCGATGGATTCGGGCGCCGTCGACCGGTTCATTTCGCCGGACTACATCCAGCACAACCAGTCGGTCGAACCGGGTGTCGCGAGCCTCAAGGCGTTTCTCGACATGATCCGCGAGCAGACGCCGAAGGCGGTGCACGACGTGAAGCGCGCCTTCGTCGATGGCGACCACGTGACCGTGCATTATCACGTGCGGCGCTGGCCCGATGACCTGGGCTGGGCGGTGATCGACATCTTCCGCGTCGAGGACGGCCTGATCGTCGAACATTGGGACGTGATGCAGGATGTGATCGAGGGCGGGCCTAACCCGAACTCGGCGTTTTGAGGGTTTAGGCAATGCGTTTCGAGAACAAGATCGTCCTCGTGCTGGGCGGCAATAGCGGGATGGGATTGGCGACCGCGAAGGCCTTCGCCGCCGAAGGAGCCAAGGTCCATCTGACCGGCCGCGATCAGGCGACGATCGACGCCGCCGTGGCTAGCATTCCCGGCAGCAAGGGCTACCGTTCCGACATCTCGGACATCGCCTCCACCGAAGCGGTCGTGGCGCAAGTCGAGGCCGAGGATGGCCACATCGACGTGCTCTACATCAACGCCGGCGTCGGTGGGTTCGCCCCGCTGCGCGGGATCACCGAAGAGGCTTGGGACCACGTCCACTCGATCAACCTCAAGGGCTGCGTCTTCGCGCTGCAGAAGGCGCTGCGGATCATGGGCAAGGGTGGTTCCATCGTCGTCACCGGCTCGATCGGCGCTCACGGCGCGCTCGAAGGTAACGGCGCCTATGCCGCGGCCAAGGGCGGGCTTTACATGGCGATGAAGGTCTTCGCCAAGGAACTGGTCAAGGAGGGCATCCGCCTCAACATGGTCAGCCCTGGCCCGATCGACACCCCGTTGCTCTACCGCAATCCGGGCATGAGCGACGAGCAGGTAGACGGCCTCAAGGAAATGATGATCGCCAATATCCCGATGCATCGCATGGGCGAGAGCGACGAGGTGGCAAAAGCCGTGCTGTTCCTCGCCAGTGACGACGCCTCGTTCATTACCGCCGCGAACCTGTTCGTCGACGGTGGCCTGCTGGAGCTGCGCTAATGCCCGAGTTCAACGACACCACCCCGTTCACCGCGCCGTTCTCCACCGTCGACAATCCGCGCATGGAGTTCGTGATGGAGGTCCGCCTGACCTTTCCCGAAGTCTACACCATGGCGCCGGTCCCGGCCGGCGGGATGCGCAGTGCGGTGTTGGTCCAGGGCGGCACATTCGAAGGCCCGCTGCTCAAGGGGCGCGCCATTCCCGGCTCGGGCGGCGACTACGCCTACTTCCGTCCTGACGACGTCGCGGCGTTCGACGCGCGCTATCTGCTGGAGGAGGACGACGGCACGATCATCCTGCTCAACAACAAGGGCTTCCTGTGGGGCCGCAAGCCCGACACCATGCAGCGCCTGCGCGACTGGGCCTTCAACGGCGGCGATCCGGTGCCGCACGAGGACTATTACTTGCGCGGCAACCCGACGTTCGAATGCCCGGTCGGCAAGCACGACTGGCTGACCAAGCACGTCTTCATCGGCGTTGGTGAGCGGCGCAGCGACGGGAATCTGCTGCGGTATTACGCGTTGGTTTGAGAGCTCCGGGAAGCCGCTGCGCTAAGCGTCAGCGCTTCCCACCTGCGGCTCCAACAACGACTTGCTGTGCCCCATCTACAATTCCAGTCAGCTCGAACGCGAAACCAGCCTCCTCTGCCGTTGGGCCGAAGAAAGCCCCGACAAAACTGCCGGTCAGCGGATTGCCGTTGCCGGTCAGTGAGCCGGAGAAGAAGGGGGTTCCCGAAGAGATCGTCCCGCTGCCAGTTGCCCGGTAAGTAGGCGGCATCGAGGCGCCATCGTAGTTGAAGATCGTGATGGCGTTATTGATCGCTCCGGAGGCGAAATCGACCGATAAATTGCCGGACACGTACGCTTGGGTGCCGTAGCCACGCAGCACAGACGCAAGGCCCTGGATGTCATAGGTCGCGGTGCCCAAACGCGGCACGTCCGCTGCGGGCGTCGGTACGCCGAACAATAGAACCGTTGTCTTGTGCTCGGCCGTGACCACATCGTTTTCGTGGAGAAAACCGAAGCTAAGGTAATGCAGCTGCAGCAGGGAGTTGTTGGTACCCGTGCCTGTCTGCAGGTTGTTGAACAACAGCAACCGATCGTCGCCTCCATCGCTGAGCGAAACGAGCCGCACACCTGGATTGGGCGGCGGGGACTGGGCCGGCAGGCTGAAAGTCGAATTCGTGCTTCCACGACGCACCGTGTAGACGCCATTCGCGTAATCGGGCGTCACGGTGATCGTGCCTTGATCGGACGCCGGCTCGGTCTTGGTCGTCCCTACTGTGACTCCGCCAGTAAGGATCGAGCCCGTATAACTCGTTGTAGCCGATAGGGTCTCGAAGGTCTGCGCGGATGCCAGCGGGAATGTACTCCCAGCCGGTGCGGGTGGGGGCGGCGGCGGAGGAGGCGGCGGTGGCGGCGGCGGTGGGGGCACCGGCGTCGGGGAGGTATCCTGCCCTCCTACCACAACGCCCCCGCCAATGGCGGAAAAGTCGGGTTTGTTGATCCCGAACGTGTATCCGAATTCAGCAGCGCCGGGGCCGAAGAAGCTCCCCAGTATCGAACCTTCGTATCCCGCCGAGGAAGTGGCCCAGGTGCCGCGGAAAGCGTTTTCGCCGCTCGTCAACGTCGCGCTACCTACGAGGGAACCGAGATCGATCGGGCTACCGTTTGAATTGTCGACACCGTTGAGGAGCAGCGTCGTCGCGATGTTGCCAGCGCTGAAATCGGCAAGCAGCGTGGCCGTCCCTTTCAGGTCGTAGTCTGTCGAGATATCGTACAGTTTTCCTTCGGCAATCCCGCCATAGCTCGCTGTTCCGCTGCGGGGAATGTCGGACGGGGCGGTGGGGATGCCAAAATAGAAGAAGCTCGCGAACTCATGCTGATCATGTTCGAGAGTGGCGTTATCGTACCGATCGACCGAATCGACGCCCCAAATTCCGTAACTGACATAGGTCAGCTCGAAATTTGGAAAGCGGTCATTGGTCTCTCCGGGCAGCAAGTATCTCAGCCAGCGCCCGGCCTCAATTGAGTTGAGGCTCCAGCCCTTGTACCCGCCGTATACGTTTCGGGAGTTATCCGAAAACGAGAAGCCCCCAGCGAGGGTGTTGTAAGTGGTGTTTGTACCCTTGGTTGGGTCGGCATAGAGCTTGAGCCCCTCGGTCGTACCATAGGTGCGATTGGCCGAGCTAAGCCAACCAGTTGAATAGTTGGCGTCCAGGCTGAGGGAGCCGGTCAGAAACCCCTGAGGGGACTTGAGGGCTTCCGTCAGTGTTCCGCTTGACGCCTGGGGGACCACCGTCGGCGGTGGCGGACTCTGCAGGATGAACGGCGAGGGTGTTGGCGTCGCAGTTGGTGTCGGCGTCGGTGTGGGCACTGGCGTTGGTGCAGGCGTTGGCGCCGGCACTGGAGGTGGCGTGCTGGCAACACCTCCGCTTCCGCCTCCTCCACACGCGCCAAGCATGGCGCAGCTCGCCAGCAGAATCGAAATTCGCGAAATTTCCATGAGATACCCCCCAAAGAGGGCTTTTGCGCGGAAACCTCAAAGTCGGTCAACGCTGAATATTCGGCCCGAACGAGTGAGCTCGGTTTACCCTTTGCCAGCGAGGCTCACTCCTTCCCGATATCGTAGTCCAACCGCGGCTGGTACGTCGCCGCATAGCGCTCCGGCAGAGCGCTGTCGGCGATCACCACGCGCTTGGCGATGAGCCACTTGCCGTCCTGCTTGACGAGCTTGTCGTACTCGCGGCCGTGCTCGGCGATTTGCGGCGGGGCCTTGGGGTCGGGGTTGGAGATGCCGGTCCACAGGAACGTGGCGGTGGCCTTGTCGCCCTCGACCTCGATCACCGGGTTCGACAGGACCATGTGGAACACGCCCTCGTTGGTGACGTTGTCGGGCTCGTCCTCCGAACTGGCGTAGAGAGCTTCGATCTCCTTCTTGCCGGTCGAGATGATACCATTGACGTCGAACACGGCGTCCTCGGTGTAATAGTCCCCGAACGCGCCGGCATTCTTGGTGCCGAAGTGAGCGTAGTAGCGGGTGACCATGTCCTCGATGGCGATGCGATCGGCGAGGGTGCTGTCGGCGCTCGCTCCGCTGGTGGCCGCGAAGCCCGGTACGTGCGGCACGACCAGCGCGCCCAATGCGATGCCGCCAATCGCCGCTGCGGCCACTACCCAGTTCTTCGCCATGATCCCCTCCGTCTTTTTCTGTTGGGGCGGAGAGTGCCCTTCACTCAGGCGGTTCGCAAGTCCGCTGCAAATGAATGGAGGGCGACGGCGGAACCGTCGCCCTCCGGTGCGGGCCTGGGTCAGGGGGATGGGTAGAGATGGCCCGCTGGGGACTAGTTAGTCGTGCTTCTCCGTGTGGCCGCTGGTCTGGGCGCCAGCTTCGGCGCTCGGAGCCCCCGTATCGGTGCTGACGTGCGCGCCAGCGTCCGCTTCGGCATGCGTATTGTTGGTCGCATCCTCAGCGGTCTGGCGAGCCTGGCCCGTTGTCGACTCTGCACGGTCGCGGGTGCTGTCCACGGTCCGTTCGGTGGTCGAGCGGGCTCCGTCGACGGTCCTATCGACTGTTCGGTCAACGGTGTTGCCAACGCCAGTGGTGGACGCTTCGGCGGAACCGCGAGCTGCGCCGGTAACCGGTCCAGCCTCACCCCGAACGGCGCCGGCCGCGTCGCCCGCGACCTGAGCTTGTGCCGTACCGGCAGTGACGAGCAGGCCCATGGCCATGGCGGAAATCAAAGTCTTACGCATCGCAACCCTCCTTATATTTGGTATTCGACTTGATGCCGGGTGGATATGCGCGAGCGGCAAAGCGGTGCCCGGGAAAACGACCGCACGAGACGGCAACGGGGCGGAACGACCCTGCGGGGCAGGTGTTTATCTGAGGTTCAGGCTGGCGGCGGCCTCGCAGCACAGCCCGGGCTCACAGGAGGACACCATGGCCACTCTGTCCAGCGTTCAGAAAGTTCTGTTTCCGCTCGCCGCGGCATGCGCGCTTGCCGCTTGCGGACAGGACAAGACAGAACAGACCTTCACCACCGACACTACCGACAAGAGCGGTGGCGAACTGATCGTCACCGAGCAGGATCCGAACGCGGTTCAGGTCACCACGCCGGATACGGCGATGACCAACGTCCCGCCCGGTGAGACGCCATCGCCCACGGGCACGGCGTCTCCTACGGGGACCCCGACGGCGACAGTGTCACCGAGCCCTAGCCCGACCGCGCAATAGTCGCCCTCACTTTCCCACGAACAGGAAAGCGACCCCGGCCATGATGCAGGCGAACGCCGCGGCGTGACGCCAGGTCACCGCTTCGCCGAGCACGAAGACCATGAACACCCCGAACACCGTCAAGGCGATGGCTTCCTGCGCGATCTTGAGCTGGCCGGCGCTCCAGCCGCTCGCGTAGCCGATGCGGTTGGCTGGGACGGCGAAGCAGTACTCGATCCCCGCCAGCAGCCAGGAGATCAGGATCACCCATCCGAGCGGCCGGGCATTGGCGACTTCTGGTCCACCCTTGAGGTGCCAGTACCAGGCGGCGGTCATGAACAGGTTCGAGAGCGTGAGCAGGATCAGCGTAGGCATGGCCGTTTCTGCGCGAGCCTGCCGGTTCCGGGCAAGCGGAATCGAGCGTCAGGATAGGGCCGATGCGTAGAACTCCTAATTGGAATCGACCTGTTTGTTCGTTCGTCCATCAAGACCCACCCTGCCTTTGCCCCTGCCCGACCGCAGGTCTTCACGAAGTAGGTTGAACGTGGGCGTACAGCGCCTAGCTTGTCTGCATGAAGCTGTTTCGTTTCACGGCAGCGATGCTGGGATTGGCCGTCTCTGCAGCCGCGGTCCCGGCGGCAGCTTGTTCGCTGGGGCCCGCGTACCAGGTGCCCACCAATCTCGAGCTTGCTCGCGATGCCGAGGTAATCGTGCTGGCACAAGTCGTGGGCGGAAGCATGAACACGGCCGACCCGGAAGCGAGCACCATCACCATTCGTCCGGCCGCGACGCTCAAGGGCAATGTCCCCGCCGGCGACATCACTTTGCGCGGCATGCTGTTGGCGGGCGACGTAGGGCGGGAATCGAACGTTCTCAGCAACCCCTACGAGTTCAAGGCGGCGCACCCGGTCAGCTATTGGGGCGCCTGCATCCGCTACGTCTTCCCGCAAGGGACGAACGCGCTGTTCTTCCTCAAGCAGGGCGCGGACGGGGCCTGGGTGCCCTCGGGCGGCCCCTTCAGCCGCTGGGCCGAGGACGTACCTGGCATGGACGCCCCGTGGGTCGAACTGTCGCGCCTCTATGTGCGTGCCGCGGGCCTGCCGGACGCCGAACGGATCGCCTTGCTCGAGAGCGCGCGTGACAGCCAGCGAGCCCGGCAGGGTGATCCGTTGGCGCAACTCGTGGCGGCCGATATCGACCGGGTGCTCAAGGGACAGGGCGGGACCGCCGGCTTGTTCGAAGACTCTGCGCAGACCGAGAGCACCGTTGCGTCCACGCTGGAGAAGATGCGCAAGGCCGCCATCGAAGCGGGAAATTGACGGCAGTTGGAGACCTTGGCCGCTTCGTGCGTTAGCCAAGGGAATTACAGAGAAAGAAAAGGGAGCCTAATGCGTACTGAATCCGAAGTTGCCGCGATGTCTTGCCCGGTCTGCCGGGTCCCGCTGGCCATGAGCGACCGCCAGGGGATCGAGATCGACTATTGCCCGCAATGCCGGGGGGTATGGCTCGACCGTGGTGAGCTCGACAAGATTATCGAGCGCAGCGCGCCGCAAGCGCAGCCTGCTGCTACTTCGGCTCCGCAACCTTCGGCTCCGCTTCATTCCGGCAGCCGGGAAAGCCCGTGGGCGGCGGATAGCCTGAGCCATGGCGGCTATGGCCACGGCGGGCACGGTCACAGTTCGCAGAGCTATGGGGGCAAGCCACACAAGCGCCGCAAGAGCTGGCTGGAAGACATTTTCGACTGAGGAGAGCGCCATGATCGAGACCACGATCGAAGACCGGCAACGCGAACTGCGCAGCCTGCTCGACAACATCGCCGCCCATCCCGAGAGGGCATGGGCGGAAGAGCGGCAACGGATCGCAGTACTGCAGCGTTTGTTGGCGGCCGAGGAGGCGTCGGCTCAGGCCAGCTGACGTTGGGCTAGGCGTCGACGGGCGGGTCGACCAGACCCAATGCGCGGGCCGTGCCGTAGCTGTCGAACAGCTCGAAGAAGTTGGTCGCAAACCCATCTTGCACGGTCCAGATGTCGACTTTCGGGCCTTCGACCACACGCAAGGTCTTGAGGTTCCGCCACGCGGCGTGACCGATCCATACATATGTGTCGCCGCGGACCACGAAGCGATGGGTGCTGGCGGAGAGCATTTCCCACTGCTCGGCTATCGCGGCGAAATAGGCGATCGCCGCGGCCTTGCCGACGAAGGGGCCGCGCATCTCGGCGTCGAGTACCGACGCCTCCAGAATCGAATGAAGTTCGATGTTGTCGGCATAGAGGGCATAGAACCGGTCCGGGCGGCGGCCCAGGCTTTCGTGCCACGCGGCGTAGGCGGCAGCCAGGCGCGCCTCGAAATCGTCCATCTGCGGCGTTCCGCTTAATTGCTCTTCTGAGCGACCCTATCGTGTTGGGATTAACACGATTTAGGTGCACTAGCTATGCAGCCCATGAACAACTCGCTAATGCGCCGCACCATGACCGCGTCTCAGGACAAGCAAATGCTCGCCAAGGCGGAGACGCTTATCGAAGCGCTCCCCTATTTTCAGCGCTATGCCGGCCGTAGCTTCGTGGTGAAGTACGGTGGCCATGCGATGGGCGATCCCGAGGCCGCGCGCGACTTTGCCGAAGACATCGTGCTGCTCAAGGCCGTGGGCATCAACCCTGTCGTGGTCCACGGCGGCGGGCCCCAGATCGGTGCGATGCTCAAGAAGCTTGGCGTCGAATCCAAGTTCGTCGACGGACTGCGGGTGACCGACAAGGTGACCGCCGAAGTGGCCGAGATGGTCCTGTCCGGCGCGATCAACAAGGAACTGGTCGGCTGGATCTCCCAGGCCGGGGGCAAGGCGCTCGGCATCTCGGGCAAGGACGGCGGCCTCGTTACCGCCACCAAGGTCAAGCGCACGACCAAGGACCCGGACAGCAATATCGAACAGGCGATCGACCTCGGCTTCGTGGGCGAACCGGAGATCGTCGACATCACGATCCTGGACACCGCCAGCAAGGCCGGCATGATCCCGATCGTCGCGCCGATCGCCGCGGGCGCCGACGGCCACACTTACAACATCAACGCCGACACCATGGCCGGCGCGATTGCCGCAGCCCTGGGTGCCGCGCGCCTGTTCCTACTGACCGATGTGCCGGGCGTGCTCGACAAGCAGGGGGAGCTGATGACCGACCTGACCCCGGCAGATATCGGCCGCCTGCGTGAAGACGGCACGATCACCGGCGGGATGATCCCCAAGTTGGAAACCTGCATCCAGGCCGTGGAAGCAGGGTGCGAAGCTGCGGTGATCCTCGATGGCCGTGTTGGGCATGCCATGCTGCTCGAATTCTTCACCAGCCGCGGTGCCGGCACGCTGGTACGCGCGGGATGACAGTGCGCGGCCTCTCGCTCGCGCTGGCAGGGACGATCCTGCTCGCGGGTTGCGGAGGTCCCGGTGAGCCTGCACCGGAGGCTAGTGTCACCGGTAAGGCTCCGACGCCGGCTGAAACCCCGGCCCAGCCGCAGAGACCGCCCGCTGTGGCCGACTATCCGGTCCTGTCGAGCAAGGACTGCGAAGAAGTCGCCGAACTCTACTTCGACGCGATCACCGACCGCAAATTCGCGTTGGCTGCGCTCGTCTGGAACGATCCGGTAGTGAATGCCGCGCGCCTCGAAACGGCCTATTATCGGTACAAGATGCCGCAGTTCGACTGGCAGGAACCCGAAGTCGAAGGCGCGGCGGGCTCGCTCTTCTGCACGGTCAAGGCGACGCTGACCGACGGCGACGATCGTTCGCGCGCTGCAGTGGAAGGCAGCGTGGTGCTCAAGCGCGTCAACGACGTGCCCGGTGCAACGCCCGATCAACTCCGCTGGACCATCCGCTCGAGCACTTTCGTCGAAAATCCGGAGGATGCCCCACAGGGCTAGCCTTGATACAGTGCCTCACGGTCGGCTAGGCAGTGCCAACCTAACTGGAGGCCTGCCCGCCCGTGTTCTTTCTCACCCTTTCGCAGATCGTCGGCTACCTGATCTCGATCATCATCATTCTGGTGATCGTCCAGTTCGTCATCAGCCTGCTGGTCGCGTTCAATGTCGTCAGCATGCACAACCATTGGGTCGCGGCGATCTATCGCGCGGTCAACGCGCTGCTTGAGCCGATCCTGCGCCCGATCCGGCGGCTGATGCCCGATACCGGCGCGATCGACTTCTCGCCGCTAGTGCTCATCGTGCTGTTGAACATCGTCAACATCATCCTGCGGAACCTGGCGCTAAGCACATTCTGATGGGCAAGTTCTCGCGCCCGGCTCTGTACACGGCGCTGGCGGGCTCGCTGCTGGCGGTATTTGCCGCCGGCGCTGGCCCCGCGTCCGCGCAGCAGGGAGAGAACTTCAGGCTCGAAGACCAAGGCGGCCGCCGCGACCGCGACCGCTACCTCCGCGCCAACCCGAGCAAGGTGATCGCCACCGAGCTGGCCTTCGCCCGAACCGCGCAGGAAAAGGGTCAGTGGACGGCCTTCAGCCAGTTCGCCACCGACGATGCGGTCATGTTCGTGCCGCAGCTGGTCAACGCGAAAGAGTGGCTGAAGAAGCGCGAGAACCCCGCGCAGGCCGTGCGCTGGCAGCCGCACCAGGTCTGGTCGAGCTGCGACGGTTCGCTCGCGGTGACCAAGGGCGCCTGGCAGCGACCGGACGGCTCGGTCGGCTATTTCACCACTGTGTGGCAGCGGCAGAAGAACCACGAATACAAGTGGGTCATGGATCAGGGCGACGCCTTGCAGCAGCCGTTGCCGCCGCCCGAACTGATTGGTGCTTCCTCCGCCGATTGTAGCAGGCCAAGCCCGGCCGCTTCTTCACCTGGCGGGGTCACGCGGGAGGGGCGGTCGAAGGATGAAACGCTCACATGGTCGGTAACGGTCGATACCGCAGGGGGCCGCACGGTCAGCGTCCGGATGTGGCAGGGCGGCGAGATGAAGGAAGTCTTCGCGGCCAAGGTCGCCGCCGCCTGACATGATTGAACTGTTCCTCTCCACCTTCGTCACGCTGTTCGTGGTGCTCGACCCGCCGGGTTGCGCGCCGATCTATGCCGCGCTGACCACCGGGGCGAGCCCGCAGCAGAAGCGCTCGATGGCGATGCGCGCCTGCCTGATCGCAGGCGTGATCCTCGTGATCTTCGCGCTGTTCGGGCAGGATCTGCTCGGCGCGCTGCATATCGAGCTCGACGCCTTCCGCGCGGCGGGCGGGGTCATGCTGTTCCTGATCGCGCTCGACATGGTGTTCGAGAAGCGCACCCAGCGGCGCGAGGCGAGGGCCGAGAAGATCCGCGAGACGCCCGAGATCGAGGACGTCGCGGTGTTCCCGATGGCCATGCCGATGCTCGCCGGACCCGGCGCCATCGCCTCGATCATGCTCCTCACCAGCACCGCGCAAGGCGTGCAGGGCACGCTGGTCGTGCTGGCGGCGCTGATTTCGGTGCTGGTCCTCGTGCTGCTCGCGCTGCTGGCGGCGAGCCCGCTGATGCGGCTCGTCGGCGCGCAAGTCGAGGCGGTGATTACGCGCTTGCTTGGCGTGCTGCTGGCGGCACTGGCCGCGCAGTACGTGATCGACGGCGTGCGGGGCAGCTTCGGGCTCTAATCCTCCCCATTCTGGGTAGGATTACTGCAGGGTCACCTGGCTCTCGTCGGGATCGCTGCGGCCGAAGAACTGCATCAGCTGGACCAGCAACTCGCACCGTTCACGCAAGCCACCCGCTTCTAGCAGGAGCTGCTTGGCCGCAAGGTCGAACGGGGCGATCTGGCTGACGCCGTTGATCAGGAGCACGTCATCGAGCCGCTCGACCGAATCCCAATCTACGCTGTAGCCCTGCCGGTCGGCGAAATCGCGCGCCTCACGCTCGAAGCTGGCACGTTCGACGCTGCTCAGGACTTCGTCGTCGGTGTCGTGGATGAGCTCGGCCTCGACCTGGCGGAATGGGGTCGATGTCTCGACCTCGCGTAGCAAGCGGAAGCGGGCTTCTCCTTCGAGCACGATGTTATAGCGCCCGTCGTCGAGCGCTTCGACCTCGCCGATTTTGCCGACGCAGCCGATCCCGAACAACGGCGCGCCCTCTTCGGCGCTTTTCGGCTGGATCATCGCGATCCGCCGGTCCTTGGCCAGCGCCGACCCGACCAGCGCACGGTAGCGCGGCTCGAAAATGTGCAACGGCAACTGCAACCCCGGGAACAGGATCGCACCTGGCAGAGGGAAGATGGAAAGGCGGATCACAAACTCCCCCTTCCGTTCGTCCTGGGCTTGTCGAAGGACGCAAGCACTGCGCCAGCGTGGTTCGACAGGCTCACCACGAACGGGAGTTGGGGAGAGGGGGGCGTCACGTTTACCCGAACAGCAGCAGCGACAGGCGCCGCCGCTGCGCCGCAACCCACGCATCTTCCAGCCCGACCGCCTCGAAGATCTGCAGCAGCTTGGCCTTGGCAGCGCCTTCATTCCACTCGGGCTCGGCGCGAATCATGTGCAGCAGCGTTTCGGCCGCGTCGTCGCGCTGACCGGCGGCGAAGGCAGCCTGGGCGAAGGTAAACTGCGCTTCCATATCGGCCGGCCTCTCGGCCGCGGCGGCGCGCAGGGTCTGGAGTTCACCGGTGTCGACCCCGCTGCCCGCCAGTTCCAGCGCACTGGCGGCTTGGGCGATCAGCGGATCATTGCGCAGCGCTTCGGGTACGGCGTCGAGCGCTGCCTGGGCGTCCTCGGTTTGCCCCATGGCCAGGAGCGAGCGGATAAGCCCCGAGATCACTGCGGTGTTGTCCGGCGCCATATCGAAGATCTGCGCAAAGATGGCCGTGGCGCGCTCGCCATCGCCTTCGGCCAGGACTTGCTCGCCCATCGCGATCAGCGGTTCGATCTCGGCGAGCTTCTCGGTCGCGCCATTCGCAACCGGCAGCTTCTCGAGCAATTGGTCGAGCATTTGCTTGAGCTGGGTTTCGGTCCGAGCCGGGGTCAGGTCGGCAATCGGCTGGCCCTGGAAGATCGCATACACGGTCGGAATCGAACGAACCTGGAACTGCGCCGCGATGAATTGTTCTTCATCGACATTGAGCTTGGCCAGGATCACGCCCTTGTCGGCGTACTCTGCCGCGACCTTTTCCAGCACCGGCGTGAGCGCCTTGCACGGTCCGCACCACTCAGCCCAGAAATCGAGAATCACCAGCTTGTCGCGCGAAGGATCGACAACTTGCTGCCGGAACCGCTCGACTGCTTTCTGCTCGTCCAGGTTGAGGCCCATGCTTGCCACGTTCTTTTACCCTCTCTGTCGCCTAGTGCGTACGCCTGCAGGCGTTCAATGTGGCCCTTGTCGAGGAATTTTGAAGGGCGCAAGCAAAGAGGCGAGATTGCGCTTGCGGGGTGCGAGACCCTTTGCTAACCGCGCGCCTCCCACCGGGACGCGATGTTGTCCCGGACGCCAGTGAGCGGGCGTAGCTCAGGGGTAGAGCACAACCTTGCCAAGGTTGGGGTCGAGGGTTCGAATCCCTTCGCCCGCTCCATTAGCGTTCCAGGGGGAACCCTCGAACTCCCAGTTGGCTCTGCGCGCAACAGCGCTGCGAGCATTTATCTGGCCCAGGCCCGGCTCCGAGGGCAACGCCTTTTCCTTGCGATCTTTTGGACGCCGCGTGGCCGGTGTTAGCTCTCGTGCGGGGCGTGACGCGACCAGGTTTCCAATTGGTCCAGCACGCAAACGAGGTCGGACCCGGCCAAGGTCAAGCCATAAGTCACGCTTCGCGGGAACGTGGGTGAAGCCAGGCGCGTGAGAAGGCCGCGGTCTTCAAGGCCGAGCAATCGCTCGCTCAGGACTTTCGACGAGATACCGGGAAGGCAGGCGGCAAGTTCGCCATACCGCTTCGCGCCAAGCTTCAGATGCCAGAGGATAAGGGCGTTCCAGCGATGTCCGAGAAAGGACAGCCAATCCTCGACCGGACATTCCATGGGCCGCCGGGGTTCGGGTGAGTCCAAATCGAACTGCTCGTCAGCAACGCGGTGCCTCATCCGGCACTCCTTCCCATTTGGTTAGTCCTGATCGGCCGTGACTAGGCTCCCACACCATTGATAAGGAGCAAGATTCGTGTCGAGCAGCGTAACTGAACCTCAGCGCATGAACGAAGCCTTCGCGCGGGCCTTCAATACCGGCAGGATAGAGACCCTTCTTGGCCTTTACGAGACACAGGCGGTGCTTCTGACTAACGGAAGTGGGGAGAGCAGCGTCGGCCTGCCGGCTATCGCCACGGAGCTCAAGAAGCTGTTGGCGGTCCCCGGCGTTATGACCTCGCAGAACAACTTCTGCATCGTTCACGGAGATCTCGCCCTGCTTCGCGCCGACTGGAAACTGACGACAAAGGACGGCACCGATATCGCGTCGGGTAGTTCAGCGGAGGTCGTCCGAAAGCAGCCGGATGGTCGATGGCTCTACATGATCGACCACGCGGCGGGTGCCGGGTTGCCGCGCGTCGGCGATTGACGCTGAACCGCGGAAACGCGCTACTAATCGAAGATGTCGACACCCGCGCCGCGGGGGGTTAGCCCTTGTGCAAAAGCAAGGGAGAGCAAATGGGGATTCTCGAAGGTCAGGTGGCCATGGTGACCGGCGCAGGGCGCGGGTTCGGACGGGCCATCGCGGAACGCTTGGCTCAGGAAGGCGCCTCCGTGGCGTTGCTTTCCCGCTCTTTGGCGGAACTTGATGAGGTGGCCGACGCGATCCGCAAGGCTGGCGGGACCGCGCTGGCGGTGCGCTGCGACGTCACTGACGCCCATTCGATCGAAAGCGCTGCGGCCAAGGTCAAGGAACTGCTCGGGCCGGTCGACCTGCTGGTGAACAACGCCGGTGTGCCGGGGCCGTTTGGGCCGATTTGGCATGTCGATCCCGACGATTGGTGGCGGGCGCAGGCGATCCATATCCGGGCGCCGATGCTGTTCATGCACGAGGTGCTGCCGGGGATGGTCGAACGCAATCGGGGGCGTGTGATCTGCGTTTCTGCGATCGCCAGCCGAATCGTCGCGCCGAATCTATCGGCCTATTGCACCGGGAAGATCGCGCAGAACCGGCTGGTGGCTGAAGCGGCGGCGGAACTGGCCGATACCGGTGTTGTGGTGTTCGCTATCGATCCGGGCTTTGCCGCGACCCAGCTCGCGCGCGATACGGCGGCCGACCCGGACGCACGCAAGTATTTCAAGCCGCTGATCGAGCGGATCGAAAGCCACCCGCATGCCTATGGCGAGGATCCCGACCTGGCGCGTTGCGCGCAGCGGTGCCTGGACCTTGCCTCGGGCCGTTATGACGGGTTGTCGGGCGGCTACTTCGAGCTGCCGGACGATCTTGACGCCAAGCTGGCCGAAAAGGCTGATCAGCCCGCGTGATTGCTCAGTTCGTCACCCGCGAGGGTGACGACATGCAACAGATTCGTCGCCCCGCTGACGCCAAAGGGCACGCCGGCCATCACCACCAGCTTGCTGCCGGCGCCGCCGAAGCCGTGACGCAGGGCCATGCGCTTGCCCTTGGCGATCATCTCTTCGAAGCTGCCGATCTCGCGGATCGTCACCGCGTGGGCACCCCAGAGCAGCGCCACCTTGCGGGCGACGGCCGAGTTGGGGGTCAGCACCATCAGCGGCACCGAGGGCCGCTCGCGCGCTACGCGGCGGGCCGATGAGCCGGTCGAAGTGAACACGGTGATCGCGTTGATCGCCACCGTGTCGGCAATCGTCATGCAGGCATGGGCGAGCGCGTCGGCGGTCGTCGGATCGGGCTGGGTGTCGAGCAGGCGCACGCGCTGGCGGTAGCCGTCGTCACGTTCGACCTGGCGGGCGATCGAATCCATCATCATTACCGCTTCTTCGGGCCATTGGCCCGCAGCGGTTTCGGCCGAGAGCATGACCGCGTCGGCGCCGTCGTAGACGGCGTTGGCGACGTCGGACACTTCGGCGCGCGTCGGCGCCGGGCTCTCGATCATCGATTCGAGCATCTGCGTCGCCACGATCACCGGCTTGCCGGTGAGGCGGGTGGCATTGACGATCTTCTTCTGCAGCGGCGGCACTTCTTCGGGGTTGAGCTCGACGCCCAAGTCCCCGCGCGCGACCATCACGCCGTCGGCCAGCTCGATGATCTCGTTGAGGCGGCGAATGGCCTGCGGCTTTTCGATCTTGGCGCAGAGCGCGGCCCGCGAACCGTTGGGACCCTCCATCAGCTTGCGCGCCTCGGCAATGTCGTCGGGCCGCTGGACGAAGCTGAGTGCGATCCAGTCCGCACCTTGCTCAAGAGCAAAGGCGAGGTCGCGCCGGTCCTTGTCGGTCAGCGCCGGAATCGGCACCTCGGCATCGGGCACATTGACGCCCTTGCGGTCTGAAATAACCCCGCCGACTTCGGCGGTGCAGACGATCTTGTCGACGGTCGCCTCGGTCACCCGCAGGCGAATCTTGCCGTCGTTGATTAGCAGGCGCTGGCCCGGCTCGAGCAAGCCGAACAACTCCTTGTGCGGCAGGCACACGCGCGTGCCGTCGCCCAGCGCGGTATCGCGGTCGAGCGTGAACTTGTGGCCGTGCGGGATGATCGCCTGGCCGCCGGCGAAGGCGCCGACGCGCAGCTTCGGACCCTGTAGGTCGCACAACACCGCGATCGGGCGGTTGAATTCCTTCTCCAGCGCGCGGATCGCGGCGATGGTTTCGGCGTGTCCTTCGTGTTCGCCGTGGCTCAGGTTGACGCGGAACGCATCGACCCCGGCCTTGAACAGGCGACGGAGCATGTCGGGGTCGCGGCTGGCCGGGCCTACCGTGGCGAGGATCTTGACCTTGCGGCCGCGCGGTTCGAACTTTGTCATGCCTTCGCGCCTATGGCAGAGCCGTACGACAACACAAGGACAGGAAATGCCCCAAAGCCCCGATCCGCTCGATCAATTACCCGATGACGTCGCCGCCGCCGCTTTTCGCCGGCTGGTGCGGCATCTTCGCCACCGCCACGACGCGCAGAACATCGACCTGATGGGCCTCGCCGGCTTCTGCCGCAACTGCCTGGCCGACTGGATTCGCGACGGGGGGTACGAAGGCGACAAGGCCGCGGCGCGCGAACTGATCCACGGCTTGCCGATGGACGAGTGGAAAGAGCGCTTCCAGACCGAGGCGACGCCCGAGCAGCTCGCGCGCATGGACGCGAGCCTGGCGCGCAACCCGGGAACCTGAGGTCCTTCGACAAGCTCAGGACGAACGGGGTGTGTGGTGGAGGCTCGGAGTCCGAGCCAAATCTTGCTTACTCCCCAAAAGCCGTTCGTGCTGAGCTTGTCGAAGCACGCCCGCCATCGCTATCGGACGGCCAACTGATTCTCACACACCGGAGTTCTTAAAATGGCCGAAACCGCCGACGACCGCCTGCGCCTCCTGATCGAACGCGTCGAGCGTCTCGAGGAAGAGAAGAAGGGCATCGCCGACGATATCCGCGACGTCTACATGGAAGCCAAGGCGGTCGGTTACGACGCCAAGATCATGCGCCAGATCGTCCGCCTGCGGAAAATGAAGCCCGACGATCGCGCCGAGATGGAAGCCATCCTCGACGTCTACAAGGCTGCGCTCGGCATCAGCTGAGGCTCGCTGGCGGGGGCGTTTCGGGCTAAAGCGCTTCGGTGCTCACGCTGATCCGCCCCGCCGATCCCAGCCGCGATGCCGCGGCTTGCGCGGCGATCTATGCGCCGTACGTGACCGACAACTGGGTCAGCTTCGAACTCGATCCGCC
Organism: Altererythrobacter sp. Root672; assembly: GCF_001427865.1. Classification (NCBI taxonomy): domain Bacteria; kingdom Pseudomonadati; phylum Pseudomonadota; class Alphaproteobacteria; order Sphingomonadales; family Erythrobacteraceae; genus Altererythrobacter; species Altererythrobacter sp. Root672. The sequence continues at coordinate 504,141 of NZ_LMHH01000003.1, forward strand.
CGACGCGCCAGAGATGGCGCGCCGGATGGGCGAGTACGGCGATAGTCACGCCTGGATCGTGGCGGAGGCGGCTGACGGCATCGCCGGCTATGCCTACGGCTCGCCGCATCGCAGCCGCGCCGCCTATGCCAGCTCGTGCGACGTCGCGGTCTATGTCGATCCGGCTCACGCCAGGCAGGGCCTTGGCCGCGCGCTCTATGCCGAGCTGTTCCCCTTGCTCGCTCGCAAAGGCTGCCACGCTGCCTTTGCCGGGATCGCCTTGCCGAACGAGGCGAGCGTCGGCCTGCACGAGGCGATGGGCTTCACGCCTGTCGGTATCTATCGCGAGGTCGGCTGGAAGCTCGGCGGCTGGCGCGACGTGGGCTGGTGGCAGCGGTTGCTCTGAACCTTGCGCCCGGTGTAAGGCGCCGCATCGATTCAGCCACGAGAAAAAGACACCCATGGCCGGCCATTCCAAATTCAAGAACATCATGCACCGCAAGGGCGCGCAGGATAAGAAGCGCTCCGCGGCCTTTTCCAAGCTCTCGCGCGAGATCACCGTCGCGGCCAAGTCGGGCATGCCCGATCCCGACATGAACCCGCGCCTGCGCCTGGCCGTCAACAACGCCCGCGCGGCCTCGATGCCCAAGGACAATATCCAGCGCGCGATCGACAAGGCCAGCGCCAACGAAGGCGATGACTACGAAGAGATCCGCTACGAAGGCTATGGCCCGGCGGGCGTGGCACTGATCGTCGAGGCGCTGACCGACAACCGCAACCGCACCGCCACCAACGTCCGCACCGCGTTCTCCAAGAACGGCGGCAACATGGCGGCGACCGGCGCCGTGAGCCACGGGTTCGAGCGCATGGGCATGATCGAATATCCCGCGAGCGCGGGCGGCGAGGAAAAGGTCCTCGAAGCCGCGATCGAGGCCGGTGCCGACGACGTCGAAAGCGACGAAGAGGGTCACACGATCTGGACCGGCATGGACGGGATGCATGAAGTCGCCAAGGCGCTCGAAGCCAGCCTCGGCCAGGCCGAAAGCGTCAAGCTGGCGTGGAAGCCCAACCTCACGGTCGATGTCGCCGAAGGCGACGTGCAGACGCTGATGAAGCTGGTCGACGCGCTCGAAGACGATGACGACGTGCAGGCCGTATGGGGCAACTACGAAGTCTCCGACGAGGTGATGGAGAAGCTCTCCTGATCCTACCAGGAACGGGGAGGGGGACCGCCGACGAAGTCGGGGGTGGAGGGGCACTCCCGGTGCTCCATTTGCTCACAGGTTTCGTTTCCCTGCCCGTGCCCCTCCACCATCCTGCGGATGGTCCCCCTCCCCGTGCCGGGGAGGATTTATGCTGATACTCGGTCTCGATCCCTCGCTGTCATGCACCGGCTGGGGGATCGTGCGCAGCGAGGGAGCGCGACTCAGCCATGTTGCGCATGGGCAGGTTCCGACCGATCCCAAGGCGCCGATGGCCGCGCGCCTGCATCACCTGCACGACGCCATTGCTGCCGTGATCGGCGCGCATTCGCCCGATCGCGCGGCGGTGGAGGAAGTGTTCCTCAACAAAAACCCGCAATCGACGCTCAAGCTGGCGCAGGCGCGCGGGGCGGTGCTCGCGGCTTGCGGGCAGGCCTCGCTCCCGGTCAGCGAACACGCCGCGCGACTGGTCAAGAAGGCGGTCGTCGGCACTGGCGCGGCGGAAAAGCAGCAGGTCCAGGCGATGCTCAAGATCCTGTTGCCAGGCGTGAAGATCGAGGGCGCCGATGCTGCCGACGCGCTCGCCGTTGCGATTGCCGACGCGCATTTGGGAGGCCGCTGATGTTTCTCGTCGTATTCCGCAACCGCAAGCGCGCCGACATCGACTACGCCGCCTATCAGGCGGACTCCGAGCGGATGCTGCAACTGGCACAGGCTCAGCCCGGATACCTCTCGTTCAAGAGCTACGTCGCCGACGATGGCGAGGTGATCGCGATGTCCGAATGGGCCGACGAGGCCGCTGCCCTCAACTGGCGGCGGCAGGTCGAGCATCTCGAAGTCCAGGGCCGCGGCCGCAACGACTACTACGAGAGCTACACGCTGTTCGCCTGCGACAACCCGCGCATCCACGAATTCCAGCACAAGGCCCGGCAATGAGCATCGAGTTCTACGGCATTCCCAACTGCGACACCGTCAAGAAGGCGCGCGTCTGGCTCGACGCGCAGGGGATCGCCTACACCTTCCATGACTACAAGAAGGAAGGTGCCGATCCGGCCAGGCTGGCGAGGTGGGTCGAGCAGGCTGGCTGGGAGAAAGTGCTCAACCGCGCCGGGACCACGTTCAAGAAGCTGCCCGACGCCGACAAACAGGACCTCGATGCCGCCAAGGCCGTGACGGTGATGGCCGCCAACCCGAGCTGCATCAAGCGGCCGGTGGTCGAGTATCCGGGCGGCCTGCTGGTCGGCTTCAAGGAAGCCGATTGGGCGGTAGCGCTCGGCTAATCCAGATAGCGGGCGATTAGCTCCGCTTCGTCGCGCAAGCGCTGGGCGGGTTCATCTTGCCCGTGGCGTTCGTAGTCCTCGGCGGCGGTCAGGCGCTCGTGCCGTTCCTTCGTCAGGATCGCCTGCGTCGCGGCAGTGTCGAGCTCTAGCCGGGCCACCTCGCCGCTCGGGTCGCCGAATGCGCGCGAGCTGGTGTTGTCCTGCATTCCGGGCACGGCCTCGGCGTTGTCGAGCGCGGCGATCAGCACGCGCAGCAGCCGAGCTTCGTCGGCGGCGCGCGCCTGCACGGCGGCCTTGAGGTCCGCGCGCAGGCGCTGCTTGAGTTCGGTCGCGCTCATGTCAGCTCAGGTAGTAGTCCTTCGCCGCCAGCGGCTGCGGCGCCTTTTCGCCCAAGTGCGGGGCGAGGCTGATTTCCACCAGGCGGCAGATCGCGTCGAGCGGCAGGGCGTTGGGCGTGGTGCCGAACGGGTGGCTCAAGTCCTCGGTCACTTCGGCAAGGCCGAGGAAGACATAGGCGACGATGCCGACGAACAGCGGCGTCATCCAGCCGGCCGGACCGACCAGTGCCAGGGGGAACAACAGGCAATAGAGGTAGGTCGTGCGGTAGATCAGCAGCGAATAGACGTAAGGCAGCGGCGTGGTCGCGATGCGCTCGCAGGCGGTCTGCTGCTGAGTGAGGCTGCCGAGGCGCTCCTGCAGCGCCTTGGCGCCGAAGCCGTCGATCTGAGCCGCGCGATAGGCCCAGGCGGCCTCTTCGGCGATCGCGTCGAGCGCGGCGTTTGGCGGGTGGGGGGCATCGGCCAGCTTTCCACCGAGGGATTTGGCCTGCGGGTCGTTGGGCAACTGGCGCAAGTTGGCGCGGTGCAGGTGGATGAAGGCCAGCGAGAGGCGGATCATCTTTTCCTGGCTGGCGCGGTCGCTCACGAACATCTGCACTTCGCGGGCGAAGCTGCGCAGGTCCGCGAGCAGGCCGCCAAGCAGCTTGCGGGCCTCCCACCAGCGGTCATAGGCCGCGTTGTTGCGGAAGCCGAGGAACAGCGAGAGCGCGATGCCGAATACGGTGAAGCCGATCGCGTCGATCTCGGGGAAGGACGGCAGGGTGTCGTGGAGCACGACCATCACAGCGGAGAACAGCATCAGCAAGCCGATGCGTGGGGCGATCGCGGGCACTATCGAGCCGCGGATGGCGAAGGCGAGTTCGAGCTTGGTGGGTTTGTCGCGGACAATCATGGTGCGAGGCCCTTAGGGGCGGATTGGCCATGAGGGGAAGGGGGTTTGCGCCCCCTCCAGAGTTCGCGCGGGTGGGTCATCCTCGCCCTTCAACAGGCTTAGGACGAAGTGGGGTAGAGATGCGGTCGCTCGTGCCTCACCGAGCGAGCTCGGGGAGGATCTGATCAATCGACCAGCTTGCCGCCCTTCACCACGGCGGACACGTTGGTCAGCACCGTGACGTCCGCCAGCGGATCGCCGTCGACCGCCACTAGGTCAGCCCAGGCTCCCGGCGCCAGCGTGCCGACCTCGCCCTTCTGCCCCAGGGCATCAGCCGCGTTGACTGTCGCCGCGCGGATCGCCTCGATGGGAGTCATCCCGTAGTCGACCATGATGCGGAACTGCCCCGCCGCAGTTTCGTGCGGCATGATGCCAGCGTCGGTACCGAACAGCATCTTGACGCCCGCCGCATGCGCGCGGCGGAAGTTGTCGCGCTGGATCTGGGCGATCTGGCGGTCCTTCTCGAGGTTCTCTTCCAGCACGCCGTTCTTCTGGCCCTCGGCCTGGGTGTACTCGGTGTTAAAGATATCCATAGTGAGCCAGGTGCCGTGCTGCAGCGCGAGGCGAATGCCCTCGTCGTCGATCAGGCTGGCGTGCTCGATGGTGTCGATCCCGGCGCGGATCGCGGCCTTGATCCCGGCGGCGCCGTGGGCGTGCGCGGCGACCTTGAGGCCCCAGAAGTGCGCCTCGTCCGCAATCGCGCGCAGTTCTTCCTCGGTGAGCTGTTGCTGGCCGGGTTCGGTATTGCGCGAGAACACCCCGCCCGTGGCGCAGACCTTGATTACCTCGGCGCCGTACTTGCGCTGCTCGCGCACATGGGCGCGCAGTTCCTCTGCCCCATCACCGGCGCCGGGGCTCTTGGCGTGGAAGCTCGGCGGCAGGTAGGTCTCGTCGCAATGCCCGCCGGTGGCGCCCAGCGCATAACCGGCGTTGACGATGCGCGGGCCGGGCACCCAGCCTTCGTCGATCGCCTGGTCGACACCGGCGATGTTGTAGTCCTCGTCACCGACGTTGCGCACGGTGGTGAAGCCGGCATGCAGCATGCGGCGCGCGTTCTCGACTGCGAGCACGGTCCAGAACCGGTCGGTGAATTGCAGCGAGCTGTAGCCGCTATATTCGGGACGCCCGTCGAGGTGGACGTGCATGTCGATCAGGCCGGGCAGGATGGTCTTGCCGGAAAGGTCGATCACTGTGGCGCCAGCGGGGGCGGCACCGCTGCTGACCTCGGCGACCCGCCCGTCCTCGATCCGGATCAGCGGCGCTTCCACATAACGGCCGCGCTCGACGTCGAGCAGGCGCCCGGCGGTGACGTAGACGGTTTCGGCCTGGGCGGTGCTGGCCAGGCCAAGGGCGGTCAGCCCGGCAATCAGGTAACGCATTCTGGAAAGCCCCCCGGTTCTAGGTCCTCGTGGCGGTCACGATGTAGTTGAGCGACAGGTCGCTCGAGAGATGCAGGCCCTTCATCGGCGAGAACGCGATCCCGCGCGGCTCGCTCATGGTGAGGCCGGCCTCGGCGAGTAGCTCGCGCAGTTCGTCGGGCGTGGCGAAGTCGTCCCAGTGATGGGTGCCGCGTGGAACCATGCCGACTGCCTCGGCCGCGCCGATCAGCAGCAGGCGTGATTGCGGGGTGCGGTTTGGGGTTGAAAGCACCATCAGTGCGCCGGGCGCGAGACGGTCCGCCAGTTGCGAAACGAAGGCCGCCTTGTCGGCCACGTGCTCGATTACTTCCATCGAGGTGACTAGATCGAACTGACCCAGGCCGAGTGAGGAGAGCTCGCCTGCCATGTAGCGGATGTCGAGCCCGGAGCCTTCGCTGTGGATTGCCGCTGCCTCGACGTTCTCAGCCGCCGCATCTACACCGGTCATGTCCGCGCCGAGCCGGGCAAGCGGCTCGCACAGCAGACCCGCACCACAACCGACATCGAGTGCGCTCTTGCCCGCGAGCGGCTTCATGCTGGTGGAATTGCCGTCCCAATGGCGGTCGATCGCTTCGCGCAGAAAGGCCAGGCGCACGGGGTTGAGGCGGTGCAGCATGGCCGAGCTGCCCTTGGGGTTCCACCAGTCTTTCGCCAGCGCAGCGAAGTGCGCCGCTTCCTCCGGACGGATGGTTGCATTTGCGACAGTTGCATCGGGCATCGCTCACCCCTAACAGCGCGCGGAACTTGAGACCAGCAGGAGCGCTAATTCGTGGCCCGCATTGTGATGAAATTCGGCGGCACCTCTATGGCCGGGACCGAGCGCATCCGCCGCGTGGCCAATATCGTGCGCAAGCAGCAGGCCGCCGGGCACCAGGTTGCGGTGGTCGTTTCGGCGATGGCTGGCGAGACCGATCGCCTGGTCAACTTCTGCCGCGAGGCCAATCCGCTTTACGATCCGGCGGAATACGACGTCGTCGTCGCCAGCGGTGAGCAGGTCACGAGCGGCCTCCTGGCGCTGACGCTGCAAGCCATGGGCTGCAAGGCGCGTTCGTGGCTCGGCTGGCAGATGCCGATCCATACGGCTGAGGCGCACGCCAAGGCGCGCATCATGGACATCGATTCCGCGGCTCTTGTTGAGGCGATGGATGGTGGCGAGATCGCCGTCATCCCCGGCTTCCAGGGTCTTTCCGCAGAGAACCGCGTCACTACGCTCGGCCGTGGCGGTTCGGACACTTCGGCGGTCGCGGTGGCTGCGGCAATCGGCGCCGACCGGTGCGACATCTACACCGACGTGGACGGGGTCTACACCACCGATCCGCGGATCGTCGCCCGGGCGCGCAAGCTCAAATACGTTACGTACGAGGAGATGCTCGAGCTGGCGTCTGTTGGCGCGAAAGTGCTGCAGACGCGGTCGGTCAGTCTGGCGATGAAGGAAGGGGTGCGCGTGCAGGTGCTCTCCAGCTTCATCGACGAGGATGCCCCGCCGGCAGACGACCTGCCCGGCACGATGATCGTCTCCGACGAGGAAATGGAAGGTTCGCAGATGGAAAGCCAGCTGGTCACCGGCATCGCTCACGACAAGAACGAGGCCCGTGTCGTACTCACCCGCGTGCCCGACCGGCCGGGCGCCGTGTCGCACATCTTCGGCCCGCTGGCCGAAGCGGCGATCAACGTCGACATGATTATCCAGAATGTCGGCCGCGATAAGGGCGAGACGGACGTGACTTTCACCGTCCCCCAAGCCGACCTCGCCCGCGCCCAGGCGCTGCTCGAGGACAAGCGCGACACCATCGGCTTCAACCGCATCATCACCGACAGCAAGGTCGCCAAGATCTCGGTCGTGGGCGTCGGCATGCGCAGCCACGCGGGCGTCGCAGCGACGATGTTCCGTGCGCTGGCCGATCGCGGCATCAACGTGCAGGCGATCTCCACCAGCGAGATCAAGATCAGCGTGCTGATCGACGAGGACGAGACCGAGCTGGCCGTGCGCGTGTTGCACACGGCTTACGGGCTCGATTCGGACGAACCGGCGGAGTGATTTGAAAACCAATCCTCCCTGTCGCGAAGCGATGGGGAGGGGGACCGTCCGCGAAGCGGATGGTGGAGGGGCTGGCGTTGTGCAATTGGCTCCGGATACACCAATATTCATCAGTAATATCACGTATTTAAGTTTCAATCTGGTGAATTAGCCTTCCTGGAGCCGGTCAGCAAAACAGCGCTGCGGCTTTATGGGAGAAAACCGATGAAATGGACTAAAGGAAAGCCCGCCCTTTCGTTGCCAGAACTTGCCAGTCCCGTGGATAAGGCAGGCGCAACCGAGTCGGTAGCCATCATCGCCGTCATTTGGGCGATCGTTATCGCTTCCTGATTTCGGCCTCTGATTTCAAGAAGAGGGGGACTTCGTGTCCCCCTCATTCGAGGGGGCCAGGAGATGGAATTCAACGAAATCGCCCAACATCTCGATGATGAGATAATTAGGGCGCGTGATCCGGACGCCTTTTTTGATCTGTCATTGAGCGTCTTTGCGGAAGCTCTGGCTCGCAACCTGCACGTCGAAGTCATGAATGGCATTTTGACTCAGATACGCGACAATCACTTACCTATTACCGCTGACCGGACGTCTGGAAGTTTCATAGTATTACATAGAACTCCGTTCAGCGGATGGTCTGTAATATTTCATAATAGAATAACTAGATATTTGTACCTATCTCCTATTAACGCCATTCAATCAAATATAGGGAAGACCGACTCTGTAAAAGTCGTTCGATATCGCTGCAATCGGCCAAATGATTTTTCTGTCCTGGATCGTGATCTTTCAATAACTGAGATTGAAAGCGTGACCCCCGGCAAAAATCAGATCGTAATGCGGCCCGGATCGACTGATATATTGGATTGGCGGCCTGCCAGTGACACGGGGGCGAGGGGTTTGACCCTTCGCCTGAATGGCTCGCCGTTAGAGTCTTTCGAATGGACCTTTTCTCGAGAGACCAACAAGGCCATTGCCCTCGCGCCAATCGAATCATTTGAAAGCAATTTGACGACTTTATTGACGTTATTATCGACATGCGGAAACGGCGAAACAGTCGATCTAGTTCTTCCTCTTCTTCAGCATGAACGTCACTTTGTTCGTTGGGCTGCTGCGCAGACGATTGCTGCCATTGACGAAGAAGCTGGCCTTAAGGCGATCGCCAAGTTGACGTCCGATCCTCATCCTGAGGTGAGGTCTTTGGCTAGATCGAAGGAAAGCCCACTCCTTGGCGGGGAGATAATTCGATGAGTCAAATACTCGACATCGAAACAGATAAATCGTTCGAACTTGATGAATTTTTCGATTTCATCACGTCGAATGTCATCCCTGGAGACAGCGACAGCCTCTTAGAGCACGCATGGTCACTTCGAGCACTGGCAAACAATCGGGAATTTGTTCTGAATTGTTACCACAATGAATTAATTGATATAATTGATGGCGCGAGCAAAAATGGAAATCAACCTCAGTCTCTGCACATAAAGAGCAATAGTGATTTCTACCTTAGGGCAAATATCTGGTTGCCTATAAAGCTTGGTAAGCGAACGGAGGAGTTTGAGAAGAGATTATATTCATATGATTTGCCACACGATCACAACTTTGATTTCTTAACTATTGGGTATTTCGGTCCTGGCTATGAAACCGATATATATACGTATGACTATGCTCTGTATGAGGGGTATGCCGGAGAAGGGGTTGACCTCGAATATCAGGGTCGTTTTCAACTCAGTCCTGGGCGGATGATCAATTTTCGATCCGGAAAGGACCTTCATATTCAATATGTGCCGGAGGACGTGTCAGTTTCTCTCAATATTATTTGTCGAAATTCAATGCCGAATTGGCAGCAGCAGTATATTTTCGATGTAGAAGAGTCGAAAATCGTAGGGGGGGCAGGAGATCTACTTTCAAATCGGCTATTCATCATCGAGTCTGCTGGTTGGCTTGGGAACGATGAAACTGTTGGAATTCTAAAGGATATTATTCGCGATTTTCCATGCGATAAGACCAAGGCGGTGGCATTGAACGCCATTGGAGGCATTGCACCCGCCGAATTTGAACGCGCTGCCATAGACGCAACTTCTTCTGTTGTTGAGTTGGCCTCCAAGACACCAGTGACAGGCAATTTCGCGAGATCGCACGCCGGTGGGTGAACGTCCGGACACTCTTCCAGGTCGAAAAAGAGAAAGTGGTCGTCGGCTCGCTTCAATAATTTTCACGTTCGGCTTCCTGTTCATGGCGAGGTGGACAGCCGGAGCATTGCCCCCAGAACCAGTCGCAGGGTTCGTGTCAGTAAGTTCCCCGATCCTGGCGGCAATATGGGTTTGGAGAAGCGGCTCGCGGCCGCAAGGCATCGCGGACATTGCAAAAGTCTGGGCGGGAGCACAGCTTCTCCTTCTCCTGGTGACCTATCCCGAGTGGTTGTCCAGCGAACTCGATCAACCGCTCCTCTTAGCGGCACTAGCATTTCCGGTGGGACTTCACCTCATGCTTGGGTTTGTTCGGGTTCTGGTGGCGCGGCCGACGGCCCACGATTTGGATGAGCGCGTTCTTGAGGCGTTTTTTCCGGTGAAGATGGCCCCCGTGTTGCGTCTCGAACTTGGGATATTGTGGGCGGCTTTCACCAGTTGGCGTCGTCCGGGCCTTTCGACGGGCGAAAGGTCTTTCACATCATACGGCATGATTGCGCCAATGCTTGTTGCGGTACTGGTGCTCAGCTTCGTCGAGATCGCTTTGCTCCATATCGTCTTGCGGCAGCTGTCGCATGACCTCGCGTCAGTCGTCACCGCGATCGGAATCTTTAGTGCGATCTATATCTTCGGATTGCTGAAATCACTCCGCAATCGCCCGTCCATCTTGAGCGCCAATCACGTCACTTTGAGGATTGGGAATATCCAATGGGCAAGCTTCCCAAGAACCGTACTGGAAAAGGTAAGCCGAATTCTTCCAGGCGTGCCGATTGAAGAAGGCCTGGCCAAGATGGGGGCTGCCTCTTCTCCCAACGTCCTGATGCAATTTCATGGACAGATCACTTTGCACGGGCCGTTTGGAACTTCGAAGTCCGTCTCGAAACTAGGCATCCACGTGGATCGACCGGATGAATTCGTCGACGCATTGCGGTCGGACGGTCCCTAACAGCCCTCCTACTCCGTCGTCTTCCCATCAAAATGCTCGTGCGCCTTGTGCGCATCCTCGCAAGTCACGTGCACCGTCCCGTCGATATGCTCGGGCGGGCCGTAGATGGTGTAGAGCTTGAGCGGCGCTGAGCCGGTCGCCTTGACGTTGTGCTTCGCCCCTTGCGGCACGATCACCGCATCGTCGTCCTTCACCGCGTGGTCGACGCCGTCGATCGAGATGATCCCCTCGCCGCCTTCCACCCGGAAGAACTGGTCGCGGTCGTCGTGGACTTCGGCGCCGATCTCCTCGCCGGGATTGATCGACATCAGCACCAGCTGGATATTGTGCCCGGTGTAGATAACCCGGCGGAAGTCGGTGTTATCCAGTGTCAGCTTCTCGATATCGTCGACGAACCCCTTCACGCGCGGTCTCCTGCTGGTTGTGCAGGGAATATGCGGCAGGCGCGGGAATGGTTCCGGGAGGGGCGGGCGACGGCGCCGTGCCGCCGCCCGCATGAGGTCACTTCAGGTTAGAAGCGGCCCGCATCCATCACCTTGGTCCAGGCCTTGACGAAGTCCTTCACGAACTTCTCCTGGCCGCCCTTCTCGGCATAGACCTCGGCTACCGCGCGCAACTCCGAATTGGAGCCGAACACCAGGTCGGCGCGGGTCGCGCGCCAGGTCTCGTGGCCGCCGGCGCGGTCGGTGGCGATGTATTCCTCGTCATCCGAGCCATCGACCGCCTTCCACACGTTGGTCATGTCGAGCAGGTTGACGAAGAAGTCGTTCGTCAGCTGGCCCGACCGCTTGGTGAAGTGGCCGTGCCCACGCTCGCCGTGGTTGGCGCCGAGGACACGCAGGCCCCCGACCAGGACGGTCATTTCCGGCACCGACAGGCCGAGCAACGAGGCGCGGTCGAGCATCAGTTCCTCGGTCTTCACCGCCAGCTTCTTCGGCAGGTAGTTGCGGAACGCATCGGCCTGCGGTTCCATCACCGCGAAGCTTTCCGCGTCGGTCTGCGCCTCGGAAGCGTCGCCACGGCCGCCGGTGAACGGGACCGCCACGTTAGCGCCCGCATCCTTGATCGCCTTCTCAAGGCCAACCACGCCGCCGAGCACGATCGCGTCGGCCAGCGACAGCGAGCCGCGCAGGCCGTCCAGCGTGCCTAGCACCGTTGCGAGTATCGCCGGTTCGTTGACCTCCCAGTCCTTCTGCGGCGCCAGACGAACGCGTGCGCCGTTGGAGCCGCCGCGGAAGTCCGACTTGCGATAAGTGCTGGCAGAGGCCCAGGCGGCCTTAATCAACTGGCTCACGGTAAGTCCGCTCGCGGCGATCTTGGCCTTCACCGCGCTGACCTCGGCTTCCGAAGGGGTGGTGCCCGCGGGAACCGGATCCTGCCAGATCAGGTCTTCGGCCGGAACTTCCGGTCCGAGATAGCGGGCCTTGGGGCCCATGTCGCGGTGGGTCAGCTTGAACCAGGCGCGGGCGAAGGCATCCTTGAAGGCCTCGTGATCGTTGCGGAACTTCTCGCTGATTACGCGGAATTCCGGGTCGATCTTGAGCGCCATGTCGGCGGTGGTCATCATCGTCGGGACCTTGATGTTCGGATCCCACGATGCCGGTGCCATATCCTCGGGCTTCTGGTTGACCGGCTGCCACTGCTGGGCCCCTGCGGGCGAGTGGACGAGCTCGTAGTCATAGTCGAGCAGCAGGCGGAAGTAGTTCTCGCTCCACTCCGTCGGCGTATTGACCCACGCGCCCTCGATGCCGCTGGTCACGGCGTGTTCGCCAATGCCGCCGCTCTCGTGGCTGGAAACCCAACCGAAGCCCTGCGCCGCGAGATCGCCGCCAGCCGGAGCCGCGCCGAGCAGCGAGGCGTCGCCATTGCCGTGCGCCTTGCCGAAGGTGTGGCCGCCCGCCGTGAGCGCGACGGTTTCCTCATGGTTCATCGCCATGCGGTGGAAGGTTTCCTTGATGTCGCGCGCTGACAGCAGCGGATCGGGATTGCCGCCCGGTCCTTCCGGGTTGACGTAGATCAGACCCATCTGGATCGCGGCGAGCGGGCCTTCGAGCTCTTCCAGGCCTTGTTCGAGATCGATGCGGGTCTGCACGCCTTCGTTGACCCACTTGTCTTCCGAGCCCCAGTAGATGTCGCGTTCTGGCTCGAACACGTCGGGACGGCCGCCGCCGAAGCCGAAGACCGGGCCGCCCATGCTTTCGATGGCGACATTGCCGGTCAGGATGAACAGGTCGGCCCAGCTGATGGCCTTGCCGTACTTTTGCTTGATCGGCCACAGCAGGCGCCGGGCCTTGTCGAGGTTGCCGTTATCGGGCCAGCTGTCGAGCGGGGCGAAGCGCTGTTGCCCGCTGTTGGCGCCGCCGCGTCCGTCGGCCGTGCGATAGGTTCCCGCCGCGTGCCAGGCCATGCGGATGAAGAACGGGCCGTAGTGGCCATAGTCCGCCGGCCACCAAGGCTGGCTGTCGGTCATAAGGGCGGTCAGGTCGGCCTTGAGCGCGTTATAGTCGAGCGTGTTGAACGCTTCGGCATAGTTGAAGTCTTCACCCAGCGGGTTCGACGGGCCGTTGGGATTGAGGATCTCGGTCGCCAGCATTTCGGGCCACCAGTCCCTGTTGGTGCGGCCAAGCAAGCTGCGTACTCCGCCCGTATGTCCCATCGGGCAACCGTCGATTGAGCCTGTCTTCGCATCCATGATCCGTCTCCTCTGAGTGGCGATTCTTTCGTTGAGGCTAGCTCCGCCTTTGCATCGAGCGAAGCGATTAACTTGCGTCACCGAGTGCGGAAAAAGCGATTAATCGCCGGTCCAGATCCTCCCCGAGCTTGTCTCGGGGAGGTGGCGCGCGCTGCAAGCGCGTGACGGAGGGGTAGGCGGCCAAGCGCAACACCCCTCCACCACCGCCTCCGGCGGCGGTCCCCCTCCCCGAGCAAGCTCGGGGAGGATCTAGGTTGCGCCACGCTTGCAGCGAAAGCGATCGCCCATTAAGCGGCGCCGATGACAGCCTTTCCCAAGACTTCAGCCCTGATGCGCCGTGGATCTGAGTTCCTCGGTAGCGAACATGCCATCCTGTGCGGCGCCATGAGCTGGGTTTCCGAACGCAATCTCGTCTCGGCGATCAGCAATGCCGGCGGCTTCGGGGTGATCGCCTGTGGCGCGATGACGCCCGAGCTGCTCGACGCGGAGATCGCCGCGACCAAGACGCTCACGGTGAAGCCGTTCGGCGTCAACCTGATTACAATGCACCCCGACTTGTTCGAACTGATCGAAATCTGCGGCAAGCACTCGGTCGGTCACGTCGTGCTCGCGGGCGGCATTCCGCCCAAGGGCAGTGTCGAGGCGATCAAGGCGTTCGGGGCGAAGGTCATCGTGTTCGCGCCGACCTTGGCGCTGGCGAAGAAGTTGCTCCGTTCGGGCGGTGACGCGCTGGTGATCGAAGGAATGGAAGCCGGCGGTCACATCGGTCCGGTGGCGACGAGCGTGCTGGCGCAGGAATTTCTGCCCGAACTGGCTGAGAGCCACGTGGTGTTCGTCGCCGGCGGCATCGGCCGGGGCGAGGCGATGGCCGGCTACCTCGAGATGGGTGCGGTCGGCGTACAGCTTGGCACCCGTTTTGCCTGCGCGACCGAATCCATCGCGCATCCCGACTTCAAGAAGGCGTTCTTCCGCGCCAACGCGCGTGACGCCGTGGCCAGCGTACAGATCGACCCGCGCCTGCCGGTGATCCCGGTTCGCGCGCTCAAGAACAAGGGCACCGAGGAGTTCACCGCCAAGCAGCGCGAAGTCGCCAACCTGCTCGACGCGGGCTCGGTCGACATGGGTGAAGCGCAACTGCTAATCGAACGCTTCTGGGCCGGCGCGCTGCGCCGTGCGGTAATCGACGGCGATGTCGAGAACGGCAGCCTGATGGCGGGTCAGTCGGTCGGTATGGTCAGCAAGGAAGAGCCAGTCCCCGAGATCATCGCTGCCCTGATGGCCGAGAGCGAGTCTGCGCTAAACCGGCGGTAGTGATGGCTGGGGGCGTACAAATTAGGCGGGCGACACTCGCCGATCTTGATGCGCTGGCGGTGCTGTTCGATGGGTACCGGCAATTCTATCGGCAAGCGCCGGACCTTGATGGAGCGCGGACATTCCTGTCTGACCGGCTCACCAAAGCGGAGTCGGTGGTTTTCCTTGCGAGCGATGACGTCGGGGCCGTGGGGTTCACCCAGCTCTATCCGTCATTCACTTCCGCCGGCATGGCGCGCACCTTCATCCTGAACGACCTGTTCGTCGCGCCCGAAGCGCGCGGGCAGGGGGCAGGGTCGGCGCTTTTGCGACATGCGGCAGAGTTCGCCCGCAACGAGGGCTCGGTTCGCTTGACCCTGTCGACGGCGGTCGACAATCGCACCGCTCAAGCCGTCTACGAGCGCGAAGGCTGGCAGCGCGACGAGGCCTTCCTCACATACCAACTGGCATTGCTCACGAAATAGCCATCGGAAAGCGCGCGGTCGTTATCGGCGGGCTTATCGCCCAGAACTGGCCGGTGCCGCGACCTTGGCAACTGCCAGGTCCAGCATGATCTCGCGCAACTGTGCGGGCTGGTCGACCATCACGAAGTGGCTCGAATGGCTGTCGTGGTACTCCCAGCCGCCTTCCGCCTGCACTTGGTCGCGGAAGCGGACGAAGGGGGAGGGTTCCCAGTTGCTGGCGAAGATATAGGCCCGGCGGGGGATCTTCTCTTCCTCTCCGGTGAGGCGCACGGCTTCGGTCAGGGTTAGCAGTGGGTGGCGGCCGATCTGGCCGGGCACGGGCTCGAAATCGACCGAACCGATCGGGGCGACGAGGCCGGGCGTGTATTTCTGGCTGTCGATGTACCAGTTGTGCTCGAAGTCGCCGGTAATGTCCCACAGCGACTCCCCGTCGGCGGGCAGGAAGGCGTCGATATAGGCGATCGCGTCGATCTTCGATCCGAGCCGCGCCGCCACACCGGTGATGACCATGCCGCCATAGGAATGGCCGGCCAAAATGAAGCGCTTGAAGCCCGCATCCTCGATCTGCTCGCAGACGTCGCCGATGTGGTTGGATAGCGTAATGCCCGGATGCAATTGGGCCGATCGCGTTCCGAGGCCCGTGAGAGCCGCAACCAGGACCCGATGGCCTGCTTCGCGCAGATCGCCCGCCAATTGCTCGTAGCCATGCCCACCGCCCCAGGCGCCGTGGACCAGCACATAGTTCGCCATCGCACGCTCCTCACTTACCGTCCCCCCTGCGGGGGAGGAGCCGTCCCGAGAACGGTGCAGGAGCCGGATCAGAGCCGGTGCAGCCCTGGCACGGAACTTATCCGCCATCCCTTGGATGCCCCGCGGTAACATGCCCTGATGTGAGCCGTTGCCAAGGGGGACTAACCCCCAAAGCAATGGCCCATGAACCCGTAGGGTCCATGGGCCATCTTCGGGTAAGGCCTCGGGGGGGAGTGAGGCCTTGCCTAGCTTATTAGGCCGGAACGGCGTTCCGGCTGGTGCGCCAGCCAGTGGCGTAGGTGTCAGCCGCCATCTTGCCGTACGGCACCGGCGAAGCAATCGCACGGACGTTGAGCTGCTTGTGCGGCTCGACCGTGGTCTTCTTGGTGCCGCCGTTTTCCTCACCCCACACAACGTGGAGCTCAGTGCCGAGCGGGATTTCGTGGTCGATGGTGGCCAGGCTGAGCGCCTTCTTCTCGTTGTACGAGTAGCCGGTGAACAGCGACAGACCCACGGTGTTGCCGTCGGCATCCACGACGCGGTCGTAGTTGCTGTTGGCGTAGTTCGCGAGCGGAAGGTCGAAGAACTTGTACTGCTCGCCCTCGGGGTCGAACATCGAGCCTTGGATCTTCTTCATGTCGTCCGCGCTCCACTCGAGCGTGACCTTCTTGCGCTGGACCGACGGATCGATCTTCTTCAGCGCGTCGGCGCCGATGAAGTCGTGGTCGAACTTCACGAATGGGCCGTAGCCGAGTTCCCACGGGTTCAGGTAGTACTCTTCGATCGACTTGCCGACGAACGAACCACCGATCGCGCCGGTAGCTTCATAGCTGTCGGCACCGAGCCACTCGCGGTAATCCTTGAGTTCGTCGCCGGTGTAGATCGGAGGCAGCGGGCTCGGGATCCAGCCCGATTCCAGCGTGTTCGACGGATAGGCGCGCGAACCGACGGCGATCAGGCCGAATTCTTCACCAGCCTTGAGGATCTCGTCGCGGATGTAATCCTGCTCTTCGTACGGACCCCAGATTTCGAGACCCGGCGAGCCGGCCATGCCGTGACGCAGGGTGCGGACGGTCTTGTTGCCGATCTTCATCTCGCTCATGTTGAAGAACTTGAGCTTGTCGAGCTTCTCGCCGTTGAGCTTCTCGATCACGTTCCAGGCCTGCGGGCCCTGGATCTGGAAGCGCCAGGAGATGCGGTTCACCGGCTTGCCCATCGGGCGGCTCGGCGAGCGCGGATCGTTGATGATGTCGACGTTGTAGCCGCCCTTCTGGGCCTGGAACATCAGCCAGTTGGCAGCCGGCGCGCGGCCGACATAGACGAACTCTTCCGGAGCCAGGTAGAAGATGATGCCGTCACCGATGACGTGACCGGCCGGGGTGGTCGGAACGTACTGCTTGGCCTTGTTGACTTCCCAACCGGCCGGCGAGTTGACCATCGTGTCCGAGAGGAGCTTCAGCGCGTCCGGACCCTTGATGTACAGGTCGAACATGTGGTGCGACTGGTCGAACAGCACTGCGCTGTGCTGCCAGGCCCACTGCTCCGAACGCCAGTTGGAGAACTCAGGGGCAACGACCGGATAGACGTAAGCGCCGATCTGGGAATTGCGCAGCTTAGCCACGATATCGGGCGTATTCTGCAGGATCTGTTCAAGATTCTGGGCCATCAGACTTCCTCTCATCTGTGAATGAATCACGTATGCGAAATTGTATGCGCCGCATACAATATTGGGCTAGGCACGCAAGTGGAAAGCGGCCCTCCGATGCAGGAGGGCTGTGAGAGGACAAAGTGGCATGAATGTGGAAGCGCTCGATCACGTAAACATCATCACCGATAGGCTTGATGAGACGGCAGAATTCTACGGAAAACTGCTCGGCCTGGTGCGCAAGGACGCACCCCCGCCGCTCACGCCGCAGACGGCGACGTGGATGTTCGACGCCGAGAATCGGGCGATTATCCACATCAATTCGCTCGACTGTTATCGGACTTATGATCGTGAAGTTGAGCCCGGTTCGCTGACCGGCGCGCTGCACCATGTGGCGCTCAAGTGTGTCGGATATGACGAGGTGAAGGGTCGGCTCGACGCGATGGGGGCGGAGTATCAGGAGAACCTGGTGAGCGCGATCAACTTGCGGCAGATTTTTACGCCCGATCCGAACAACGTGCTGCTGGAGCTGAACTTCTTCGCCGATTGAGGCGCGGAGGGACAGAGATCACACCTGCCTCCCGTTCGTGGTGAGCTTGTCGAACCACGCTGGCGTCCTTCGACAGGCTCAGGACGAACGGAAAAAGAGAAAGGGCATGTCACGCAAAGGCGCAAAGGCGCAAAGGCGCGAAGAACTCGTTCAACATCGTCCCCCTTTTCGTCATTCCCGCGAACGCGGGAACCTAGCGCGGAGCAGCGCAAGGAGTCGACTGGGTCCCCGCGTTCGCGGGGATGACGACGGGTGGGTATTAGATCTTCGCGCCTTTGCGCCTTTGCGTGATCAAAAATCCTCCCCGAGCTTGCTCGAGGAGGATCTTTAGAACTGCTAGGTCGCAGCCGCCGTCGGCGTAGCGGCCGCCGCTGGAGTCGGCGCCGGCCGAACCGTAACCGGATCGCCTGTTGCCGGCGTGGCTGTGAACGAACCGTCAGCCGCAGGCGTGGTTTCGGTGTAGCAGGCCGCCTCTACGCCAGCGGTGGTCGGGGTGAAGCAGGTCTTGCCATCGACAACGGCCCAGGTGCCCTGCGCGGTCACGACGCCCTTTGCGTCGGTGTCGGTGTAAGTTCCGTCTGCGGCCAGCACGGTGTTGGACACTGTGCCGTCCTTCGTCGTGACCTGGTAAGCGCCTGCCGGAGAGCCGTTGGCCGAGACCAGGGCCACAGGCTCCGGTGTCGCAGTGGGCGTTTCGGTGGCTTCGGGTTCTTGTGCCGGCTGGTTGTTACAGGCGGCGAGGACCAGCGGTAACATCACCATCATCAACTTGCGCATGGAGGCTCTCCCTATTCAGGAAGCGACCGCGGCGCAGCAGGTACCACGTTGCTGATCCAAGAAGAACCAACTTCGAAGATCAGACCGGCTTGGTCCCCGCGGTCGTCGTCCGGTACATCTCGCGCCGGTAGCCGTCGTAGTCGTTGGGTCCGAGGTGCATCGCGGTGCGGTTGTCCCACATCGCCACCATGCCCGCCTCCCAGCGCAAGCGGCAGCAGAACGCGGCCTGGGTGCAGTGCACGACCAGGAAGTCGACGATCGGCTTGGCTTCGAAGGTGGTCATGCCCTCGAACCCGGCGGTGTAAGTGTCGCAGATGTAGAGCGATTCCTCGCCAGTCTCCGGGTGGGTGCGCACGAGCGGGTGGTAAGTCCCGCGCTGGCCCTGTTCGAACTGCTCCTTGTCGGCGAACGGGATCGCCTTGCCCATCAGCTTGGTCTGCGTGGCGTAGTTGTTTGCTGCGCTCATGTGCACCCGCAGGGGGCGGAGCATGTCCTGGTAGGTCTTGCTCAAGTGGCGGAAGGCGAGCGCGCAATTGGCCCAGCTGGTGTCGCCGCCGAACGGCGGAACCTCGACCGCGCGCAAGGTGGTGATCGCGGGCGGCTCTTCGAGGAACGGCGAGTCGGTGTGCCAGCCGCCGCCGAACAGGCTGGCGGACTTGGTCTCTGCTTCCTTGATGATCGGGTGGACCTCGCGATGGCCGGGCACCCCTTGCGTATAGGCATCGACCGCGAAGGGCCCGAGCCGCGCGCCGAATTCCTCATGCTCGGCATGAGTGAGGAACTGGTCGCGCAGGTAGATCATCTTGTGGCGATAGAGCGCCTGCTTGAGTTCCTCGAACGCGGCGTCGGATAAGTCCGGCAGGCGCACACCGACGATCTCGGCTCCCATGGCGCCCGAGAGCGGCTCGACCTTGATGTGCTCGTATTCGAGAGCATGGTTGTCGAAGTCACCGGCCGGGGTGACGCGGATTTCCCACATGGTTCAGGCTTCCTTTGGCGCTCCGGCGATCCGGGGGGCGGTCTCCGTCAGGAACAATGCCGCGAACCCGGCCAGCAAGGCAAGCGCGATGCAGATGATGAAGACTGCGGAGAGGCCGTAGCTATCGGCCACCTGGCCCGCGACCGGGGGCAGGATTACTCCGCCGACGAACTCGGCCGTGCCCATCGACAGGCCGACCGCCGTCGTGACCAGCGCGGGGCTGACGCTCTCGGCGGGAACGGTGGCGCAATAGAGCGGGGCGATGCCCAGCGGCAGCCAACCGATCAGGATGGCGCCTGCCAGCAGAGTCGGGTCGCCGGGCAGCAAGAGGAGCGCGAGAGGCGAGCCGACGCAGGCGAGCGAACCCCAGATCAGAACCGGCTTGCGGCCGATGCGGTCGGACAGGAACGGCAGGCCGATACCGCCGACGATGCCGGCAATGCCGCCCATCGAAATGACCCAGCCCGCAGTGGTGGGCGAAAGGCCTTTGTCCTCAGTCAGAAACAGCGAGAGGAAGGTGTTCTGCAGCACCAGCCAGGCGGTTACGCAGGCCGCGACCGCGAGGGCCACGCGCATGTTGCGCAGGGCTAGCAGGGTGCGGAGGGCCTGGACGAAGTTGGCAGCAGCTTCGTTCTGAGCGGGTGGCGTTTTCGGGTCGGGGCACATGAACACCGCGAGGAGCACGGCGAGCAGCAGTCCCGGCAGGATCGAGAGGAACATCGCGGTGCGCCAGCCGTGGTCGTCGGCCAGCTGGGTCGCCACGATTGGGCCGAGGAAGCCAGCCAGGCCGAAAGCGCCGACCATCTGCATGAAGCCCATGTTGACCCCGCGCCGCTCGGGTTGGCTGGTTTCGGCGATGACGGTCTGGCCGATCGGCACCATCGGTCCCTCGGCAATGCCGAGCGCGAAGCGGGCCGCGAGCAGGGTGGTGAAGGTCAGCGCCAGCCCGCCTGCGCCCGAGCCGAGCGAGAACACCAGGGTGCAGATGATCAGGATCGTCTTGCGCCGTCCGGTGCGATCGGCGAGGCGCCCGCCGAAGAAGGCGCTCAATGCCACCGCGCCCGATAGGGCTCCCGCGAGCCAGCCCACTTCGGCGTTCGAGAGGCCGAGGTCGGCGACGATGTACGGCGCAAGAAACGCCACCGTCAGCCGATCGAAGGCGACCACACCGTTCGCCAGCGTGAGCAGCAGCAGCAGCGTCAGTTCGTAGCGCCGGCCGGTAGGCGCAGCTTGAGCGATTGTGGCCATGTCTCTCCCTCTCCCCGTCGCCCGTCGTTGCGAGCGAAGCAATCCGGGGCGGTTCTACGCCGCCCCTGGATTGCGCAGGACGATGAGGGAGGGCTGGGCCCCCGTCAATCGGTCAGGCCAGTTCGATCACCGTCTTGGCGAAGCTCTCTGGACCCCAGGCGTGGGCATAGGCATCCTTGGCCTGGTCGAAGCCGAAGCGCCGGCCGATCAGCGGCTTGATGCCGTTGGCATCGACCGCCGCGTTGAGACGCCGGGCCATCGCGGCCGGGCCAACGAAGATCCCGCGCATCGAGCCCGCGGTCATCATCAACCCGCGCGGGTTGGGTCCACCTTCGGGAGACAGAACGCCGATCAGCGCCACTTCACCCTGGCTGCGCAGGGCAGCCATCGATTGCTCCGCCGTGCCCGCGCCGCCGACTTCGACGACCTTGTCCACGCCGCCCAGATCCTGGCCGACGAAGCGGCCCCAGTCGGGGATCGTCTTGTAGTTGACCGTGTGCGCGGCACCGAGCTCGCGGATGCGCTCCAGCTTCTGGTGGGAGGAGGAGGTTGCGATCACCTCGCACCCGCCAGCGCGGGCGAGTTGCAAGGCCAGCATCGACACGCCGCCGCTGCCGAGCACCAGCACCCGGTTGCCGGGGACGAGGGCGCGCGGTCCTTCGAACAGAGCGTTCCATGCCGTCACGCCGGCGCACGGGAGGCAGGAGGCCTCGGCATAGTCGAGGCTCTCGGCCATCGGCACGACTCCGCTCTCCGGCAGCACGACCAGTTCGGCGAGCATGCCCGGCGAGAAGCCATCGCCCAGGGCGGCGCTCATGCGCGGCGGGCCGTCGACCCAGTTCATGAAGAACGAGCCCTGAACCCGGTCGCCTTCCTTGAACTTGGTCACGCCTTCGCCGACGGCAACAACTTGGCCCGCACCATCGCTGAGCGGCACGGCCGGAGCCTTCAGCGCTCCGCCAAAGTACTTGCCCGCCGCCACGGCGAAGTCGCGGTAATTGATTGAACAAGCATGGACTTGAATCAGAACTTCACCTGGCCCCGGTGTCGGGTCAGGCAGGGTCTCGACGTAAAGCTTGTCGAACCCGTCCGAGCTCGCCGGCAACATCCATGCACGCATATATTGGTTTCCCCTTAGTCTTGCCCTGTGCTCTCCCACCGGAAAGGGAGAGGCGTTGCGGTTGGCAGTGTTCCGCCTAACCTACCTGGAGACGGTTAGCAGCGATGGCCGCCCGCCTCCAGTCATCTCCCCAGCCGGGACGATTTGGTCAGCGGTCGCCGCTCCAGGTGCGCAAGCCGGGGGCCGTGCGATCCTCGCCCTTCAAGGCTTCGGCAACGGCGGGACGAGCGGTAACCCGCTCGCGCCACTCGACCAGGCGCGGGTACTTGGCGGCGACGTCCTTCTCCGGGAACATCCGCTCCACCATCATCCCGCAGTGCGAGTAGAAGTTGATGTCCGCCAGGGTGTAGGCATCCCCCGCCAGCCACGCGGTTTCGCCCAGCTGCTTTTCGACCTTAGCGAGCGCGTAGTCGATCTTGTCGCTGGCGTTCTGCAAGTCGGCTTCGGAGAAGCCCGAACGCGCCGTCGCCCACTTCTTGCGCTGGTCGGGCAGCGGGATGTGGCTCAGCAGTTCCTCGAACGACCCATCGTCGATGTTGCGTGCGATCACGCCAACCAGGCGGTGCCAGCCGTGCATCGAGACGTGGTTCATCACGTGCTCGTCGACGAACTTGTTCCAGTACCGCATCCGCGCCGCACCGACCGGATCGCGCGGGCGAAGCGGCGGCGCGTCAGGGAAGGCGTCCTCGAGGTATTCGTTGATGACCGTGGTGTGGGTGATGATCGTCCCGTCATGGTCGAGCACCGGCACCTGGCCTTCAGGGTTGATCGCCACGAACCAGTCGGAGTGCTGCTCGAACTTGTGCAGGTCGACGTAGATGCTCTCGTAAGCGAGCCCCTTCTCCTTGAGCGGGAGCATGGACTTGAGCGAATTCGCCAGCGGTTCGGCGTGGTAGTACTTCAATGCCATTTGTTAGACCTCGATGCTTTCCAAAACGCCCCCGTCGACTGCCCAATCCTGCCCCGTGACATGGCTCGCCGCGTCGCTGAGCAGGAACGCCGCGACCTCGGCCAGTTCTTCCGGAGCGCCCATGTGACGCATGGGGATGCGGGCTTCGATCTTGCCTTGCTGCTCGGGCGGAATGCGGTCGAGCGCTTCGGTGCGGATGAAGCCGGGGATGATGCAGTTGGCGCGGACGTTGTGCGGCGCCATCTCCACCGCGATCGCGCGGGTCAGGCCGAGCACGCCGTGCTTCGAGGCGACGTAAGCCGGGTTCATCGCCATGCCGCGCTTGGAGCCCATCGAGCCGGTGACCAGGATCACGCCCTTCTTGGCCTCGATCATCGAGGGCAGGACTTTCTGGATCGCCCAGAACACGCTGGTGAGGTTCACGCGGATGGTCTGTTCGAACACCTCGGGGTCGAAGTGGACCGCGGGGGTGAAGCCGCCGGTGAGACCGGCGTTGGCGAACAGGCCGTGGATCGGGCCGAAGTGCGTGGCTGCCGCGTCGAGCGCGGCTTCGAGCTGGGCCTTGTCGCCGACGTCAGCAGCAAAGCCCGCGGCGTTGGCGCCGATCTCGGCCACGGCTTCGTCGAGCATCTCCTGACGGCGGGCGAGCAGCGAGACCCTAGCGCCCCGACTGGCGAGCAGCTTGGCCGCGACTAGGCCGATCCCGCTCGACGCGCCGGTGATGACGATATGCTGGCCGCCAAAATCCATCAGGTATCCCTCTCCCGTATGAAGGCCGCCCATTGCGGGGCGGCCGGATGGTCGCTTCGTTCCGGCGACCACTGTTGTTCCATGAGCGCCCGTGCCACAGGCTCGGGCATTCCGGCAACGTCGCGATTGTAGCGGTAGCAGAATGCCGAAGCACGCCAGTTAAGGATGCAATGGACGTGGACCGGCCCGTCGGTCGCTTCCAACGCCTTTGCGAATGCCTCGTAATGCGCTTCCTCGGGCGCGTCGAATGGCACGGGAATGTGGGTGTAGCCGATACCCTGTGCGGCGAATGCGTTGTCCGCATCCGGCAAGGCTTCGGGATTGTCGGCCATGGCGAGAAAGATGACGTGCTTGACGCCGATCTCGGCCAGTCGCTCCGGGTCGGCCTGCTCCAACTTCCCGGAGGTCGACAGGCGCTCCGACAGGCGCTGCCATGCGAGGATGTCGTCGGGGTCACGCATCGCAGCTTCTCCGTTCGTGGTGAGCTTGTCGAACCACGCTTAGCGCCTGCCTGTCCTTCGACAAGCTCAGGACGAACGGAGGGGGGAGTTTGAGCGGCGGATCAAGCCAGCCCCAGCACCTTCGCCGCGTTGTCCTTCATGATCAGCGGCATGACTTCCTCGCGGAAGCCCACTTCGGCCGCGGCGGCCATCCACTTGTCCGGGTGGATCAGCGGAAAGTCGGTGCCGAACAGCATCTTATGCTTGAGCTGGGTGTTGGCGTACTGGATCACCTGCTTGGGGAAGTACTTCGGGCTCCAGCCGGACAAGTCGATGAACACGTTGTTCTTGTGCAGCGCCATCGACAGGCTCTCGTCGACCCAAGGCCAGCTGGGGTGGGCGAGGATGATCTTCATGTCAGGGAAGTCGACCGCGACATCATCGATCAGGATCGGCTGGCCGTACTTGAGCCGCATGCCGCCACCGCCGCGCATGCCGGTGCCCATGCCCGAGTGGCCGGTGTGGAAGATCGCGGGCAGACCGTATTCGGCGATCACTTCGTAGATCGGGTAGGCCATGCGGTCGGCGGGATGGGCGTTCTGGGCGATGCCGTGGAACTTGAAGCCCTTGACCCCATAGTTCTCGATCAGGTCGCGCGCCTCACGGGCACCGTACTTGCCCTTGTGCGGATCGATGCTGGCGAAAGCCATGCAGATGTCGTCGTTCTTGGCGGCCTGTTCGGCGACTTCGTAGTTGCTCACGCGCTTGGCGCCCATCGCGCTTTCGCAGTCGACCGTGAACAGGACGAGCGCAATGTTGGATTCGCGGTAAAGCTCGATGATCTCGGGCATTTTCGGCCGTTCGCGCGGCGCCTTGAAGTAGGCGCTGGCGGCATCGAAATACTTGCCCATGACCGGATCTTCCGGATCGTGGCAGGAGACCTCCGCATGGACGTGGACGTCGATGGCGCGGATCTTGGCGAGGTCGATGGGCACGTCTGCGGTTCCTGAATCGGTTCGGTCGTTGCCCCCATGCATTCGGGGGGCAGGTATGACAAGGCCGGCCTGTCACGCTCCGCGACAGGCCGGCCTCGCTATCCCGCTCACGCGGGAACCATGGCTCCAGCGTTAGAGCTGGATGATGACCGTCTTGGTTTCCTGGTAGCATTCGAACCCGGCCTGGCCCTGTTCACGACCCAGACCCGACTCCTTGTAGCCGCCGAACGGCAGCGCGGTGTCGATCGTGGCGTGGCAGTTGCCCCACACGGTGCCCGATTTGATCTTCGAGGCGAGGCGATGCATCGCGCTGACATCCTTGGTCCAGACGCCGGCGCCGAGGCCGAAGTTGGTGTCGTTGGCCATCTTGGCGACCTCGTCGAGGTCTTCGAAGCGCTGTGCGACGACAACCGGTCCGAAGATCTCTTCGCGAACCACGCTCATTTGCGGGTTCACGTTGGCGAGGATCGTCGGGTTGACGTAGTAGCCGCCGTCGCTGGCCGGGGCGTCGCCGCCCATGACCACGCTGGCGCCGTCACGCTTGCCGGCTTCGATGTAGCCGAGCACCTTCTCGTGCTGCTCCTTCGACACCAACGGGCCCATGTGGCCGGCGGGGTCGAGCGAAGCGCGCGGGCTCCAGAAGTCGGCGGTCTTGGTCATGCCTTCGAGCACGTCGTCGAAGATCGACTTGTGCGCGAACAGGCGCGAACCGGCGACGCAGACCTGGCCGGAGTTGAAGAAGATCGCGCCGGCAACGCCCGGAGCGGTCGTGGCGACGTCGACGTCCGGCATGACGACGACCGGGCTCTTGCCGCCCAGCTCGAGCGTCACGCGCTTCATCGTGTCGGTGGCGTTCTTGTTGATCACCTTGCCGATCTCGGTCGAGCCGGTGAAGGCGATCTTGTTGACGTCGGGGTGCTTGACCATGCGGTCGCCCGCGGTGTGCCCGTTGCCGGTGATGATGTTGATCACGCCTGCCGGGAAGCCGGCTTCCTGCACCAGGTCGGCCAGCTTCAGCGCGGTGAGGCTGGTCTGTTCGGCTGGCTTGAGCACGGTGCAGCAACCCGCGGCGACCGCCGGAGCGATCTTGAGGCAGGCCATCAGCAGCGGGAAGTTCCACGGCACGATCTGGGCGCAGACGCCGATCGGCTCCTTGACGGTGTAGCTGAACACGGTGCCGGTCGGCATGGTGTAGGGGTTGATTACCTGGCCGCCGGTCTTGCTGGCCCAGCCGGCCATGAATCGGATCTGGCTGATCGCGCCCGGGATATCGACCGCGCCAGCCATGCCCTTGGGCTTGCCGTTGTCGATCGCTTCGAGCTCGGCAAACAGGTCTGCGTCGCGTTCCAGCAAGTCGGCGAAGCGGTGCATGACACGTTCGCGCTGCATCGGCGGCAGGCCGTACCAGCGGTTGTCGTCGAATGCGGTGCGTGCGGCGGCGACGGCCCGATCAACATCCTTGTCCGAAGCGTCGACGATCTTGCCGACGATTTTGCCGTTCGACGGGTCTTCGACGTCGAGCGTCTTGTCGTGCGAAGAATCGACCCACTCGCCGTTGATGAACAGCTGCGGCTTGCGTGCCAGGAAATCCTTGGCGGCCTGAGAATACTCCCGCTGAGTGCGGTCGATGGTGGTGACTTCGTTCATTTACAGGTCCTTTCCCGAAACGAATCCCTGTTTGCGGTCAGACTAGCAAACGGGGGACGGGCACGCCACGGCGCGCCTCTTGCTAACGGTCGTTACAATCGCGTGGCGGCTGTGTCGATTCCTATCCGTCAGGTGGTGGAGGGGCGGGCCGCCGCCTTCCCCTCCAGCACCTTGTCCTCGTTCGCGCGCTTGATGATGTACTGGCGGACGGCCTCGATCTGGTCGCGGCTGAGCGACGGGGCGAAGCTGACCATGCCGTTGTCTTTCAGGGCGCCGTCATGGACGATCGCCATGAAGGTGTCCTGACTCTCGATCGCCGCGCTACGCCGCAAGTCGGGCAGCACGGTCGAGCCGATCGCCGCGTCGTTGTGGCACTGGCTGCAATAACGGCCGAAGCTGTACTTGCCCGAAGCGACTTGCGCGGCCGTTCCGGTGAACGGCGGCGGATCGAGCGGGCGGCGGTCGAACGGCTTGGCCGGCGGAAGCTTGGCGGTGCCGCCGAGCTTGAATACCAGCAAGCGCGAGATGTTCGGCAACGGACCCGACTGCTCGGTCAGGATGCCGCCGGGCGAAAGCGGGAAGACCCCGCCCCAGCCGGCCAGCACCGCCACGTATTGCTCGCCGTTGATGCTGTAGGTGATCGGCGGAGCGATGATGCCGGTCTGGGCCGGGAACGACCACAGCTTGCGGCCGTCATGCGCGCCATAGGCGGTGAAGTTACCCGCCGCGGTACCCTGGAACACCAGGCCGCCGCCGGTCGAGAGCAGGCCGCCGTTCCACGGACCCGGATAGGGCACGCGCCAGCGCTCCTTCTGCGCCACCGGATCCCAGGCGATCAGCGCGCCCTTGGTGGCGGCTGCTGCGGCTTCGCGCACAGCGGCATCGGCCGGCATGGCGCCTGCCGAAAGGTCGATGCCGGTGTTCATGCCGCGGTTGAGGTCGGGCTTCCAACCGGCTTCAGGAAAGTAGGGGAAGGCGGCCTCGATCGCAGGGATGTAAACGAGCCCCTCGTTCGGGTTGAAGGCCATCGGGTGCCAGCTATGCCCGCCGCCCGCGCCCGGCGTGCTGACGAACGGCTTGCCGGTGAGGTCGAAGCGGGCCTCAGGGTTCACGATCGGGCGGCCGGTCTTCATGTCGATGCCGCTGGTCCAGTTCTGCGGCACGTAGTTGTTGGCCGAGATCAGCTCGCCCGTCGCGCGGTCGAGCACGTAGAAGAAGCCGTTCTTGGGCGCCTGCATCAGGACCTGGCGCATCTTCCCGCCGATCTCGATGTCGGCCAGCATGATGTGCTGGGTGGCAGTGAAGTCCCAGGTCTCGCCCGGCGTTTCTTGGTAGTGCCAGACGTACTCGCCGGTCTTGGGCCGGATGGCGACGATCGAGGACAGGTACAGGTTGTCCCCGCCGCCGGGCGAGCGGATGGCCTGGTTCCACGGAGAGCCGTTGCCGACGCCGATGTAGAGCAAGTCGAGCTTGGGATCGTAGGCCATCGCGTCCCACACGGTCCCGCCGCCGCCGAGCTTCCAGAAGTCGCCCTTCCAGGTCTCGCGCGCCTTGGCGAGGTAGTCGGGTTCCTTGCCGTCCTCACCCGGTGCGCCGGGCACGGTGTAGAAGCGCCACGCCTGCTCGCCGGTCTCGGCGTCATAGGCCGTCACATAGCCGCGCACGCCGAACTCGGCGCCGCTGTTGCCGATGATGACCTTGCCGTCGATCACGCGCGGAGCGCCGGTGATGGTGTAGGACTTGGTCTGATCGACCGTGACCTTGGACCAGGCTTCCTTGCCGGTGTTGCGGTCGAGCGCGACCAGGCGGCCGTCGAGGGTGCCGAGGTAGAGCTTGTCGCCCCACGCGGCCATGCCGCGGTTGACGACGTCGCAGCAGGCCTTGGGCCCGGTTTCGCCCGGCACCTTCGGATCATAGTCCCACAGCGGCTTGCCGGTGGCGCCGTCGTAGGCCTTCACCTTGCTCCAGGCCGTGGTGACGTAGATCTTGCCGTCGATGACCAGCGGCGTGCCTTCCTGGCCGCGCGCGGTGTCGAGATCGGCGAACCAGGTGAGACCGAGCTTGCCGACCGTATCGCCATTGATCTGATCGAGCGGGCTGTAGCGCTGCTCAGAATAATCGCGGCCGTAAGTCATCCAGTTGGCGGTGTCGGCGGCGGCGTTGACCAGCTGCTCTGCCCCGATGCCGTCGCTGACGGCGTCCTTCTTGCACCCTGCGAGCGCCAAGGCCGCGCAGGCTGCTGCGATCAAGATTCTGTGCTTCATGTCCGGCAGTGCTCTCCCTGGGGCACGTCGGCGACGTGACCCTTATCTTTGGGTCCTGCCTAATGTCGCCGCGCCCGTCCGGTCAAGCGGCGCGACAATACGGGATTTTCCCCGTTGCGGTGCAGCATGACTTAGGCTTATCAAGTGCACGTCAGTCGAGCGCGAGCCCGCGTTATGACCCTGGCCTAGCTTTGAACACTAGCCAGACAGGACACTTCCATGCCTACAAAGCTGCCGTCTCGCGCCGACCACGTCGGCTCGTTCCTCCGTCCCCGCAGCGTGATCGAAGCGCGCGAGCATCGCTCGGCGGGCAATATCGATTACTCCGAGCTTCGCGCGATCGAGGATCGGGCCATTGCGGACCTGATCAAATGGCAAGAGAGCCTCGGCCTCAAAGCCATTACCGACGGCGAGTTCCGCCGGTACTTCTTTCACACTGACTTCCTGCTCCAGCTTGATGGCGTCGAAGAGCATGGCGGCATTGCCAAGGCGTTCAAGAACGACACCGGCAAGGACGTCCACTTCGCTCCGCCGAAGATGGTCGTTTCGGGCAAAGTGCAGCACAAGAAGCCGATCCAGCTGGCAGACTTCGAGTACCTCGCCAGCCTGACCAGCGCGACGCCCAAGGTCTCGATCCCGAGCCCGACGATGTTGCACTTCCGCGCCGGGCGGGAAGGCATCCCGATCGATGTCTACCCGACGATGGACGAGTTCTATTCGGACGTCGCCGCTGCCTATCGCGCCGAAGTCGACAGCCTCGCCGCGGCGGGTTGCCGTTACATCCAGATGGACGATACCAACCTCGCCTATCTGTGCGACGACAGCCACCGGGCCGATGCAGCGGCTCGCGGAGTCGATCCGAACGACACCCCGCGCCAGTACGCCAAGCTCATCAACGAGAGCTTCAAGAGCGCCCCGGCCGACATGATCAAGGCCGTGCACCTGTGCCGCGGCAACTTCCGCTCAAGCTGGGCGGCAGAAGGCGGCTACGAGCCGGTGGCCGAGATCATGTTCAACGAGCTCGATATCGACGCGTTCTTCCTCGAATACGACGATCCGCGCTCGGGCGACTTCGCGCCGCTGCGGTTCCTGCCCAAGGGCAAGACCGTGGTGCTCGGTCTGGTCACCACCAAGCTCGGCGAGCTCGAAAGCAAGGACGACATCAAGCGCCGGATCGACGAGGCGACCAAGTACGCCGATATCGACCAGCTGGCGCTGAGCCCGCAATGCGGGTTCGCCTCGACCGTCCACGGCAACGACATCACCACCGAGCAGCAGGCCGACAAGATTCGCCTGGTGATCGAAGTGGCGGATGAAGTGTGGGGCTCGGTCCCGGCGATGGCGGGCTGAGGACCCAATCCTCCCCGACCTTGTCTCGGGGAGGGGGACCGTCCGCGAAGCGGATGGTGGAGGGGTGTTGCGTTTTGCCGCCTACCCCTCCGTCACGTGCCTGCGGCACGCGCCACCTCCCCGAGACAAGCTCGGGGAGGATTTGCGCACCCTCTCCCGCAAACGGGAGGGGGATGATACACCTCTCCAAAACCTGGGGAGGGAAGGATGCCGAACAACCGCATCGACATGGTCGATGCCCTGCGCGGCTATGCGCTGCTGGGGCTGTTCCTGGTTCACTGCGTCGAACGGTTCGAGCTCTACTGGCTCGATCCCATGCCAGACCCGTGGTTCGACGGGGTCATGGCAGTGTTCGCGGGCAAATCGTTCGCGATCTTCGCCCTGCTGTTCGGCTTCAGCTTCGCCACGATCATGGCCAACGAGCGGGCGCGGAAGAAGGACTTCACCCTGCGGTTCGTCTGGCGGCTGGTGCTGCTGTTCGGGATCGGCACCCTCCATGCGCTCGTCTATCGCGGAGACATCCTGCAGGTCCTGGCTGCGGTCGGGCTGCTGATGATCCCGTTCGATCGGGTGCGGTCGGACAAGGTCCTGCTGGCGATCGCCTTCCTGCTGTTCCTGCAGATTCCACTGCTTGCCCGAGCGTGGTTCGCGGGAAGTGCGGACTGGACGGCGGCGCAGCCATACTTCTTTGGGGACACTGGCCTCGCTACGCTGGCCACAGGGTCGTTTGCGGACGTGGTGCACGTGAACGCCGGACCGGGACTAACCGGCAAGTGGTCGTTCTATCTCGAAACCGGCCGCGTGCTCGAAGTCGCTGGCCTGTTCCTCATCGGGATGGTGCTGCAGCGGCGCAAGCTGTTCGCGCAAGCGGCGCAGCAGCGCGAGGCGTGGCTGGCGATCGCCGCCGCAGGAGCGGGCGTTTGGATCCTTGTCAGCCTGCTTGAGCCGCGGATCCTGCCTCCGGGACCGGACGCGGGCGGCTTGCCGATGCAGCGCCAGGCGATGGAATGGTTCACCGGTCAATGGCGGGCGCTCTCGGCGATGGCGCTCCACGTATCGTTGTTCGTGTTGGCCTGGCACTCGCCGCTCGGTCGCGGGCTGGCCACGCTAGCTCCCGCGGGGAAGATGACGCTGACGCTCTATGTCGGTCAGTCGTTGGTGGCTGCGCCGCTGCTTTACGGCTTTGGGTTGGGGTTGTTCGACGACCTCTCGTCGGCCCAGCTCGTCGGCCTAGGCGTCGTTACGTTCGCTGCCCAGATGGCCCTAGCGGCGCTGTGGTTTCGTTACTTCCGTTATGGCCCGCTCGAATGGCTCTGGCGGGCTGCGACCCGCACCGACTTCAGCCTTCCCATTCGCGCAAAGTAAAAGGGCGGCCCCGAGAGGCCGCCCTTCCACTTTTTCTCGCCGAAGCTCGATCAGAACGTCTTCTTGACGCTGACCGCCCATTCGCGCGGCCGTCCCGGCAGGCCGGTCACGAAACCGGCGCCAGCGCGGGTAAGATCGAACAGGGTCTGGAAGTAGTACTTGTCGAACAGGTTGGTAACTTCCAGTCCGAGTTCCAGATCGCCATCCTCGTTCTTCCACGTCAGCCTGGCGTTGGCGACGGTGTAGCCTTCGATCAGGTTCGTCGGTGCGTTCACGGCATTCGTGTAGACCGAGCTCTGATAAGCGGCGTCGACACGCGGCGTGAGCGACCCGGACGTACCCAGCGGCACTTCGTACTGGGCGCCGATCGACCACTTCCACTCCGGCGTGTAGGAGGAAACCATGCCCGCCGTGATCCCGCTCGCCGGATCCAGAGAGTCGCCGATGTAGTCGAAGTCGGTGTAGCTAGCCGAGCCGTCGATCAGTAGGCCATCGATCGGCTTGATCGTGGTTTCCAGCTCGATACCCTTCACGTGGGCGTCGCCCGCATTTGCCGGCAGCGCGCAGGGCACGGCAAAGCCGGCGCCTGCCTGCGGGCAGTTGCTGAGAGCGAGCTGGACGTCGTTGTAGTTGCTGTAGAAGGCAGCGACGTTGAAGCGCACAGCGCGATCGAACATCTGCGTCTTCACGCCAACTTCATACGATTCCAGCGTTTCCGGGTCGAACGGCAGAACCTGCTGGGCGAAGAACGGACGGGGGTTGATGCCGCCACCCTTGAAGCCCGTCGACCACTGAGCGTAGGCCGAAACGTCCGGAGTGATCTCGTACATCGCGTTGAGGCGATAATCGACCCGGCTGTTGTCGTAGTTGCCGGTCACGCCGTTCAGAGCGCCGAGCTGCGGGTGGACCTGCCCGTCGGGGGTGAGCCGGACGTAGGTGTAGTCCTTGTGCTCGTCGGTATAGCGAAGGCCGCCGGTCAGGGTCAGCGGATCGATCGGCCTCCACGCAACGTGCAGGAACGCGGCCTTGGTGTCGGCATTGACCGGATCGTCACCCACGAACGGAGCCAGCCCGGCATACCGCAGGTCCTGCTGAGTGGCGTAAACCGAACGCTGGTCCATGTAGAAACCGCCGAGGGTGTACTCGAGGGTATCGTCGAGCGCCGTACCGTTGAGGCGCAGTTCCTGGCTGAACGACCAGAACGACAGGTCGCCCGAACCGAGGCTGTGGGCCAGCGGCGAGAGATCGTCGTCGTTGCTGAACTGCGAGCGATAGTCGCGGTAAGCGGTGATCGAGGTAAGGTTCAGGTTGTCGGTCAGATCCCAGTCGACCTGGCCCGAAACACCCCAGCCCTTGAAGTTGACACGGCCGTCGACGATCGAGGTCGGCTGTCCGTTGTCTGCCAGCGACATGTAGGTCGCGTAGTTGCAGAACTGACCGCAGACGAAGCGCGAATCGTACGGGATGTCCGCGCCGAACGGATTGATGTCGAACACGCGAGCCGCCGGGTTCGGCGGGGACGGATAGTTCGGGCTGACAATCGCGCCGGCAGCGTTCCGGCGTTCCAGCAGGACCGAGCCGCCAGTGGTGCGGTCATCGTTCGTGAAGTCGGCGGAGATGTTGACGTCGATGCGGTCGTTGGGCTGCCAGCGGAGCTGTCCGCGCACGGCTTGGTAGCCGACTTCGCCTTCCTTCGCGAGGACGCAGTCCGAATTGGCCGGAAGGATGCGCGGCACGCCGTTCGTGGGGTTGAGCGCGTCGCTGCCGGCGGGGTGGACGCAGCCGAAGTCCATGCGGCTGATGTATCCATCCTGCGACTTCGAAACGCCGGAAATCCGCGCCGAGAGGCTGTCGGTCAGGCCAAGGTCGGCACTGGCGCGCAGGTCGATGCGGTCACGGCTGCCGTAGGTGGCGGACACGGTGCCCGTGTTCGAGCCGGTCGGACGCTTGGAGTAGAGCTTCACCGCGCCGCCGATCGAGTTACGGCCGGCGAGGGTGCCTTGCGGACCGCGCAGGATTTCGACACGGTCGAGATCGAGCAGGTCGAACAGCGAGCCCGTCAGGGTCGCGTAGTAAACGTCGTCGATGTAGAGGCCGACGCCCGGCTCGAGTGCGGGGTTGAAGTCGTACTGGCCGATGCCGCGAATGCTGGCGGTCATGGACGGGCCGTAGGCAGTGCCCTGCGGCTTCAGCGTGACGGACGGCGCCTGACCCGCAACTTGGGCGATGTTGGTCTGGCTGCGCGCTTCCAGCATCTGCGAGTTGACCGCGGTGATCGCCAGCGGCGTATCCTGCAGGTTCTGTTCGCGGAACTGGGCGGTGACAACGATTTCGTCGCCATCGGCGGCAGGCGCCGCAGCGGCTGCTTCATCCTGCGCGAAAGCCGGAGTTGCGGCCGTGGCGACTGCCAGGGCTACGAGGCTTGCGACCGGGAAATTGGCAATACGGGAATATTGGCGGAATCTCGCCATTCCTCTCTCTCCTGCATGTAAATCGACGGCGGGGGGGTGCCGTCAAATTGATCAGTAGTGCATACAAATTAGGCGCGGCAAGCGCCCCGCTGACCAACCGTCGAACATGGCCGGGGAGTGATGCAATTGTGTTACATCATGACAATCAGACCGGCAGCCGGAAAACCTTTTCCGCGTTCGTCTGCATGAGCATCTTCTTGAGTTCAGGGGAGATTTTCATCCGGTCGTAGGCGGCGACCTCGTCAGAGCTCTGCTGGTAGGGGTAGTCCATCGCGTAAAGCACGCGTTCAGGTCCGAGAACTTCCATGCAGAACTTGATCGCCGGCTCCCAGCCGACGCCGCTGGTGGTGATCCAGATGTTGTTGCGGAAGTAGTAGCTGACCGGATGCTGCAGCTTTACCGGCTCCTGGCCGCCTCGCAGCCCTTGCCGGTTGTCGGCGTTCCCCTGCATCCAGTCGAAGCGGTAGAGCTGCAGTGGCATGCATTCGCCCATGTGGCCGATGACGAGCCTGAGCTTGGGGAATCGGTCGAACGCGCCGGAAAAAATCAGGCCCATCGTGTGCAGCCAGACATCGTGCGGGAACCCGCCGAGCGCCCCGAAGAAGCCGCGCGATTCGTAGTGCGGCGCGTTGAACGGCGCGGTCGGGTGGATGTAGAGCGCCGCGTCCATCGCCTCGAGCGCTTCGAGAATCGGGAAGTACTCGCGCTCGTCGATGTAGTGGCCCTGGAAGTGCGAGTTGAGCACCGCGCCGTTGAGGCCGAGCGTGCCCATCGCTCGCTCGATCTCTCTCACCGAACCTTTCACGTCGCGCGGGTCGAAGGCAGCGCAGGCCGAGAAGCGATCCGGATGGCGGCGGCAGGCGTCGGCGGCAATGTCGTTGGCCTCGCGGGCGAGGGCGGTGCCTTCGGAGGGGCGCACGACCTGGACGCCGGGGGCGGTCAGCAGGAGCAGCTGCCGGTCGATCCCATATTCGTCCATGTGCGACAGGCGTAGGTCGCCCAGGTTCTGCATCATCTCCTGCAGCGAGGGCATCTTGGAGAACATGGCGGCCATCTTGAGGCTGTCATCGTTGGGCGCCTGGCCGCTCTCGAAGTATTCGACTTGCGCCTTTACCAGTGCCGGGAAGGTCCACGCCTCCTCGGTGGCGATGCGCTTGTACGGCGCGTTACGATCGACGTGTCCGGAGCGCGGGGCCATGCCGACGCGCGTGCGGTGGCTGAAGTCTTCCTTGAAGTGACCCTTGAGGCCCTTCTCGCTCCCATCTTCGAGCAATGGCATCCGTTATTCCCCCATGCCGGCCTTTGGCCGGTCAAAACATGCTGTTGTCGTTCTTGGTCGTCGAAGGGTCGGGCACTTCCTGGAGCACGTCCCAATGTTCGACGACATAGCCGTCCTTGATCCGCAAGATGTCGACCACGGCGTAACCGCGTTCGTCCTTGGTGCGGCGGAAGTGATGGTGGACCGCGACCATTCCTTCGCCGTCTTTCTCCTCGCCATGGATCACCCGCTTCACGTCATGGGTGAGGTCGGGGTTCGCGGCGATCGTGGCGCGCATCATGCCCAGCGTCGCATCGCGTCCGGTCGGCGCGTTGGGGTTGTGCTGGATGTAGTCCGGATGGACCCACGTCATGAACGCGTCCTCCGGATTGTCCTGGTGGTGGAACAGCTCGATGAAGCGTTCCGCGATCTCGCGCACCGAGAGGTTGTGGCGGTCGGAGTTATCCCGCGGGTCGAAGCCAGCCATGACTTCAGTACCTCTCGTTCAATGGGGCCGTGGAGGCTGGCGCCCCCACTATTGCGATAGTGAGGGCGCCGCGCATCAAGCCTTCTCCTGTCCGGCGAGCAGCGCACCGAACTTGGGGTGCGCGAAGTGCATCGGTACGTCCTGGCGGTGCGGCCAGGTCTTGCGGTATTCTTCCTTGGGCAGCAGCCGGTCCGGACCGAGCGGGTCTTCCGGGAACAGCTTTTCGGCGGGCTGCAAGTGCGCGGTGGTGTGCGCCCAACCGGCTTCGTAATCGCCCTGCCACTGCATCTTGTAGTCGAGCCGCTTGATCTTCCACACGCCGTTTTCGCGCACGTAATCGTTCTCGTAGATGCCGGCTTCCATGAACTGCTGCGGCATCATCTCTTCGCGGGTTTCCTGGAAATCGTCATGCCAACCGCCGAACAACACGCCGCGGAAACGGCCCTTGGCGGTCTGCCGGTCGGCTGAGACGGTGATGATGTCCTGCATCTGGAAGTGGTCGAGCAGCAGACCATCGACGGGGCCCGGCTTGCCGCCGGTGAAGCGCCCGGCGATCCAATCGCCATAGAGGCGAACCACGCCCGCGCGACCGACGTACTCGCCCGACAGGAACACGACCACGCCGTCTTCGGCGAACAGGTCCGCGACGTCTTCGGGGCGGTTGAAATCGATGTAGTAGCCATAGGCCCAGTGCAGGCGACGGATGGCGTTAATGTCCTCCATCTCACCGACACGATGCTCCAGCGCGGCGAGGCGCTGTTCGACGTCACTCATTGATCGACTCTCCCAAAAAGGTTTGTATGCAACACTAACGATCGTGACTGTTTTGGCGAGAGGTTTTGGCAATAATGAGTGAGACGGAACGGCCCTGGGAAGGGCGTGTAGCCTTCGTTACCGGAGCAGTGACCGGGATCGGCCTGGGCGTGGCGCAAGCCTTCGCCGACGCCGGAATGCGGCTGGCGCTCAGCTATCGCAACGAGGACGACAAGGCGCGCGTGGCCGAATGGTTCGCTGCCAAGGGCTACGAGCAGCCGCTGTTCCTCAAGCTCGACGTGACCGACCGCAAGCGCTTCGCCGAAGTGGCAGAGGAAGTGGTCGCGCATTTCGGCGAAGTCCACGTGCTGGTGAACAATGCCGGCGTCTCGGTGTTCGGCCCGACCGACGAGGCGAGCTATGACGACTACGACTGGATCATGGGCGTCAACTTCGGCGGCGTGGCCAATGGTCTCGTCAGCTTCCTGCCCAGGATCAAGCAGGCCAGCGGCCGCCGCCATGTGGTCAATGTCGCCTCGATGGCGGCGTTCCTGCCGGGCCCGCAGGCGGGCATCTACACCGCCAGCAAGTTCGCCGTGCGCGGGCTGACCGAGAGCCTGCGTTACAACCTTGCCCCGCACGGTATCGGGTGCTCGCTATGCTGCCCGGCGCTGACCCGCACCAACGCCTGGACCAGCGCGCTCAAGCGGCCAGATGGCTTTGGCGAGAGCGGTTTCCCGGATGTCCCGAAGGAAGCGCTCGAGCAGTTCGGCACCGCCTTCGAAGAAGGCATGGATCCCTACGAGGTCGGCACCAAGATCCTAAACGGCATGACCGAGCAGCGCGGCCTGATCCTGACCCATCCGGAACATGGCCCCGACTTCGAGGAAGTCCACGCCGCCGTCATGGCCGCCTTGCCGATCGAGGAAGCCCCGGCGGGCCGCCTCAAGATCGAGCAGCTGCGGCGCGATGCGATGAAGGCGGCCGAAGAGGGGCTGGTCATCAAGCTCGACGACCTGACCTGACGGGTTTCCGGACAGGCACCTCAACCCGTACTTCGTCGGACTATCCTTCGTCATCCCCGCGAACGCGGGGACCCAGAGCGTGCTCACGCAAGAGCCGACTAGGTTCCCGCGTTCGCGGGAATGACGAAAGGGGTGCTCGAGATCGCAGGCGCTGGACCTCTCGCTCCAACCCGCTATCCTCCTGGCTCGAAGGGGAAACTCGAGGAGCCTTGAGATGTGTGAGCTGGACCAGTTAAGCGATATGAGCCGCGTAAGCCGGCGGACATTCGGAACTCTCGGCGCCGTGGCCGGCCTTGGCGCGACATTCGCCCCCTGGGCCGTGGCCAATGCGCAAGGCGCCGGTGGCCTCACCGAGAACATGGTCAGCTTCGCCGCACCGGGCGGGACCATGGACGCGTTCTTCGTCCATCCGTCGTCGGGCAAGCATCCCGCGGTCATCCTCTGGCCGGACATCGCTGGCTTGCGTGATGCCAAGAAGGCCATGGGCCGTCGTCTCGCCAGCTCGGGCTATTCGGTGCTGGTGGTCAATCCGTTCTATCGCACCTTGCCGGCGCCGCAGTTCAAGGACTTTGCCGACTTCCGAGACAACGGCGGCTTCCAGAAGGTCGGTCCGTGGATGGCGCAGAATACGCACGAGAACGTGACCGAAACCGCCAAGGCCGTGGTCGCCTGGCTCGACCAGCAGGCCTCGGTCGATACCGCCAAGGGCATTGGCAATCAGGGCTATTGCATGGGCGGGCCGTTCACCGTGCGCACCGCGGCAGCCGTACCGAGCCGGGTCAAGGCGGCGGCCTCGTTCCACGGTGGCGGGCTGGTGACCAACCGGGCCGATCCCAACGATCCCAATGTCCCGATCAAGCTGATCCCGAAGACTCAGGCGAGCTTCCTGATCGCCATCGCCAAGAACGACGATGCGCAGGCCCCGACCGAGAAGGACGAGCTCAAGGCCGCCGCCCAGGCCGCCGGACGCCCGGCCGAGATCGAGGTCTACCAGGGCGACCATGGTTGGACCGTGCCCGACAGCCCGGTCTACAACGAGGCCGAGGCGGAGCGCGCCTGGGCGCGGTTGCTGAACCTCTACAAGACGGCGCTTTAAGTTGAATATTCCCATCCTCCCCGAGCTTGTCTCGGGGAGGTGGCGGACGCCGAAAGGCGGCTGACGGAGGGGCAGGCGGCCGTGCGCAGGTGGTTCGACAAGCTCACCACGAACGGGCCTACCTTTGGCCCCGTTTGTCCTGAGCTTGTCGAAGGACGCGGACGGTCCCCCTCCCCGAGCAAGCTCGGGGAGGATTTCCCACTCTTAACAACTCGTCAGCCCCTTTGAGGACGCGCTGCAATGAGTTATTCTCGTACCGGGAAACGGATGCGAGGGAGGGGAGTCATGTGCGACCAAGACCATCTTGCTGACATGGATAAGCGCCAGGAAAAGCGCAAAAACGCTGGCGGCATGAACCGCCGGGAATTCGCGGCGATGGGCGCGGTGGCGACGTTGATCGCTTGCACTCCCATGGATGACGTTGACGCGGCCGCAGGCGAAACCGAGCAGACCGTGAAGTTCGATGCGGCTGGCGGCAAGATGGATGCCTTCTTCTCCCATCCGGTAGAGGGGAAGCATCCCGCGGTCGTGGTCTGGCCCGACATTGCTGGTGTGCGCGACGCCTTCATGTCGATGAGCCGGCGTCTGGCGGGCGAAGGCTATGCCGTGCTGGTGCTCAATCCCTATTTCCAGGACAAGGAAGCGCCCCAGTTCGACGACTTTGACGACTGGCGCGCGCAAGGCGGGATGGAGAAGGTCGGTCCCTGGCGCGCCAAGCTGACGCCCGAGGCGGTCGCGGAAACTGCAAAGGCGGTGGTCGCCTTTCTCGACAAGCAGGATTCGGTCGACACCTCGAAGGGCATTGGCGTGCAAGGTTACTGCATGGGCGGACCGCTTGCGGTGTGGACGGCTGCTGCCGCGCCGGAGCGGGTCAAGGCCGTGGCGACGTTTCACGGCGGCGGACTGGTCGGGGAAGATGCGACCTCCCCCTCGAAGATGCTCGGGCAGACCCAGGCTAGCTTCCTGTTTGCCATCGCCCGCGATGACGACAAGAAAGCGCCTGGCGACAAGGATGCCTTGAAGGCCGCTGCGACGGCGGCGGGGCGTCCGGCGGAGATCAAGGTCTACCCGGCCGATCACGGTTGGACCGTGGTCGATTCCCCGGTCTACGACTACGACCAGGATGACGCCTCGTGGGCGCGGTTGCTTAACCTCTACAAGACTGCGCTCTAATGGCCCCACCGCGTCGTGGGTCGGGCGGCCGCGCGTGGCGTGCCGCCGCCCTGGCCGTCTGCCTGCTTGTCTTTGTCGGGCGACCGCTGGCGGCTCAGCCGATGGGGGGAGGTGGTACTGGCTTCACGCTCGACGGCACCCGGATCGACCGCGAGATACAGGACATGGTCGCCTCGGGACGTGTTGCCGGAGCCGAAGTGCTGGTGTGGAAGGACGGGCAGGAGGTTCACTACGGCAACGCCGGCCTCGCCGACCTTGAGGCCAAGCGCCCATTTACCCGCGATACCCTGGTGCAGGTCTTCTCGATGACCAAGCCGGTCACTGGCGTGGCGCTGATGCAGTTGTGGGAGCAGGGCAAGTTCGGCCTCGACGACCCGCTCGAACGCTACCTGCCGCAATTTGCCCAGGTCCAGGTCTACGACGCCAGCCTGCCCGATGGCGCAGCCAAGCTGCGTGCGCCGAGCCGCCCGATCACCATCCGCGACGTGCTGCGGCAGACGGCCGGGTTCACCTATGGCGGTGCCAATCACCCGACCGACGCGATCTGGAACCTGCTCCAGCCGCTCTCGCCAGACCACACCTTGGCCCAATTTGCCGAGCTGATGCCCAAGGTACCGCTGCTCTACGATCCGGGCACCCACTGGCATTACAGCGCTGGCGTCGATGTCCAGGCGCGGCTGGTCGAAGTGCTGTCGGGCCAGCCGTTCGACCAATACGTGACCGAACACATCTTCCGGCCGCTCGGCATGACCCAGTCGTGCTGGAAATGCAGCCCCGACATGCTGCCACGCCTCGCCGCGATCTACAGCGTGGGGAAGGATGGCTTCGAACGCATGCCGCGCGAGACCTGGCTCGAACCCAACTTCGCCGGCAAGCCGATGACCATGGGCGGTTCGGGCATCGTCACCACGATCGACGAGTACATGCGCTTCGCCCGCATGCTCCTGAACCAAGGTGAGCTAGACGGTGCGCGCATCCTCCAGCCCGCGACCGTCCGCCTGCTGTCGACCGACCAGCTCGACCCGCGGATCGAGAATAAGGACCGTCTTTGGCTACCGAGCAAGGGTTCGGGCGGCTTCGGCTTCGATGTCTTCGTCCGCACGCGCCCACCGCAGACGCCCCAGGAAAACCGCGGCGCTGTGGGTGAGTTCTTCTGGGACGGCTATCCCTCGATGCTGTTCTGGGTCGATCCGCAAAACGACATGGCCGTGGTCTTCGCGACGCAGAAGATCCCCTTCGACGGGACGCTGCATCACGACATAAGGGATGCTGTCTACGGGGAGGGGTACTCGGGGCAGTGAGGGCGCGGGGATAGGCCGCAGTCGCGGTCAGTCCGATCGAATGGCGTGGCTTACGGCATTCAAGAGTTCGTCCACCCGGAACGGTTTGCGCAACAGTTGCGCGCTGGTACCCACGGCCCGCTCGATCGAAGCGCTGTCGGCGTATCCGCTGGCGATCACGATCGGGATATGGGGATAACGCTCGCGAGCGGCTGCCGCGAACTCGGCGCCGGTCATGCCGGGCATGGCGAAATCCACGACCAGGGCGTCAGGGCGCGTGGTCTCCAGCACAGTCAGTCCTGATGGGCCGTCAGCTGCCTCGAGGACACTGAACCCCAGCGTTTCGAGCGAGTTCACGATCATCCCCCGCATGTCGATGTCGTCATCGACCACAAGAATGCGTCCGCCTCCGCTCCCGGTCGGCAGCGTCGCAGTGCCGTCACCTTCGGACGATTCGCAGGAAAGCTCGGTCCGCGGGAGCAGCACCCGCACGGCGGTACCTTCGTCGAGCACGCTTTCGATCCGCACGGTGCCGCCAGCTTGCCGCGCGCTTCCGTAGACTTGCGCCAACCCCAGTCCGGTTCCCTTGCCGAGCGCCTTGGTGGTGAAAAAGGGATCCATCGCGCGCGCAAGCGTCTGCGGGTCCATCCCTGTTCCGGTGTCGGCAACCGTCAGTTCGACATACTTGCCATCCGCCAGCTCAGCGTCGCCGCTAATGGTCCGGGCCTTGGTGGAGATGGACAGGCGGCCACCGTCGGGCATCGCGTCACGCGCGTTCAGCGCGAGATTGAGGACCATCATCTCGACTTGCGTGGCATCAGCGAGGACCGGCACTGGGTCCGGATTGAGCGCGAATTCCAACCCGATCATGGGACCCAAGGTACGGCTCAGCATCTCGCGCAAGTTCTCGATCACGTCGCATACGAAGATCGGCTTCAACTCGATCCGCTGCGACCTTGAGAATGCCAGCAATTGCGAAGTCAGCTTCGAGCCTCGCTCGGCCGCTTGCAGGCCCGCCTCGGCGAAGCGGCGGACACGTTCGCTCTCGTCGGGCCGGCGGCCGATCAGGTCGAGCGCGCCGATGACCGCACCCAGCACATTGTTGAAGTCATGGGCCAGGCCCGAGACCAGCTGGCCGACGGCTTCCATCTTCTGGCTCTGCCGTAGCGCGTCCTGCGCTTCGGCCAGACGCCGGTGGTCGTCCAAGCGCTCGGTGATGTCATGTGCGAACTGGTAGGCGCCGATCTGCTGTCCCTCGCTGTCGCGCAGGACATTGAACCGCATCTCATAGGACCGTTGGTTGCCCTCCCGATCGACGAGGTGTGTCACCTCGGCGAATTCTTCACCGGACAGCGCGCGTGCCCAGAGACGCTGGGCCATGGTCCAATAGGCAGGGTGATCCCTGCAAAGCTCAAGCTTGTTGTCACCTGCCTTGGGACGGAAACCAAACATGCGCTCGTATTCGTCGGCGGCGGCGCGATTGATGCCGAGGAAGGTGAAGTCGGGCGCGACGATCTGGACGATGGCGTCGGTGCTTTCGACGACATCGGCCAGCAAGTTGCGCTGGGCCAGTGCTTCTTGCACGCGCCGTTCGAGCGTTTCCTTGGTCCGCTGGTCCGACTGATAGAGGCGAGCATTGTCGATCGCGATCGCTGCTTGCGATGCGGCGCCGAGCATCAGTTGCTCGTGGCGCGCACCGAAGCGGCCCGGTTCCGGATGCCCGAAGAACAACCCGCCGATGACATCGCCTTCCCTCGAGGTGACCGGGACGGCGAGATAGCTCCGGACCGGCAAATGCCCGTCGGGCATGCCATGATGGGGCGCCAACTTCCCGTAGCGAAGATCGGCCAGGATATCGTTGGATCTAATGACGCCGGTTCCATCGAACGTCGGTTTGAACACGGGTGTCGCCCGCGGCATCCCCAAGCTCTCGAAGGCCGAAATGTCGGCGCCCGAGAGCGTGTAGAGCATGTAGCTTTCGCCATCCTGTCCGGCGACATTGTGGAAGAAGGCTCCGAACTTGGCGCCAGTCAGCTCCACGCCGGCGTCGGTGACCATTTGCACCACGCGCTCGAGATCGAGCTCGGCGGCCAGCGCGGCGCCGGTGCGGTTCAACGTTGCAAGGGCGCTTGTCTCTTCACGCAGCGCGGCCTCGGCGGCTTCGGTCTGGCGCTGCGATTGTACGCGCTCGGTCGTTTCAGTGAGCACGCAAAGCACGCCGCCCGGCTCGCCGCTCTCGTCGAGAACCGGTGAATAGGAGAGGTCCATGAACACCTGTTCCGGATGCCCGTGGCGCAGCAGCGTGAGTTCGTGATCCTTGTACGAGAGAGTTCCGCCGGCGAGGCCGACTCTCATCACGTTGTCATTGAAGTCCGCCACCTCGGGCCAGCCTTCGCGGACTTTGGTGCCGAGCAGCTCGGGATGCCTGCCACCGGCGAAGCGGGAGTAGGCATCGTTGTAGAGCATGACGCCGTCTTCGTTCCACAGCAGCACCATCGGCACGGTGCCGTGCATCATGATGCTCAGCACGGATTTGAGGCTTTGCGGCCACTGGTCGATGGAGCCGATGGACGTGGCCGACCAGTCTCGGCGTGCAATCAGCTTCGCGGTGTCGCTGTGACCCAGGAACGCGCGTTCGGCAGCGTCCGTCGCGCATCTGCTCCTTGACGTCACATCCATTCTGGCGGCCCCCTAGTCCGTCTACGGACGAACCCCTTGAGCAACTCTCTACAAAAGAACGGGTTCCTAGTCTGCCGTCTTCCCGGCGGCTGCGGCACTTTGTCGGGCACGCCTTGCCGCGCGCGCACACCGATGCGAATCGGTTCGAAATCATTAGGTGGCGACGGTGCTCATCGCGCGATGCCGGCAACTTAAGTTAGATATTTATGTCCGGTTGGTTCGAAAACGGTCGTATCGGCCGATTTACTAAGTTCCAATTCGCGTAATTTACGCCATCTTATCAAAAGTTACTGGATCATTTGGTAAATCAGGGTCTTAATGCTCTTGCGACCCAAAGGGCTCGAAGCAGCAATGCAACGGGTTCCACTTTTCCGGGCGGCTCTCTAGGGGGCCGCCCTCTTTTTGGGCGGTAGATGACGAGTGGCCCCAACCGATCGCGGGCCTTTCCCAACAGCATTCACGCCAGTAAGCGCGCCTCGGACTAACACCGGCTCCGGAGGACAAATGCCATTCGCGGTTTTCAAGCCGATGCTTGCCGGAGCCCGGCTGACTGATCGGATCGTCGCCTGTGTCGGGGCGACCATTTGCATTGCCCTGACGATCGTCGTCTGCAGCCAGTTGCCGATCGCGCTCGAGAACTTGCCGATCATCGTCGCCCCGCTCGGCGCCTCGGCGGTGCTGGTGTTTGCGGTGCCGGCCAGTCCGCTGGCGCAGCCGTGGTCGGTGGTCGGGGGGAACACGCTATCCTCGCTTGTCGGGGTGTTCGCCTTCCAGATGATCCCGGACCACACCATCGCGGCGGGCGTGGCGGTGGGGCTGGCAATCCTGGTGATGACACTGTGCCGCTGCCTGCATCCACCCGGCGGCGCGGCGGCGCTGACCGCAGTGATCGGCACCAATGACATTCACGCGGCGGGCTACGCATTCGCGTTCAGCCCGGTGGCGCTGAACTCGATCGCGCTGGT
The DNA here is from genome assembly GCF_001427865.1 of Altererythrobacter sp. Root672. Taxonomy (NCBI): domain Bacteria; kingdom Pseudomonadati; phylum Pseudomonadota; class Alphaproteobacteria; order Sphingomonadales; family Erythrobacteraceae; genus Altererythrobacter; species Altererythrobacter sp. Root672. The sequence continues at coordinate 548,891 of NZ_LMHH01000003.1, forward strand.
GTCGCTGGCGATGTTCTTTCACCGCTTCTCAGGTCACAGCTATCCGCACATCCCCATTCCTGCAGGAGACTCGCTGCAGGCGTCTGGGCTGCACCTTGAGGACATCGACCGGGCGCTTGCCGACCTGCCCGATCACTTCGACATCAGCCGCGAAGACCTCGACGTGCTGCTGACGCACGCTGAACTCTACGCGATTGAGCGGCGGCAAGGGCCGAAGCGCTGACTCGAGCTTATCGCAGCAGGGTGTTCGCATCGACCAGTTGCACGTCGTGCATCTGGTTCAGGTAGGCCTCGTAGTAGCCCTTGTGCGACGCGCCGACGATGGCGAGCAGGCGGCTTCCCGGGTGCTGGCCGAGCACGTCGCGAATGTTCGCCACCATGCGCAAGTTGCGGGTTTCCCAATAGCCCAGGTAGGCGCGGCCGAACCCTTGGGTTGACGGTTCGGTAAATGCGGCGCCGAAATCCGATTGGTAGGCGAGCTCTGCGGTCTGAGGCGCGTTGACCGCTCGGTACATCGCCATCAGCCCGTCGGGTTGCGACAGGCCGGCCTGGAGCTGCTTGTCTTCTTCGATGCGAGCTTTGGTGGCGGGGTTGTCCCACGCTTGCATGATAGCGGCCTCGTAGGCCTCTTGGTCGGCCGGGCCGGGGCTGTCGGCGGAGTGATCGTCGACACTCCACAAGCGGTCGAGACCGAGGCGGGCCGCGAGGGGGGCGGCAATCAGACTGTCCTCGTTGCGCAGGTCCTTCATGCGGTTGAGCGAGGCGACCAGTTCTGCGTTGAGGCCATCGCCTTCGCGGCGTTCTTCGGCCGGCAGGCGGAGCCATTGCACCAATGCGGAAACAGGCTCCCCAGCGGCCAGGAACACCGCCGCCAGGTTGCGGCGCTGAGCGGCGGACGGGGCCGAGGGCCACGCGGCAAGCAGCCGTTCGGCTTCGGCGTTGGCGGCATGGACATCTAGTCCGGTGGCGAGTCCGGCGGCGGAGGGATCATAGCAGTAGTCCTTGACCGACGCGGCATAGCGCGAAGGGTAGCGGCGCAAGGCGTCGCATTGCAGGCCGGAGACCCGCTCGATCGCGATGGCTTCCGGGCGCCACCCTGCAAGGCGGTCGAGCAGCGGGTCGAGCAGGGCGGGCTCGAACGTGTCGGGCATTTCGGACAGATGCTGGGTGCCGAGCACCAGCACTTCGTTCGGGCGTCCGGCGGGCGGGCCCTTGAGCTGGTCAGGACGGAAGGCGGGGCGATATTCTTGCGCGGTGGCCCATTGCGTGGGGCCCAGAACCCCCGCCATCAGGCCCAGCGCCGCGACCGTCGAACGATAAAGCATGCGGCCCATGACACCCCCTCTAAAGGAACATCATGGACGGCTAGCCTTACTGTATTATCCAGTCAACACACCTGAGGCGCCGACGTCTCACTCGAACCAGTAGCAGGTCCCGCGCATTTCCAGGCTGACCCGCGCAGGGGAGTCCGGGCCGGCGAGTGGGTTGTCGAACGCGCCGTGCGGCATGCACTGGGCGCGATCGGGGTCGCTTTCGCTGGTGGTGAACACGATCGCCTCGTCCGGCGTCATGTTCGAATAGTAGTACCAGCGGTGGTTCGGGTTGGGCGCCAGCAGGTAGTTGGGGAAGCCCCATTCCGGGCTGCCGTCTGGCGGATCGAAGATCGCGTCGCAGTCGAGCAGGTCTTCCGGGGCGACGCTGGGGTAAGCGCAGAGGCCGAGCGGCACGTCCTGCGGTGCGCCCGAGAGCGCGCGCCAGACGTTGTACTGGGCGCTGCGGATCACGGTCTTGCCGGCGGGCGCAGCCTTGTCGCGCATGGCGGCGGCGGCTTCCTTGGCCATGTCGACATGGACGAAGCGGGCGGGGTGCGAGTTGTCGTGCGCCTCGTTCTCGCCGAGCTTCTCGGAGAAGCGCAGGATGCCCATCGGGGTGATCACCACCTCGTCGCAGCCGGTCAGTTGCTTGAGCAAGTCGGCGATCTCGCCACGATGGATCTCGGCGACCGCCTTGAGGTCGGTCAGGTCCGCTACCGCGCTCTTGTGTTCGACCAGGGTAAAGCCTTCGCGGTCGAGCGTGCACCCTAGCCCCCGCGCATCGGCGATGGCGACTTCCTCGGGAGCCAGCGGGACGAAGTCCTTCTCGTGCGCATTGGCGTAGAAATAGGGCTTCTTCTCGGTGCGTTCCGAATAGCCGATCTTTGCGCGTACTTCGGTCATGCCGGTTCGAATTCCTCGGTGTCGATCGTGGGCCGGATGGCGTCGTGATAACGATGGCCGGCAACGGTGTCTTCGTTGATCAATTTGCCCGCGGCTTCAAGCACATCTGCAGGCAATTGCAGGTCCCAGGCGGCGTAGTTGTCGGCCAGGTGCTGCAGGTTCGTAGTGCCGGGGATCACGTGCACATGATCGCCGCGCGAAAGGACCCAGGCGAGGGCCAGTTGGCCCGTCGTGACGCCCACTTCCTTGGCGAGGGCGGCAAGGCCGTCGATCAACGCGAGGTTGTGCGGCCAGTTCTCCGCGTTGAAGCGCGGCATCTTGGTGCGCAGGTCGCTCTCCTCGAGCGTCGAGGGATCGCGCAGCACACCGCAGAGCGCCCCGCGCCCCACCGGCGAGAACGCCACCAACGGCACGCCGAGCTCGTGGCAGGTGTCGAGGACGGCGAGTTCGACGTTGCGGGTCCACAGCGAGTACTCGGTCTGCACCGCGCCCACCGCGTGGACGCCATGCGCCTCGCGGATATGGGCGGAGGACCATTCGGATACGCCGTAAGCGCCGATCTTGCCGGATTCCATCGCACGCGCGAGGGCGCCGACCGAATCCGCGATGCCGACGTTCGGGTCGAAGCGGTGCATGTAGTAGAGGTCGATGTGATCGGTGCCGAGCAGGCGGAGGCTCTCGTCGATCGCCCGGTCGATGGCTTCGGGCGAACAATCCACGCCCCGCTTCGGGCCTTCGACGACGATGCCGCACTTCGAGGCGAGGAAGAACTCGTTGCGCCGGCCTTTGAGAGCCTCGCCGATCAGCGCCTCGTTCTTTCCGCCGCCGTAGATGCGCGCGGTGTCGAGGTGGTTGTAGCCGAGGTCCAGCGCGCGGTTGAGCAGCTTCATCCCATCGTCATGGCTCGGCGGGGTACCATAGGCCCAGGACAGGTTCATGCATCCAAGGCCCACCGGGTGGAGCGCCTTGCCGGAGATCGTACGGGTTGTGTCAGTCATGCCTTCCCCTCTGGCGGAGAAGACGGCGGGAAGGCAACCCGGTTTAGAGTTCGGAGAGTGCCTTCTGAGCCCAGTTGTAGAACGAATCCTGCTTGCGCCCGAGCTCGTCGGTCGAGCGGCGGTAGCCGGCGTGATCTTCGTCGATCTGGGTGCTGCGCCACTTCGACTGGTGCTGGGCCAGGGCCTGGCGCATTTCGAAGAACTGGCTTTCGAATTCCTGGGCCACTTCCGGGCGCGCTTTGAGGCGGGCGTCGGCTTTGATCGACCCCATCATTTCGGCAATCAGTGTCGCAAAACGCGTCCGCAGACGGACGATGTCGCGCACAGCCCGCTCTTCAGTGGACTTTGCGGCTTTTTGCATCAGCAGGTGCGTTTCCTGGGCCTCGCCCAGGATCCGATCCAGTTCAGCCATGAGGCTCCCCAACTTTGTTCTGTTTTTGTTGGGGAGCCCTCTAGCATACTATTGGTTCAACAATACCTTAACGGCACGACGACCCGAGCAGCGATCAGGACCAGCCGTCCTGCGCTTCGAGGCTCGCGGCGAGTTCGCCGATCACGCGATAGCAGTCGAGCACCTGGGCGACCGAGCTGTTCGGTTCGCGTCCTTCGCGGATCGCGGCGATGAATTCGCGGTCCTGCAGCTCGATGCCGTTGTTCGACACGGTCACGCCGGTCAGGTCGATCGGTTCTTCCTTGCCGGTGACCAGATCGTCGTAGCGCGCGATGTAGGTCGCGGTGTCGCCGATGTAGCGGAAGAAGGTGCCGAGCGGGCCGTCGTTATTGAAGCTCAGCGACAGAGTGCAGATCGCACCGCTTTCGCTCTTGAGCTGGATCGACATGTCCATCGCGATGCCCAGTTCCGGGTGCTTGGGCCCCTGGATGGCGTTGGCGGTGACGATCTTGCCGGCCTGGTAGGCGAACAGGTCGATCGTGTGCGCCGCGTGGTGCCACAGCAGGTGGTCGGTCCACGAGCGGGCTTCGCCCTTGGCGTTCATGTTCTTGCGGCGGAAGAAGTAGGTCTGCACATCCATCTGCTGGATCGACAGCTCGCCGGCGACGATCTTGTTATGGACGTACTGGTGGCTCGGGTTGAAGCGGCGGGTGTGGCCGACCATGCAGACGAGGCCGGTTTCCTGCTGCTTTTTGAGCACGGCCTCGGCATCGGCCCAGGTGTCCGACAGCGGAATTTCGACCTGCACGTGCTTGCCCGCGTTCATGCAGGCGATCGCCTGTTCGGCGTGCATTTGGGTAGGGGTGCAGAGGATCACCGCATCGACATCGTCGCGTTCGAGCGCTTCGCTCAGTTCGGTGCCCGAGTGCCTGGCGCCGTACTTGGCGGCCACTTCCGCGGCCTGTTCGGCGCGGCGGGAAATGATCGAGACGATTTCGACGCCGTCGATGTTCTTGAGGCCGTCGAGGTGCTTTTCACCGAAGGCGCCGGCGCCGGCGAGAGCAATGCGCATGGGGGTCTCCTAATCAAGTGCCCCTCCCGCAAGCGGGCGGGGCTAGAGGTTTGTCGGTCCCCTCCCGCTTGGGGAGGGGAGATTTGGATCAGGCGTCGACCTGCTCGCGCACTGACGGCCCGGCAGCGCCGATGCCTTCGGGCTGCAGGATGAGCGCGCCGAGCGCGGTGTTCGAAGCCGGGATGTGGTAGAAGCGGTAAAGCTCCTCCACGCCCTTGTCGCCGAGCGCGCCGCGCATGATCAGCCACATGACCAGCTCGATGCCTTCCGAGCCCGCTTCGCGCAGGTACTCGATGTGCGGCATCTTGCGCAGGCGTTCCGGGTCTTCGATCAGGTCGCGGATGAACGCGAGGTCGAAGTCCTTGTTGATCAGGCCGGCGCGCGGGCCCTGGAGCTGGTGGCTCATGCCGCCGGTGCCCCAGACTTGCACGTTAAGGTCTTCCGGATAGCTCTCGACTGCGGCGCGGATGCTCTCGCCCAGCGAGTAGCAGCGGTTGCCCGAGGGCGGCGGATAAGTGACCACGTTGACCGGGAACGGGATGACCTTGCACGGCCACTTGTCGGGCTCGCCGAAGATCATGCTCAGCGGCACGGTGCAGCCGTGGTCGACGTCCATCTGGTTCATGATGGTCATGTCGAATTCGTCGAGGATCAGGCTCTGGGCGATGTGCCAGGCGAGGTCCGGATCGCCGATCACGTCAGGCACCGGGCGCGGGCCCCAGCCTTCGTCGGCCGACTTGAAGCTTTCGGCGCAGCCGATCGCGAACGTCGGGATGATGTTCATGTCGAACGCGGAGGCATGGTCGTTGTAAACCAGGATCACCACGTCGGGCATGTTGCCCGGCTGCTGGATCCACTCCTTGATCGGCTCGTAGCCCTTGAACACCGGGCCCCAGTAATCGTTGCCCGAAGTCCCGGTCTGCATCGCCGCGCCCAGCGCGGGGATGTGGCTCGAGGTGATGCCGGCGGTAATGCGGGCCATGTCAGTAACCTCCCTTGATCGAGCGCTGCCCCTGCGGCGCGCGGCCGCCCTTGAGCATCATCTCGGCATATTCTTCCTGGGTCATGCCGGTCATCGAGCCGGCCGCGAACTGGAAGCTCTTCTTGTCGGTCGAGAACAGCTTGGACAGGAAGTAGATGTTCCCGCCTTCGTCGATCATCGCGTTGTAGTCGCGCGCCAGCACCGCCTTCTTGGCGGCATCGGTTAGCTGCCATTCGTCGAGATAGGCCTTCTCGTCCGCCAGGAAGCGTTCGCGGTTTTCGGCCTTCATCAGGCTCATCGCGAACTGGTTCAGATGATAGCCCTGGCGAGCGCGCTTCGCTGTGAAGACGCGGGTGCCGGGGATGTCATCGAATTCCGCGAGGTATTCGTGGATGTCGATACGCTCTTTCTTGTCGCTCATTGGTCTTTCCATTCGTAGGTGAGCGGCGCTTCGCGGAAAGCGAAGCGGTCGATATGCCGTTCGATCACGCCGCGCATGTGAACATTGCGCTCCGCGTCGCCGGTGGTGAGAGTGATGGCGATGCCATCGGGACGCGCGGTCATGATCGCGGTCTCGATGTCCGAGAACGGGAACACGCCCATGCCGTCGCCCTCGTCATAGCTGGTCGCCATCTTGTGGCTCCAGTGGCTGACGACCTGCTGGATGTACCGTTCCGGCTTTTCGCACTTGGCAAAGCCGAAGGCGGTGATGGAGGTCTCTGGTTCGGTCATTTTCCCATTGCTTTCAATTTTGCGTCTAGCCGTGGGAACACCTTACGCGCGTTGCCTTCGAAGATGGCGTGTTTCTGTTCGTTAGAGATATCGAGCGCGTCGATATAACGCTTGGTGTCGTCGAAATAATGGCCGGTGGTCGGGTCGATCCCGCGCACCGCGCCGACCATCTCGCTTCCGAACAGGATGTTCTTGGTTTCGATCACGTCGGCCAGCAGGTCGATGCCTGGCTGGTGGTAGACGCACGTATCGAAATAGACGTTGTTCATCAGGTGGGTATCGAGGCTCGGTTGCTTCAACATGTCGGCAAGTCCGCGGAAGCGGCCCCAGTGGAATGGCACGGCGCCACCGCCGTGCGGTATGATGAATCTCAAAGTCGGGAAGCGGCTGAACAGATCGCCCTGCAGCAACTGCATGAAAGCAACCGTGTCTGCCGCGAGGTAGAACCCCCCCGTCGCGTGCATGGCCGGGTTGCAGCTACCCGAAACGTGGACCATCGCCGGCACGTCGAGCTCGGCCAGGACCTCGTAGATCGGGAACCAGGATTCGTCGGTCAGCGGCGGGTGGGTGAAGTGGCCGCCGCCCGGATCGGGGTTGAGGTTGCAGCCGATGAAGCCGAGTTCCTCGACGCAGCGGCGCAGTTCCTTGATCGAGGCGGTCAGGTCCGCCTTCGGGCTCTGCGGCAGCATGCACACGCCGGTGAACACTTCCGGGTAGAGCTCAGTCACGCGGTAGATCAGGTCGTTGCAGGCGATCGACCAGGCTTCGCTCACCGCCTGGTCGCCGACATGGTGCGCCATGGTTGAAGCGCGCGGCGAGAAGATCGTGTGGTCGGCGCCGCGCTCGCGGATCAAGCGCAGCTGGTTCTTCTCGATCGTCTCGCGGATCTCGTCGTCGCTGATCGCCGGGTAGGGCGGTGGAGCCGAACCGTCCTTGAAGGCGGCCTTCTGCGCGTCACGCCAGACGTCATGCTGGGACGGGGCAGTGGTGTAGTGACCGTGGCAATCGATGATCAGCGTCATATCCGCTCAGTTCCTCTTATCTTATTTCCGCAGGGCTGCGCGGCGCTGCCGTTCAGCCGTGTTGCGAGTCATCAAAGGCTCTACGCCCAGCGCTTCGAGCGTCCGGGCCGATTCTTCCATTTCTGCTGCACGCCGCGCGCCGTGCAGGTGCATGCGATCGAGATTGTAGGCGATCCGGTCCGCCCATCCCGTCTTCTTGTCCGAGGCATCGAGCGAGGCGACCACCTCGTCGAACACACCCGCGGCCTTGGCAGCGGCGGCGCATTCGTCGCTCAGGGCCTCGATGCCCTTGACCATGACCGAGCGGATCAGCTTGATCGCGGAGGCCCGGCCGATTTCGTCGCCGACGACGCGGACATTGGTGAAGCCGATGTCTCTCAATAGGGCCTCAGCGGCCTGACCGTGCGGGCCGGAAACCAGCAGCGGAACAGCGAGGTCACGATTGATCGGGGCCATGACCGCAACGTCGACATAGCGGCCGCCGGCAGCCTCGACGATCTTGGCGGCGGCCTGCTTGGTGTCCGGCGCGATCGAGTTCATGTCGCACCACACCGCGCCCGCGCTCAGCAGCGGCGCGCATTCGGCAGCGGCGGCCAGCGCGGCATCGGCGGTGACGAGCGAAATCGCGATCCCGGCGCCTTCGAGCGCTCCGCTCGCGCTATCGGCGGTCTCGACCCCGTATTGCGCCATGACCTCGCGGCGGTCGGGCTTGATGTCCCACCCGCGCGCACGACCGCCCCACTGTCCGGCGCTGGCAAAGCCTTCGCCGGCCTCGCCAAAGCCGATCAGCGCCAAGTGCGGCGCGGGGGAGGGTGCATTCGAGTCAGACATCCTATGGCTCCGCCGTTACTGAATGTATGTGTTGCTTACAAGTTTGCCAGAGTTCGCTGGGGACCCTTGACGCAAGGGGCCGCTCGGGTCCACCGGGCACCGCGTAACTGCTGCCGGGAGGAGTCGCACAGATGAGCGGTGTCGTCGTCCAGAATATCGAACGCGCGGACCTGGAGGTCGTCAACGGTCTCGGTGCCTGCGGGGTCGCCACGGTCCATGAATCGCAGGGCCGCACTGGCCTGCTCGCCAGCTACATGCGCCCGATCTATCCCGGCGCCCGCATCGGCGCGACCGCGGTGACGATCAGCGTCCCGCCGGGCGACAACTACATGGTCCATGCCGCGATCGAACAGTGCCGCGAAGGCGACATCCTGGTGATCGCGCCGACCAGCCCGTGCGAAGACGGCTACTTCGGCGATCTCCTCGCCACCAGCGCCCAGGCGCGCGGTTGTCGTGGCCTGATCATCGACGCTGGCGTGCGTGACGTGCGCGACTTGCACGAGATGAACTTCCCCGTGTGGTCGAAGCGCGTCTTCGCTCAGGGCACGATCAAGGCGAGCCTCGGCAGCGTCAACGTGCCGGTGGTTTGCGCCGGCGCCTACATCGAGCCGGGCGACGTGATCGTGGCCGACGATGACGGAGTCTGCGTGGTCAAGCGTGCCGATGCTGTGACTGTGCTCGAAAAGTCTCGTGCCCGCGAAGCCAACGAGGGCGACAAGCGCGCCCGCCTCGCTTCGGGCGAGCTTGGCCTCGACATGTACGGCTTCCGTCAGAAGCTGACCGACATGGGGCTCAAGTGGATCTGATTTGAACTCCCCTCCCGATTGCGGGAGGGGCTAGGGGTAGGTGAGTAGGCCGAAACAGGCCCACAACCGACCCCTCCCGCAGGCGGGAGGGGAGAAGGACGAGGCGAATGGTTCAATCATCAGCCCCAGTAATGTGGATGCGGGGAGGCACCTCCAAGGGCGGCTACTTCCTCGTGTCGGACCTGCCGCAGGACGTGGCCGAGCGCGACGCCTTCTTGCTCGGCGTGATGGGCTCGCCCGATCCGCGCCAGATCGACGGCATGGGCGGGGCCGATCCGCTGACCAGCAAGATCGCGGTGGTCAAGAAGTCGGAGCGCGACGGGATCGACGTCGACTACCTGTTCCTGCAGGTGTTCGTCGACCAGGCGATCGTCACCGACGCGCAGAACTGCGGCAATATCCTCGCCGGTGTTGGCCCCTTCGCGCTCGAGCGCGGGCTGGTCTCGGCGACGGGTGACGAAACCCGCGTGGCGATCTTCATGGAGAACACTGGCCAGGTCGCCATCGCCACCATCCGGACTCCGGGCGGTGTGCCGACCTACAAGGGCGAGGCCAAGATCGACGGCGTTCCGGGCAGCCATGCGCCGATCCCGCTCGAATTTCGCGACACCGCAGGCTCAAGCTGCGGCGCGCTTCTCCCTACGGGTAACGCTGCCGACGTGATCGAAGGTGTGCGCTGCACCCTGATCGACAACGGCATGCCGTGCATCGTGATCAAGGCCGAGGACGTCGGCGCCACCGGCTTCGAGACTCGCGAAGAGCTGGAGTCCGAGGCTTTCGCGGACCTCCGCACTAAGATCGAGACCATTCGCCTTGCCGCCGGTCCGCTGATGAACCTCGGCGACGTCAAGGAAAAGTCGGTCCCCAAGATGATGCTCGTCGCCCCGCCGCAGCATGGCGGCGCGGTGACCGTGCGCAGCTTCATCCCGCACCGTGCCCACGCCACCATCGGCGTGCTCGGCGCGGTCAGCGTGGCGACCGCCTGCCTGGTCGAGGGATCGCCCGCTGCCGAAGTGGCGCAGATACCCGAAGGCAACCGCAAGACCCTCTCGGTCGAACATCCGACAGGCGAGATGAGCTGCGTGCTCGAAGTGGACGAGACCGGCGCGGTCCAGAGCGCCGCCCTTTTGCGCACCGCCCGCAAGTTGATGGATGGAGTAGTCTTCGCGTGACCGATCGTATCGTTTCCTGGCACCCCAATCCCTCGAAGCCCAAGTTCACCCCGCCCCCGGGCGCGGTCGATGCGCACTGCCACGTGTTCGGGCCGATGGCGCAGTTCCCGTTCAGCGCGAAGGCCAAGTACCTGCCGGAAGACGCCGGGCCGGATAAGCTGTTCGCCCTGCGCGATTACCTCGGATTCTCGAAAAACGTGATCGTCCAGGCGAGCTGCCACGGGACGGACAACTCCGCCACGCTCGACGCGATCGCCAAGTCGAACGGCAATGCGCGCGGTGTCGCGGTGGTCGATCCGGCGATCTCCGAGGCCGAACTCGCCAAGCTGCACGAAGGCGGCATGCGCGGCATCCGCTTCAACTTCCTCAAGCGCCTGGTCGATGACGCGCCGAAGGACAAGTTCCTCGAAGTCAGCCGTCGCTTGCCCAAGGGCTGGCACGTGGTGATCTACTTCGAGGCCGATATCCTCGAGGAACTGCGCCCGTTCATGGACGCGATCCCGGTGCCGCTGGTGGTCGATCATATGGGCCGTCCTGACGTGACCCAGGGCCCCGACGGTGCCGACATGCGCGCGTTCCGTGCCTTGCTCGACAGCCGGTCGGACATCCACTTCAAGCCGACTTGCCCTGACCGGCTCGACGGGAATGGTGATCCCTGGAACGCCTTCGCCGAGGCCGTGGCGCCGCTGGTGGCGGATTACTCGGACCGCTGCATCTGGGGCACCGACTGGCCGCACCCGAACATGCAGGACAACACGCCGGACGATGGCCACCTGGTCGACATGATCCCGCGTATCGCTCCGACGGTCGAGCTTCAGCGCAAGCTGCTGATCGACAATCCGAACGCGCTTTACTGGGCCGACTGAGGCTCTGCCGGGGCGGCGTAGGCCTCCGATAGCTGGCGGTAATAGCGCGAGTTGAACGCGACGATTGTCGCCACTACGCCAAGCACTCCGGCAATGCTGAACACCAGCGCCATTCCGCGGTCGGGCCCGGTGCCGTACCAGTAGCCTATGGCCTGAGCGCCGCCGCCGGTGGTCATGAACGGGATCACCAGGAACTCGGTCAACGGCCCGACCACGAATGCGGTGAGCGGAGCGGCGGCCTGTTCGACGGATTGAGCAAAGCCGAATACACGACCCTGCCGTTCGAACGGAACGACCTTCTGTAGCGTGGTCTGTTCAGCCGCTTCGGCGAAGGGGTTGAGGAATAGCCACAAGAAGCAGGCGATCGCCAACATCACTACTGACGACTGCAGCGTGAACACCGCGGCAATCGACCACACGATCACATTGACCAGCAGCAGCGTGCGCAGCGGGTTCTTGCCCAGGCCTGTCTTGGCGATGACTAGGCCGCTGATGACAAAAGCGCATGAAGCGAAGGCCCACAGAAGGCCCCACTGTTGCACTTCGAGCAACGACAGGCCGTAAGCATCCATCAGCGCCATGAACACGCCGCCGAGCAGGTTGTTGAACGAGGCGAACAGGATCAGCGCGAACAGCCCCGGCACCGCGGCGATGACCTTGATCGTGCCGCGCAAGTCCACTTCCCGGCGCGCGCCGGTCGTCTCTGCATGGGGCGCAGGCTCGTCCAGCGGCACCAGCAGTAGGTGCACGAACGCAATGGCGGTCAGAGCAAGGGCGGCGGCGAGAGTCGCCCCCATGCCGCCCCAGGCGACGAGGAACCCGCTGATCGCCGAGGTCAGTACGAAGCCAATCCCGGTGACCATGCCGACGAGGCCGTTCGCCTTGTCGCGGCGGTCTTCGGGGATCAGTGCCGTCACGAGCGTGGGCAGGGCGATCATACGGATGTTTCCGCCGATAACGCCGAACATCACCAGCAGGATGAACAGCCACAACTCCACGCTCGCGACTTTGGTGAACGCCGCCTCGGGTATGAGGAAGTGGAACGCGAACGAGGCCGCGTAGAGCACGAACGACACCGCGCTCGAGGCGAGCATGATCCGGCGCTTGCGGTGATGATCGACCAGGCTGCCAAACCAGATCGCGAAGCCGGCGGTCATGATCAGGTAGATCCCGCCGATCGTTCCAGTCACGAAAACCGAGCGGGTTTCGAGGAAAGCCCAGAACACCAGCGCGAACCAAACGGTGAAGTTGGTCACGTTCTGAATCAGGTTGTTGGCGAGTATCTTGTGAAACGCGGTCATCCGGTGCAGCTATCGGCATCCGGAACAACAACGCAAGTTGAGGGTACATAATCCGGACGGCTCATGAGGGTGAAATAGGCCGAAAAACAGGGAGTAATACACTGCCCCAGACCCAACTGCTCCGCCGCGCGAGTTTGATCGCCGGCACACTAGCCATCGCCCTGGCCGTCCCCGCAGCCGCGCAGGACGAGGACGCCCAGCAAGAAGTGAAGGAACCACGGCGCTACCGCCTGACGGCCGGCCTCCAGTTCTTCCCCCGCTATCCCGGATCGGACGAATTGCAGCCAAGCCCGATGATCAACTTCGACGCCATCCGCGGCGACGATCCGTTCAAGTTCGAAGCGCCCGACGACGGATTTGGCATCGAGATCGTCAAGGCCGGAGGGTTTGCCTTCGGGCCGATCCTCAACTTCGAGGATTCTCGAACCGCCAAGGATGTCGGCGCCGACCTGCCCAAGGTCGACTTCAGCTTCGAAGCCGGCGGCGTCATCAAGTACGACCTCGGCGACCACTTCCGCGTCCGCGGTGAAATTCGCAAGGGCCTGACCGGTCACAAGGGCTGGGTCGGCACCGCCGGCGCAGACGTGATCCTGCGCGATCGCGACAAATGGCTGTTCTCGATCGGCCCGCGCCTGACCTGGAGCGACAACAAGTACCAGGACGCCTATTTCAGCGTCGCTCCGGCCGATGCAGTGGCCAGCGGCCTCCCCGCGTTCGACGCCAACGGCGGCATCCAGGCTTATGGTGCCACGGCCTCCTTCCTCACCCAGTTCTCCGAGAAATTGGGCATCGAGGTCTTCGCCAAGTATGACCGGCTGACTGGCGACGCCGCGAATTCGCCGATCGTCGAGACCTTTGGCTCGCGCGACCAGTTCGCCGGCGGCTTGGCGCTGACCTACACGTTCTTCGACGCTAGGCTCGACAAGATGTTCTGACCTCTACGGTCCGGGGGAGGGATTCCCCTGACTGACAGGGGTCCAGCCTGTGCCCTACTGTGCGCATCGTGCCAGGAGAGCGTGGCGATGCGCATGACATGGCTGATTGCGGCGGCGCTAGGTGTGGGGACCGGCGTTATGGCGCAGGAGATCGTCGAAATTCCGGCGAGCGAAGTCGACGTTGCCAAGCCGGAGGACCTCTACAAGCTCGAGCCTGGCCGCTGGCATCTAGCGCGCCAGCTCTGGGCCGGCTCCGAACCCTGCTCTCCGACCCAGTGCGAGGCCGGCTTCACCTCGGGCGATCTGGTCGTCAGCGCTGAGCATAGTGCAGGCAAGGTGACCATCGTCGCGGCCTTGCGCGGGTGCCCGTCGACCGCGTTCAGCGAACTGGACATCGGCGACAAGGCTTCCAAGTCGGAGCGCAGCAAGATCGCCAAGCAGGTGCAGCGCGTGGTCAAGGGTCTCGGCAAGACCTGCAACGTCACCCCGCCTGCCGTGACCGCCCTAACCGGGGACTGGCTGTTTCCGGACCCCGCAGCCGGTTGAGCGGTTTGGGTGAAACAAAGGAGATCGTAATGCGAGCACTCAAAACCCTTGCCGTTCTACTGCCGCTAGTTGCGGCCACGGCCTGCACGACCACCGATCAGTCCGCCACGGGTCCGCAGTCGCTTTCCGGCAACGCCTGGAAGCTCTCCTATTTCCAGTCCGCCGATGAAGCCAAGGGCCGCGAAGTGCCGCCGAGCCCCGAGAATTACTCGGTCGAATTCATGACCGACGGCACCGCAGCCTTTCGCCTCGACTGCAACCGGCTGACCAGCCAGTGGGCCAGCACGACGAGCGGGACGATCTCGTTCAGTCCAGGCGCGATGACCCGCGCATTCTGCGGCGAGGCGGCGTGGGACACACGGATCGCGCGCGATCTCGGTTCTGTCCGGAACTATGCGATCGTTGGCGATACGCTCAGCCTGACGCTCGCGGGTGAGAGCGGTACTTACGTTTGGAAGCGTTGAGAACCTGGATGGGGGCTTAGTTCAAGATCCTCCCCAGAATGGGGAGGGGGACCATGCGCAGCATGGTGGAGGGGCAGGCGCGACCAAACGCTCCCTCGAAAGGTCGGAGCAACGCGAGGGTGCCCCTCCACCAACCTTTGGTCGGTTCCCCTCCCCGTGCCGGGGAGGATTGGCGTCCTTCAACCGCGAGAAACTAACTTTCGTCAGTATGGTCCAAAATAGGACAGGCCCTCACGTCCCTCTAGCGGTCTACGCATTTCTCCGTAGACCCGGCAGCGAGCGCGCGATCTTTCTTTACGCGACCCGGAGGAAAGCGCGCTCACCTTTCCCAAAACATCGCCCTAACCGCCGACGCTGGTCTCAGCCCCGTCAGGATCGACGAACCGCGCGATCCGCCGTCCTGGGAGCTCGGTAGGCGGCATGATGAACTCGATCCCGCGCTGATCGCGCTCGGCGTAGAAGGCGTCGAGGTCGTCGCTGGCGAAGGCCAGCTCGCAGCTTCCCGCCGGATAGCCCTCGGACACCGGGTGCAGCGCCAGCGTGGTTGGCCCTGTTTCGAACTCGGTCCACTCGGGCGTCGCGAACTTGAGCGTCAGTCCCAAGGCATCGCGGTGGAACGCCACCGCACGGTCCATGTCGGCAACGAACTTGATGACGTAGCGCAAGCGCATGGCTTCCTCTCCCGAACGAGCGGCAGCGACCCAAGCGCGTTATACTTCACCCCGCGAGCACCGTCACAAACGAAAGAGGGCGCCGAAACCGGCGCCCTCGATCATGTTCGACAATACCGAGAGGCTTAGCCGCCCAAGGTCATCCGCACGAAGTCGACCGTCTGCCGGGTGGCAGCGGCGAATTCGGTTTCGGTCGCCTTGAAGGCGCCGAAGTGGGCGAACTGGTCGGGGGTCATGCCGTCGTACTCGTAAGCCGCGCGGAAGCTCGGCAGCTTGAGCAGCTTTTCGACGCTCGCCTTGTTCGGCTCGCGGTCGATCGCCTTGGGGTCGAACGGCTCGAGCCCGGCGGTCATCAGGCCGGCGATGTAGCCCGGAGGGCAGGTGTAGACCATGTCGCTGCCGGCGAAGTCCTGGATGTGGCGGCTGACATTCTTGCCCGTGCGGTCATCCTTTTCGACGCGCATCGAGCACTGCAGCATCTTCGACGGGTGGCCGATTTCCTTGCCGTGATGATAAGCGCGCTTGAGCACGGCTTCTTCGCCGTCGCGGATTTCGGACATGGTCAGCTCGATGCCGCGGGCCTTGGCTTCGGTCTTCCAATCGCTCAGCTCGCCGAGGCGGGCCGACATGTGGGTGATGACCGAGCGCCACTTGGACAGGTCGATACCAGCGGCCTGGGCGCGCAGCAGGCCGGCGCTGACCGCCGCCCGGCAACGCAAGTACTGCGGCACGGTGAAGCTGGTGGTGTTGTTGGTGCTGATGCCAAGCGCGGTCAGCTCTTCGAGAACCTCGTAGCCTTCCTTCGAGCCCGGCAGCTTGACCATGACGTTTTCGCCCTGCGCCGCGATGGTCAGGCCCTGGGCCAGCATCTTGTCGCCATCGCGCACGAAGCGCGGATCGACCTGGCCCGAGAGGAAGCCGAACTTGCCGCCCGACTTGTCGTAGACCGGGCGAATCGCGTCGGCGCCCTTCTTCACCAGGTCGAGGTACATCGCCCAGTACACGCCCTCGACATCAAGGCCGGGGTTCTTGGCGGCGATCTGCTTGATCTCGGCCGACCACATTTCCGGCGCCAGCTTGATCGCCTGGAGGCTCAGCGGCGGGTTGGTGGTGACGCCACGGAAACCCATGGTGCCCTGCGACTTGATCGTCGCGTCGTCATAGAAGCGGGTGAGCTGGGCATCCCATTCGGCGCGCTGGCCTTCGGGTGCCTTGGCCAGCGTCTCTTCCTTCCAGCTCGGGAAGATCAGCGGGCTGCTGTCCCACCAGATCTCGGCATCCGCGTTGGTCGCTGCGAGCTGTTCGAGCGGGTGAAGGGCGGAAGCGGCGACCGGCTTGGTCAGCACTTGTTCGTTCATCAATTCTCTCCGGCAAAGGCGCGCAAGACGTCGCCCATGAAATCGGAACCCCCCTAGCAAACTCAAGCCGCAGGATAACCCCCTTGCGTGCTTGGGGCGGCGACAGTTGTTCTTTTGCATCGCCCAGGGTTCTGACCGGCCTTCCCGTTCGCGCGGCGGTAGGTATGGGAAGTCCGAATTAAGCCAAGGAATTGATGCCATGCATTTGAGCCACGACCCGGCCGCGGCCCCCGCCGAAGAGATCGAGTTCGCGGACTTCCTGCGGGTCGACATTCGCGTCGGCACCATTGTCGCCGCCGAGCCCTTTCCCGAAGCGCGCAAGCCGAGCCTGAAGCTGCGCATCGATTTCGGCCCGACGATCGGGGTGAAGAGAAGCTCGGCGCAGATCGCCACGCTTTATGAGGCCGATACGCTGGTCGGGCGGCAAGTGGCGGCGGTCGTGAACTTCCCGCCACGCCAGATCGGCAAGGTCTTGTCCGAAGTACTGACCGTGGGGTTCGCCGATGAGGAGGACCGTGTGGTGCTGTTCTCGCCCGACAAGCCCGTGCCGAACGGTTCGCGGTTGTTCTGAGGATCCTCCCCGAGCTTGTCTCGGGGAGGGGGACCGCCGGCGAAGTCGGTGGTGGAGGGGCGCTGTGCTGTTCCGCCTACCCCTCCGTCACGCGCCTTCGACGCGCGCCACCTCCCCGAGACAAGCTCGGGGAGGAATTCCGTGTTGCTTAATTTGCAACTGGGGGTTCCCCTGCGCGATTTAGGCAGTAAGGGGCGCGCACTAAATTTCCGGAACTCCAGCCTATCTGGTAACGTTCGGCAGACAGGAGGGCCCCCCGGCCATGCGCACCCGCCTCTATTCGCTCGAAGAGCTCAACGACATTCCCGGCACCACGGTGTTCAACGCGATCCGCAGCCGGCAGGCCTATCACCTGCACAAGTTCTGCATGTCGCTGATGCAGGAAGAAAACCGCGAGGCCTTCAAGGCTGACGAGAACGCCTATCTCGATCGCTTCCGCATGAGCGACGAACAGAAGCAGGCGGTGCTCGATCGCGACTTCACCAAGCTGATCGACCTAGGCGGGAACATCTATTTCCTGGTCAAGCTGTCGAACACCGACGGCTGGAGCACGCAGAAAGCGGTGAGCTCGATGACCGACCTCACTCCGGATGAATACGCCGCGATGATGCGCGCCGGGGGCCGCTCGCCCGAAGGCCAGCGCTCGATCAAAGGGAAGAATTAATGGCGAAGATTACTGCTGGTATTGCCACCAGCCACGTTCCGGCGATCGGCGCGGCGTTCGATCAAGGACGTACCCAGGATGAATACTGGAAGCCGGTGTTCGACGCCTACGAATGGGTCAAGCGCTTCGAGGAAGAGGAAGACCCCGACGTCATCATCCTCTGCTACAACGACCACGCGAGTTCGATGATGCTCGATGTCGTGCCGACGTTCGCGCTCGGCATGGCGGAAGAGTTCGAAGTGGCTGACGAGGGCTGGGGCCGCCGCCCGGTGCCGACGGTCGTCGGCGATCCGGTGTTCGCCGCGCACCTTGCCGAACAGCTGGTGATCGACAACTTCGACCTCACCCTGATGAACGAGATGGCGGTCGATCACGGCCTGACTGTTCCGCTTTCGCTGATGTTCGGCAAGCGCGAGGAATGGCCGGTCCGGGTCATTCCGCTCGCGGTCAACGTCACCCAGTTCCCGACTCCTTCGGGCGAGCGCTGCTGGCAGCTCGGTGCGGCGATCCGCGACGCGGTGCAGTCCTACCCTGCAGGCCTCAACGTACAGATCTGGGGCACCGGCGGTATGAGCCACCAATTGCAAGGCGAACGTGCAGGGTTGATCAACCCGGAATTCGACAACGCCTTCCTCGACAAGCTCGCCACCGAGCCCGACGAATTGCGCAAGATCACTCGCCTCGACTACCTGCGCGAAGCCGGTACCGAGGGGATCGAATTGATCATGTGGCTGATCATGCGTGGCGCGCTTGGCGAAAAGGTGGAGGAGCTGAATCGCTTCTATCACGTCCCCGCTTCGAACACCGCGGTCGGCCACATCGTATTTCGTCCGGCCGAGTAAGGTAGACATTGCGGCCGAGTCCCACTAAGGGCCGCCCCCTTTCCTCCCTCGTAAGAGTTCTGATCCCATGAGCCTTCGCAACGTGGCAATCATCGCCCACGTCGATCACGGCAAGACCACGCTTGTCGACCAGCTGTTCCGCCAGTCCGGCACCTTCCGCGAAAACCAGCGCGTTGAGGAACGGGCCATGGATTCCAATGACCTGGAGAAAGAGCGAGGGATCACCATCCTCGCCAAGTGCACCAGCGTCGAATGGCACGGCACCCATATCAACATCGTCGATACGCCCGGCCACGCCGACTTCGGCGCCGAGGTGGAGCGAATCCTGTCGATGGTCGACGGGGTGATTCTCCTGGTCGACGCAGCCGAAGGCCCGATGCCGCAGACCAAGTTCGTCACCGGCAAGGCGCTCGGTCTCGGCCTGCGTCCGATCGTGGTGGTCAACAAGATCGACCGTCAGGACGCTCGCCCGAGCGAAGTGCTCGACGAGGTGTTCGACTTGTTCGTCAACCTCGACGCCAATGACGAGCAGCTCGACTTCCCGGTGCTCTACGCTTCGGGCCGCGCGGGCTTCGCCAGCGAAGATCTGACAGCGCGCGAGGGCAACCTCGATCCGCTGTTCAAGGCCATCGTCAGCCACGTGCCGGCGCCCGACCTCGATCCCGACGGCGCTTTCGCGATGCTCGCGACGCTGCTCGACCGCGATCCGTTCCTCGGCCGTATCCTGACCGGCCGGATCGAAAGCGGCCGCCTCGAAGTCGGCATGCCGATCAAGGCGCTCGACGTGAACGGCAAGGTGGTTGAAGCCGGCCGCGCGACCAAGGTCTTCGCTTTCGAAGGTCTCGAGCGCGTTCCCGTGCTTCATGCTTCGGCGGGCGACATTGTTGCCATTGCCGGCCTGACCGACGCCACGGTTTCGAACACGATCTGCGACCCGACGGTCAGCGTGCCGATCGCCGCGCAGCCGATCGATCCGCCAACGCTGGCCATGAGCTTTGCCGTCAACGACAGCCCCTATGCCGGGCGCGAAGGCGACAAGGTCCAGAGCCGCGTGATCCGCGACCGCTTGGAGCGTGAGGCCGAAAGCAACGTCGCCATCCGCATCACTGAAAGCCGCGACAAGGACGCGTTCGAAGTCGCCGGCCGCGGCGAGCTTCAGCTCGGCGTGCTGATCGAGAACATGCGCCGCGAAGGTTTCGAACTGTCGATCAGCCGCCCGCGCGTGCTGTTCCAGGACGGACCCGAAGGTCGCGAGGAGCCCTACGAAACCGTCGTGATCGACGTGGACGAGGAATTCTCCGGCACCGTGGTCGAGAAGATCGCCCAGCGTAAGGGCGAGATGACCGACATGCGCCCGAGCGGTGGCGGCAAGACCCGCATCACCTTCAGCGCCCCGAGCCGCGGCCTGATCGGCTATCACGGCGAGTTCCTGTCGGACACCCGCGGTACCGGCGTGATGAACCGCCTGTTCGAGAAGTACGGGCCGTACAAGGGTTCGATCAGCGGTCGCCAGAACGGCGTGTTGATCTCGATGGAGCAGGGAGAGGCCGTGCCTTACGCGCTCAACGCGCTCGAAGATCGCGGCGTGCTGTTCATCAACCCGGGCGAAAAGCTGTACCAGGGCATGGTGATCGGCGAAAACGCCAAGCCGCAGGACCTTGAGGTCAATCCGCTCAAGTCCAAGCAGCTGACCAACTTCCGCTCCACCGGCAAGGACGACGCCGTTCGTCTGACCCCGCCGCGGAAGATGACGCTGGAACAGGCCATCGCCTACATCCAGGACGACGAACTGGTCGAAGTGACCCCGCAGTCGATCCGCCTGCGCAAGCGCTACCTCGATCCGAACGAGCGCAAGAAGATGTCGCGCAAGGAAGGCTGAGGCCTTTCGATCCTCCCCGAGCTTGCTCGGGGAGGTCCTTCGCCAAGCGTCCTTCGACAAGCTCAGGACGAACGGAGGTTGGTTCTACCTCCAATCCCAAGGCACCGTTCGTGGTGAGCCTGTCGAACCACCGGCGTTTAGCCGCCTACCCCTCCGTCACGCGCTTTCAGCGCACGCCACCTCCCCGAGACAAGCTCGGGGAGGACCCAGGCTCAAGATGCCGGCAAGGCGGAGCCTTGCAGCGGGTCTTCGAACAGCACGGTGCCCTCAGTCGCGCCGACCGTAGCCGATTCGGGCAGGACGGTCGGGTTCGCCGGGTAACTCTTGCCATCATACTGCAGCCGGACCTGCCGGGATTCGGCCCCACCACCGCCCACGCCGACGCTGAGGTCGCGCCAGCCGTTGGTGATCGTCGCCAACTCTCGGATCGGTTCTTGGGTGACGGTGGTCTTCGTCACGGCGTGCAGTCCTGACGCATCCCGTTTGAACACCAGCAGGCTGCAGCCGCCCGATCCACAGGCCGTCGGGCCGTAGGCATAGACGATCACTTCGGCATTGCCGTCCGCGTCGAGATCGGAAGCGACGGTCGCGAAGAGTGTGTTCGGATCGGGGAAGGCGGCACGAAGCGCGTCCTTTACGCCTGGATCCGTGAGCAGGGCGTTGGCCGGCAACAGGGCCGGATTCGGGGCCGCGGTCTCCGTGGCAGCGGGGGTGGCTTCAGCCGTCGCCGCCTCGTCGCTGGTACTGGAGTTGTTGCAGCCCACCAGCACGAGGCTGGCTGCGACCCCAACGAGGGTTGAGCGAACATTGCTGGAAGTTGAAGTCATCGGCCGAGCCTCTCTCGAAGTTGGATTGACCCTGGCACCTTAGTATCGGAGCAAGCCGCTCATCATCGGGAATAATCCTGAGATCCTGTTTCCGGCGCGGAGCCGTGAACGGTCGCCCAAATCAAGCCTCTCGCCTCGAGACGGATAACATTTGCGACAAGTGTTCCGTTGCCCATTCCTCCTGAAAGGAGGATAATCTGCGCCAATAGAGTGCTGGAGACGGAACAATGCTTGCCCGGTTTCGCACAATCGCCCTTGGTGGTCTCATTGCGGCCTTGTTCGCCGCGGGGCCGGCCCAGGCCCGTGCCGATGAGCCGCTCCCGCGGTTCGAAGATGCTGTCTGCCCAGGCGTAGTCGGGCTCAAGCGGGACGCGGCCGAAACTGTCGTCGGCATGATCCGCGTCAATGCCGAGGCGCTGGGTCTTCCGCTTGCGAACGAACAGACTTGCGAAGCGAACGTGGTGGTCGCCTTCATCGATGACGGGGCCGACTATCTGAACCGGCTCGTCGGCCAGAACAGCACTATCTTCTTCGAAATGGACAAGGGGGAGCGCGAACGGATCCTGGCAGAGACCGGCGACGCGCGCGCCGTGCTGCGCGTCCGGGCGCGTTCGCGCGACGGCATGCCGATCCCTCGGCGAGAGAACATGACCGATATTCCCATTGCGGAAATGTGGGGCGCGCATTCGAAGATCTACACTGCGACCCGAAATGACATCCTCTCGGCCCTGGTCCTGATCGACCGCAAGGCGGTGACCGGCCTCAGCCTGCAGCAGCTGGCCGACTATGCGACGCTCCGTGCGTTCACCCACACGCTGCCACCGGCTTCGGCGCGGGGTGAGTCCATTGTCAGCCTGTTCGACGAGGGGGCCGATCGCCCCGCGGGCTTGACCGACTTCGATCACAAGTTCCTTGGCGCGCTTTACGAGGGCTTGCCCAACCTGCCGGGCTCTGCCCGGCTCGCAGCGCTGGAGGCCGCGACCGGCGCGCCGTTCACCGAATAAGCGTTACACCCTGAATCGAGCTGCCGCCCCGCGAGGGCGGTGGCGTTTGCCCGGAGAATTTAGACGATGCTGTTGTTGCGGACTGGGGTCCTGGGCTTGCTGGCAAGTGCGGCGTTGTTGGTCGTGCCAGCGCAGGCGCAAGACGCCGCTAACCGGGCAGCGGATTCCGGCAACGAGGACATCGTGGTCACTGGCCGCGCGGAAGAGCCCACGCACGCCGAAGTCAGCCGGCAGGCACGAGAGATCACCGAAACGCGCGGCGACCTAATGTACAACCCCCTGGCGCGGATCGAGGATCGCCTTTGTCCGGGGATCCTGGGGCTGAAGCCCGAGTTCGCGGCCCTGATGATCGACCGCATCCGCTGGACCGGCGAACGGCTGGACATGTGGATGGCCGACGACACCGACTGTTCGCCCAACCTCATCATCGCGTTCGTCGAAGATGGGCAAGCCGAACTCCAGCGCCTGGCCGAGAACAACGGTTACATGTTCCAGTGGATGGATCGGCACGATCGAGACGCTCTGCTGGCCGAGGAAGGCCCGGTGCGGGTCTGGACCACCTCGATGATGCGCGCCAGCAATGGCATGCCGCTGTCACGGCGGGAAAACCTCACCAGTCCGCCGGTGCTGCAGATGAACGCGGCCCATTCCAAGATCTACATCAACGTGCGCGAGGACATCGCCCAGACCGTGGTCCTGTTCGACCGCGAAAAGGTACGCGAAAAGACGCTGATCCAGCTGGCCGACTATGCGACGATGCGCGGCTTTGCAAAGACCAAGCCTGCCAGCAGCGCCACTGCCATGGACACGATCCTGGCGCTGTTCGACGAGAACGGCAGCCCGCCGAGTGGCCTGACCGATTTCGACCAGGCCTATCTGCGCAGCCTCTACGACGGCATCCCCAATCTCAAGGGCATGACCAAGATCAACGGCGTCGACCGGGAACTGCGCAACCTCCGTGAAGAGCAGGCCGAGGGCGGGAAGTAGTCAGCCCGCCGGCCGGGTGGGGATGACCGTACCGGGGTCCGAGTTTACCCGTCCCTGCTGCAGTCCTGACAACTTCCGGACGATCGCCGAGAGCAGCAGGCTGCTGCCCAGCGTAAGGCAGTCCGAGAGGATCGTCAGCGTTTCGGTCAGCTCGCCCATCTCGGGATAGCGTTCGGTGTCGGCCAGGCGGAATGCCGCAATGCCCGCGATATTGCTCGCCAGCCAGAAGGCCCACCATAGCCCCAACACCGCCGGTACGCGGACGATCTCCCAATCGCGCGGCTCGACGGTGGCCTTCCAGGTGTCGCGCATCGACTGGAGCGGCATGATCAGGTTGGCGATGGGAATGAAGTAGGACCCGACCGCCAGCCATGGGCCAAACCGCAGCCCTTCGGCGCGAAAGGCGTGCGCGTTGGCGGTGGCAATGTAAGTCCAGCGCAGAAACAGGGCGGCGGTCACAGCGAAGGCGACCAGTTGTAGCATCGAGATCAGGCCATAAGGCGCACTGCCCTCGATAAAACCGCTCCCGAACCTCCGCGCGACGATCACGGCGGCCCCTGCCAATCCCGCTTGAACAAGCAGCGATAGGCGAACCCAGCCACCAAGGGCGGCAATAGCGCGGGCCGTCGCGAGAGCGCTCATGCGCCGGTTGCGGCCGCTTTCGAGGACTGGCCGGTATCGGCCTCGAACTGCTGGCGGGCTTCCTTTTCGCCTTTGCCCATGAAGATCCACCCGACGACTGCGAGGATCATCAGGCCCAGGCCAAGCAGCGGGATTTCGCCGTCCACCGTCACCTTGAAGACGATCCACGCCAGGTTGATCAGGCCGAGGACCAGGAACAGCTTCTGGTTGTTCGTGGGGAAGGCATAGAGCGAGCGCCCGTCGGCCATGCGCACGCCGTGGAAGCCGCGGATGTCGAAGGCGTTGAAGAAGTAGAACCGGCCACGCGCGCCGGGCTTGAGTTCATCGGAGACCGGCTGCTTGACCACGGCCTTGGTCACGGTCCGATTGGAGCCGTCATCGAGTTTGAAGCGGATCGACTTGTAAACGGTGATCCCGCCGCGCTGGCGGCCGGTGACGACTTCTTCGACAGTGCCGTCGATTATCGAGGTGGACATGACCTGTTGCCCCCGCGCAGACTTGCGATCGTACCGGCGTAGGGGAACTTCGGACCGAGAGGGAGTCAGGGTTCTCCCCGAGCAACCCAGATCCTCCCCGAGCTTGTGTCAGGAAAGGTGGTTCGACAAGCTCACCACGAACGGACCGTTTGACATCTCACAAACTTCCGTTCGTCCTGAGCTTGTCGAAGGACCCATCGTCTCACGGAGCGGGTTTGGCCGGTCGCCACGCCGGCGGCAGGAAGCTCGGCGGTAGTTCGATGCTCACGCTGTCTCCCAGTTCGCGAGAACTGTGCCCGACGCTGATGGTGTAGGCGCCCGCTCCGTGCGTCCAACCCGGACGGCCGGTGAACCAGGTGGCGAGCACGCGCGGATCGATGTGGATGTCGAGCTGCTTGGTCTCGCCCGGGGCAAGCTCAACACGCTCGAAGCCCCCAAGCCTGCGCGGCGCTTCCCAGCCCATGCCGGAGACATAGACTTGCACCACTTCGGCGCCCGCGCGCTTTCCGGTGTTCGTCACTTCGACCATCGCGACCAGCCCTTCGCCCTCAGGCATGACGACCAGGTGGTCGATCTCGAACGTGGTGTAGGACAGCCCGTGGCCGAACGGGAACAGCGGTTCGTGGCCGTGCTTGTCGAACCACTTGTAGCCCACGGCGGCGCCCTCGTCGTAGACGATGTCACCTTTGCGTGGGTCGCCGGGATGCGGGAGCTGGTCGAGGCTGCGCGGGAAGGTCGCCGGCAAGTGGCCGGAGGGATTGACGGCGCCGGTCAGGATCCGGGCGATAGCCGCGCCGCCTGCGCGTCCGGGATACCAGGCCTCGACAATGGCCGGCACCTTGTCCGCCCAGGGCATCAGCACCGGCCCGCCGGTCTGGAGCACGACGACCGTGTTGGGGTTGGCAGCGGCAACGGCGCCGATCAGCGCGTCCTGTCCGTCACCGAGCGCGAGCGGCACGTCGATGCTCTCGCTCGCCCACTGAGTGCCGAATACGAGCACGACGTCCGCCTGGGCTGCGAGCCGTGCGGCTGCTGCCGGATCGGCCGTTCCCTCGGCATAGTCGATCTGCGCATCGGGCAGCAGCTTGCGCAGTTCCTCCAGCGGTGATGACGGATAGAACACGACAGGGCCCGGCCAGCTCGTCGGCTTGATCCCCGGCACGGCGTTGGTGCCGTCGGGATAGACTTGGCTCGACCCGCCGCCCGAGAGCACGCCCTTGTCCGCATGGCCGCCGATCACCGCGATCCGCCGGGCGGTGGCCGCCAGCGGGAGCACCTCGCGCTCGTTCTTCAGCAGCACCATGCCGGCTTCCGCCCCGCGCTGGCTGACCGCGCGGTTGGCGGTAAAGTCAATCGGCTGGCCTTCGCTCACCGGATTGTCGATCAGCCCGTGAGCGTAGATCGGGTGGAGTATCCTCGTGACCATCAGGTCGATCTGCGCCTGCGAGATTTCGCCCGCGGCGACGGCCTTGCCAAGCTTGTCGGCGCTGAACCAGTCGGCGCGTTGCAGGCCATAGCCCGACTCCTGATCGAGCCCGGCATTGGCCGCCGCGGCAGTGGAATGGGCAGCGCCCCAGTCCGACATGACATAGCCTGGAAAGCCCCACTCATCGCGCAAGACCTGGGTCAGCAGGAACGGCTGCTCGCAGGCGTAGAGCCCGCCGACGCGGTTGTAGGCGCACATGACCGAACCGGGATCGCCGCGCTCGATGGCGATCTGGAACGCCAGCAGGTCGGACATCCGCAGCGCGCCTTCTTCGACGATGGCGTTGCCGTTGTTGCGGTCGGTCTCCTGGTCGTTGACCGCGAAGTGCTTGACCGTCGAGATGATCTGGTTGGACTGGACGCCAGCGATCTGCGCGCCGGCCATGATCCCGGCGAGCAGCGGGTCCTCTCCGGTATATTCGAAGTTCCGCCCGTTGCGCGGCTCGCGCATCAGGTTGACGCTGCCGCCCAGCAGCACGTTGAACCCGTCGGCGCGCGCTTCCGATCCGATCATCTTGCCCGCCGCGAAGGCCAGCTCAGGATCCCAGCTCGCCGCCGTTGCCAGGCCTGAGGGCAGGGCCGTGCGGGGCCGTTTCTCCGCCGCTCCGCCCTGGGTCGCCACGCCGATCCCGGCGTCAGCCTGCCACTGCGGCGGAATGCCGAGGCGCGGAATGCCCGGCACATAGCCGGCCGAGCCGTTGCGCGCCGCCTTTGGGGCTTCGAACTTAGCGGGCGGAAAGTCGGTGCCGAAGTAGCCCTTGAGCAGGGTGAGCTTCTCGTCCTGCGTCATCTGCGCCAGCGTCGCAGCCGCGCGCTCTGCCGGCGTGCCCTTCGTCGCGGCGGCGAGCACGACTGGCGTGGCGGTCTGCTGCGCCATCAGCGCCTGGGCGCTGAGCCCCAGGCTTAGCGCTGCTGTCATCTTCCAGACATTTGCCCGGCTCATGGCGTCCTCCCCTGTTTTGGCCAATTGACCACAAGTGCGCCTCTCGCGCTACATCGGGCCGGTTGGTATGCGCTGAAAAGCAGGTTCATTTTGTCAAAAGGCTTGCCGCGATTCGGGCGCGGTATCGGGAGTATGCAATGATTTCGGACCGCCGTGTTTTCCTCCGGGCTACCGGCTCGGCCTTTGCAGCGCTGGCGGCCAGCGGCTGCCTGCGTTCCGGCTTTGCCGCCGCGGCTGATGGTCCGGGTGGCTATGGCCCGCTCTTGTCCGATCCCAACGGGCTGATCGACCTGCCTCAGGGCTTCAGCTACCGCATCCTCTCCAGCCTCGGCGACGCGATGAGCGACGGCGGCACTGTGCCCGACCATGCCGACGGTATGGGCTGCTTCGACCTTGGCGGTGGCAAGTGGGCGCTGGTGCGCAATCACGAGCTTATGCCCAACCACGATTCGGGCGGCGCGGTCGGACCGGCGTTTGATACGCTGGGAGACACCGGCGTGCCGCTTCCGGGCGGTACGACCACGCTGGTCCTCAATGCCGAGACGCTGGCTGTCGACCAGCAACATCGCTCGCTCTCGGGCACGATCCGCAACTGCGCGGGCGGCATCACCCCGTGGGGCAGCTGGATGACGTGCGAGGAGAACGTCAGCCGGGCGGACGGCAAGATCAACAAGGACCATGGCTTCGTGTTCGAAGTTCCGGCCAACGCCCCCGGCCCGATCGACCCGGTGCCGCTCAAGGCGATGGGCCGTTTCAATCACGAAGCCGCCTGCGTCGATCCGGCGACGGGCGTGGTCTACGAGACCGAGGACCGCGAGGATGGGCTGCTCTATCGCTTCATCCCCAACGTGAAGGGCAAGCTGGCCGAAGGCGGCAAGCTGCAGGCGCTGGCGATTGATGGCTTGCCCGACACTCGCAACTGGAGCGGGGTGACCTTCGAGCCGCAGGGCTGGCACGGCGTCCGCTGGATCGACCTCGACAATGTCGAAGCCCCCGACGACGACTTGCGCAAGCGCGGCGCGGCGGCTGGGGCGACGATCTTCGCTCGCGGCGAGGGCATCTGGATGGGCGAGGGCGAGCTCTACTTCTGCTGCACCAGCGGCGGCGCGGCCAAGCTCGGCCAGATCTTCCGCCTGCGGCCGCAAGCCAGCGGGCCCGACCGGTTGCAGTTGTTCTACGAGAGCACCTCGATCGAACAGTTCAACTTCGGCGACAACCTGACCGTGGCTCCGGGCGGGCACCTCGTGGTGTGCGAGGACCAGTACACCGAGCAGACCTCCAACCACTTGCGCTGGATCACGCCGGAGGGCGTGGCCTATCCGCTGGCGCTGTCGCGGATCGATACCGAGTGGGCCGGGGCGTGTTTCTCGCCTGACGGCAAGGTGCTGTTCGTAAACCTCTATCGCCCGGCGAAGACCGTCGCCATAACCGGACCATGGATCGCCTGATGCACTTTGCAGACCCCCGCGCCGAAGCCGTGTTCGCCCAGTACGACGCGCGCCACCGGCAAGAGCTGGACCTCTCGCGCGAGTTGCCGCGCGGTTCGTTCGGCGAACGCCGCGATGAATTCCTGCTGCCTGTGGGCGCCGATGCGGCGGAGTTTCTCCGCTCGCTCGCCGTGGGGCGAAAGCCCGCGCGGATCCTGGAGCTGGGGACGAGCTATGGCTACTCCACGCTGTTCCTGGCCGACGCCGCCCGCATCTGCGGCGCGCGTATGGTTTCGGTCGACGTCGATGCCGGGAAGCAGGCTTACGCCCGTGACATGCTGGAACAGGCCGGCCTCGCCGAGTTTGTGGAGTTCCGCTCTGGCGACGCGCTGGAGGTGATCGCCGCGGACGAGGGCGAGTGGGGCTTCGTCCTGCTCGACATCTGGAAGGACCTTTACCTCCCGTGCTTCGAAGCGGTCTATCCGCGGCTGGCCGAGGAAGGGATCATTGCGTCGGACAACATGATCTATCCCGAAGGCGCGCGCGAATCCGTGAGGGCGTTCCGCGAGGCGGTGAAGGCCAAGCCCGACCTGCAGACGCTGCTGCTGCCGATCGGCAGTGGGCTCGAACTCACCATCAAGTGGAGCGCGGGCAACCCGAAGCTGTGAGCGGTCGGTACGCGGTCCTGTTCGTCTGCCTCGGCAACATCTGCCGTTCGCCGCTGGCCGAGGCGGCGTTCCGGCTGGAGGCTGAGCGGCTAGGGCTGGAGGTCGAGATCGATTCTGCCGGCACGGCTGGTTGGCATTCGGGCAAGGCGCCCGATCCGCGGTCTTGTGCCGTGGCGAAGGCCAAGGGGGTCCCGATCGATCACTTGGCGGCGCGGCAGGTGACCGTGGCGGACTATCGCCGGTTCACGCACATCTTTGCGCTGGATGAGGACAACCTGACCGTGCTCCAGGCTCGCGCTCCAGCTGATGCGACAGCGGAGATCGGGCTGCTGCTGGACTGCGTGCCGGGACGTGAGGGGGAGGAAGTGGCCGATCCCTACTACGGCGACGCGGCCGGGTTCGAGGTGACCTGGCGAGATGTGAGCGAAGCCGCGCGGGCGCTGGCGGAACGGTTGCGGGGTTAGGATCCTCCCCGAGCTTGCTCGGGGAGGGGGACCGTCCGCGAAGCGGATGGTGGAGGGGGATGGCGTTTGGTCGCATGCCCCTCCGTCACGCGCCTGCGGCGCGCGCCACCTCCCCGAGCAAGCTCGAGGAGGATTTAGAGGGAAGCTACGATCTCCAGCACCTGCTCGGCATATTCCGGCCGGCAGATCAGCAGGTCGGGCAGGTAGGTGTCGGCGTTGTTGTACACCAGCGGCGAACCATCGATCCGCGAGCAATGCAGCCCATTGGCCTTGGCCACGGCAACCGGCGCGCAGTTGTCCCATTCGTACTGGCCGCCGGAGTGGAGATAGATCTCCGCTTGCCCGGTAACGACCGCCATGGCCTTGGCCCCGGCGGAGCCCATCGGCACCAGCTCGCAGCCGAGCTTCTCGGCGACAGCGACAGCCTCGGCGGCGGGCCGCGTACGACTCACCAGCATGCGCGGCGCGCCGTTGTGCGCAGCAGGCGTCACTGGCTCGCCCGAGTTTAGCACCAGGCCGCCATCGAGGCCCGGAAGGGCTACCGCGCCGATCTCAGCCACGCCGTCGATAGCCAACCCGACATGGACCGCCCAGTCGGGCCGCGCCTCGCCGTATTCGCGTGTGCCGTCGAGCGGGTCGATGATCCACACGCGCGACTTGGCCAGGCGCTCGTCAGTGTCCTTGCTCTCCTCGGAGAGCAGCCCGTCGTCGGGCCGCTCTGCAAGCAGGCGTTCGACGAGGTAGGCATTGGCCAACCGGTCGCCTTCCTGCCCGAGCGCCTTGCCCTCGAACTCACCGCGAGCACGTAGGTCGAGCAGGATGCGCCCGGCGGCTTCAGCGAGTTCGGCCGCCAGCGCGGCATCGGCCTGGCTCACAGATCGGGGGTCCAGGCGCCGATCAGGCGATTGACGATGAGTTCGGCCGCATCCTCCGGAGAGGTCTTGGTCGTGTCGATCCGGATCTCCGGGTTCACCGGCCGCTCGTAAGGACTGTCGATACCGGTGAAGTTCTTCAGCTCGCCCGAGCGGGCCTTCTTGTAGAGCCCCTTCACGTCGCGGTTTTCCGCTACTTCCAGCGGCGTATCGACGAACACCTCGATGAACTCGCCTTCGGGCAGCATTTGCCGCACCAGTTCGCGTTCGGCGCGGAACGGGCTGATGAACGCGGTGAGCACGATCAGGCCGGCATCAGTCATCAGCTTGGCGACCTCGCCCACGCGGCGGATGTTCTCGATCCGGTCGGCCTCGGTGAAGCCCAGGTCCTTGTTGAGCCCGTGGCGGACGTTGTCGCCGTCGAGCAGGAAGGTGTGGCGGCCGGTGGCGTGGAGCTTCTTTTCGACCATGTTGGCGATGGTCGACTTGCCCGAGCCCGACAGGCCGGTGAACCAAAGCACCGCAGGGCCTTGACCCTTGAGCGCCGCGTGCTGTTCACGCCCGACTTCCAGCGCCTGCCAGTGAACGTTCTGAGCCCGCCGCAAGCTGAAGTGGATCATGCCCGCCGCAACCGTGGCGTTGGTCAACTTGTCGACCAGGATGAACCCGCCGAGCTGGCGGCTCGTGGCGTAAGGTTCGAACACGATCGGCTTGTCGGTCGTGACCTCGGCCACGCCGATGGAGTTGAGCGAAAGGCTCTTCGCCGCGAGGTGTTCGAGCGAATTGACGTCGATCTCGTACTTCGGGTGAGCAACGCTGGCGCTGACGGTCTGCGTCGCCAGCTTGAGCCAGTAGCCACGGCCCGGGATCAGTGCGTCGTCGCTCATCCACACCAGCGTGGCTTCGAACTGGTCGGCGGCCTGCGGAGGATTGTCCGCTGCGGCCAGCACGTCGCCACGGCTGCAGTCGATCTCGTCGGCCAGGGTCAGCGTGACCGACTGGCCCGCGACCGCTTCGTCGAGGTCGCCACCCTGCGTGACGATCCGCGCCACGGTGCTGGTCTTGCCCGAAGGCACCACGCGCACCGCGTCACCCGGCTTGATCGTGCCCTCGGCGATCAGCCCGGCAAAGCCGCGGAAGTCGAGGTTGGGGCGGTTGACCCATTGAACCGGCATGCGGAACGCATGGCCTTGCGCCGCGGCGCTTTCGAGCTCGACCGTCTCGAGATGCTCGATCAGGCTCGGCCCGCGGTACCACGGAGTCTCGGCCGAAGGGGCCTGGGTGATGTTGTCGCCCTTGAACCCGGACAGGGGGATTGCGGTGAACCCGGCGATGCCGATCTCCTGCGCGAAGGCGTGGTAATCGGCGACGATCTTGTTGAACACTTCCTGGTCGTATCCGACCAGGTCCATCTTGTTCACTGCCAGCACGATGTGGCGGATGCCGATCAGGTGCGCCAGGTACGAGTGGCGCCGGGTCTGCACCAGCACGCCCTTGCGCGCGTCGATCAGGATCACCGCGAGGTCGGCGGTCGAAGCGCCGGTGACCATGTTGCGGGTGTACTGTTCGTGGCCCGGGGTATCGGCGACGATGAACTTGCGCTTCTCAGTCGAGAAAAAGCGATAGGCGACGTCGATGGTGATGCCCTGTTCGCGCTCGGCGGCGAGGCCATCGACGAGCAGCGCGAAGTCGATCTCCTGCCCTTGCGTGCCGACGCGCTTGCTATCGGCTTCGAGCGCGGCGAGCTGATCCTCGAAGATCATCTTGCTGTCGTAGAGCAGCCGCCCGATCAGCGTGGACTTGCCGTCATCGACACTGCCGCACGTGATGAAGCGCAGCAGGCCCTTGTTCTGGTGCAGTTCCAGATAGGCCTCGATGTCCTCGGCAATGAGGGCGTCGGTCTGGTAGATCGTTTCGGGGGAAGCCTGGTCGGCCATCGTCAAAACCTCCGCTCGCCCTGAGCCCGTCGAAGGGCCCCGGCACTGCGCTGCGGTGGTTCGACAAGCTCACCACGAACGGAAAGGGGAGAGGCCATCAGAAATAGCCCTCCTGCTTCTTCTTTTCCATGCCGGCACCGCCAGCATCCTTGTCGATCGCGCGGCCCTGGCGTTCGCTGGTGGTGGTGAGCAGCATCTCTTGCACCACTTCGGGCAAAGTCGCCGCCTCGCTCTCGACCGCGCCGGTCAGCGGATAGCAGCCGAGCGTGCGGAAGCGGATCGAGCGCATGACCGGCTCTTCGCCTGGAAGCAGCGGAAAGCGTTCGTCATCGACCATCAGCAGCAGTCCGTCGCGCTCAACGGTCGGGCGCGGGGCGGCGAGGTAGAGCGGCACGATCTCGATCCCTTCGGCCATGATGTATTGCCAGATGTCGAGCTCGGTCCAGTTGGACAGCGGGAACACGCGGATGCTCTCGCCCTTGGATTTCCGGGCGTTGTAGAGGTTCCACAGCTCGGGCCGCTGGTTCTTCGGGTCCCAGCCATGGGTCGCGGTGCGGAACGAGAAGATCCGCTCCTTGGCGCGGCTCTTTTCCTCGTCGCGCCGGGCGCCGCCGAAGGCCGCGTCGAAAGCCCACTTGTCGAGCGCTTGCTTGAGCCCTTCGGTCTTCCACATGTCGGTATGCAGGGGACCGTGGTCGAACGGGTTGATGCCCCGCTCCATCGCTTCAGGGTTGTGGTAGACCAGCAGGTCCATCCCCGCGTCCCGCGCGGCCTTATCGCGCAGGGCGTACATGTCCTGGAACTTCCACGTCGTATCGACATGCAACAACGGAAACGGCGGCGGGGCCGGGTAGAACGCCTTCTTGGCAAGATGCAGCATCACCGCGCTGTCCTTGCCTACCGAATAGAGCATCACGGGATTAGTAGCCTCGGCCACGACTTCCCGCATGATGTGAATACTCTCCGCCTCGAGGCGGGATAGGTGGGTCAGCGATTGCATGGACGCGAAGTGCCGTTTGGCGCGGCTATTCGCAAGTGCGCGAATGGGGAGAAATTCTTGTCCGCCATCAAGCGGGGAAGGGCGTCCATTCCTCCTGAAGAGGTAGTGGAGCGAAAATGGCATCGAGCATTTCGCCGGTGACACCTTCGGCTGTGGCCGGGTTCCAAGCCGGGGCGTTGTCCTTGTCGACCAGCACCGCGCGCACGCCTTCGGCGAAATCGGGCCGCATGATCATGCGCGCGGCGAGGCGGTATTCGAGCGCCATTTCCTCGGCGAAATCGCGCGTGGCGGCGCTTTCGGCGAACTCACGCAGAGCGACCTTCGCGGTGGCGGGGCACTTCGAGGCGACGGCCTTGAGTTCCTTGCCCGCCCACTCGGATGGGTCGTTGGCGAGCGCCTCGAGGACGCCTTCCAGCGTGTCGGGCGCGAAGAGCCGGTCGATGCGCTCGGCGTTGCGCGCCAGGCGCGCAGGAGGGGGTTCGCTGGCGAGGTCGCTGAGCACGGCTTCGATCTCGCTGGGACTTTCGGCGATTTGCAGCTTCGCTTCCGCCAGTCGTTCGCTCAGCAGGTAGTGCGTGGCGAGCCCGCTCCACAGGCACTCCGCGCCGTCGAGCCGGGCACTGGTTAGCGCGAGGAACTTGCCGATCTGCCCCTGCAGGCGCGGCAGGTACCACCCGGCGCCGACATCGGGGAACAGCCCGATCGCGCCCTCGGGCATGGCGAACAGCGTGTTCTCGGTGGCGATGCGATAGCGGCCGGGCAGGGCCAGCCCGACGCCGCCGCCCATCGTTACCCCGTCCATGAAAGCGATCACGGGCTTGGGGTAAGTGAACAGCAGGTGGTTGAGGCGATACTCCGCATGGAAGAACGCCCGGCCCGCCGCTCCGCCATCCTCAAGCGCCGAACGCCGCACCATCGCGACGTCACCGCCAGCGCAGAAGCCGCGGCCTTCGGCGTGGTCGAGGATAACGGCCGCGACATCCGTATCTCCGCGCCACTCCAGGAGCGCGGCGCTAATCGCCTCGCACATCGCTTGGGTCAGGGCGTGGAGAGCTTTGGGGCGATTGAGGGAGATGTGGCCAACGGAGGCGGTGCGGCGGATCAAAACCTCGCTCACAAATCCTCCCCGGCACGGGGACGGGAACCATGCGAAGCATGGTGGAGGGGCACCCTCGATTGACGGGACGCTGCGAGGTCAGGAGCGGCCGCACGTGCCCCTCCACCCCGCGCTACGCGCGCGGTCCCCCTCCCCGTTTCGGGGAGGATCTTTACGCCAGCCGTCATTCCCTCAACAAATCCCGTCCAACGATCAGCCGCATGATCTGGTTGGTGCCTTCCAGAATCGAATGAACCCTGAGGTCGCGCCAGAACCGCTCGACCGGGTAGTCCTGCAGGTAGCCGTAGCCGCCGTGCAGCTGCAAGGCCCGGTCGGCTATCGCGATGCCGGTGTCCGACGCCAGGCGCTTGGCCATCGCCGCAAAGCGCGTCTTGTCCCGCGTTCCGGCCGTGACCTTGGCGGCGGCGAGGTAAAGCAGGGCGCGGGCCGCCTCCAGTTCGGTCGCCATGTCGGCGAGAGTGAACTGGGTGTTCTGGAAATCGGCAATGGCCTTGCCGAACTGCCGCCGCTCCTTGGTGTAGCGAAGCGCCTCGTCCAAACACCGCTGCGCTCCGCCGAGCGAACAGGCGCCAATGTTGAGCCGCCCGCCATCGAGGCCCTGCATGGCGATGCGAAAGCCCTCGCCCTCGCGGCCCACCAGGTTCTCCGCCGGCACGCGCACGTTATCAAGGATCAGCGAGGCGGTCGGCTGCGAATGCCAGCCGAGCTTGCGCTCCGGCGCGCCGAACGAAACGCCGGGCATGCCCTTCTCGATGGCAAGGCAGGAAATGCCCTTGGGACCATCCTCCCCGGTGCGCACCATCGTCAGGTAGAGATCGTTCTCACCCGCGCCGCTGATGAACTGCTTGGTGCCGTTGACCACCCACTCGGCGCCGTCACGCACCGCAGTGGTCTTGAGCGCCGCTGCATCAGAGCCCGAGCCCGGCTCGGTCAGGCAATAGCTCGCCATCCAGTCCATGCCGACCAGAACGGGCAGGTATTTCGCCTTCAGTTCTTCCGAACCGAACAGGTCGATCATCCAGCTCGCCATGTTGTGGATCGAGATGAACGCGCTGGTGGAGGGACAGCCATAGGCCATCGCCTCCATGATCAGCGCCGCCTCAAGCCTGCCGAGCCCGATCCCGCCGTTCTCCTCCGTCACGTAGATGGCGGCGAAGCCCAGCTCCGCCGCCGCCTTGATCGTGTCCTTGGGGAAGACGTGCTTTTCATCCCACTCTGCCGCGTGCGGAGTGATCGCGTGGGCGGTGAACCGCCGTGCCGCTTCCTGGATCGCGAGCTGGTCTTCGGTAAGCTGGAACTGCTCGGTCACTGCCCGCTACCGATCACTGCCTCCGCCTCGATCTCCACTTTCCAGCGCGGATCGTAGAGCGCGGCGATCGCCACCAGCGTGCCCGTCGGCCGGGCGTGCTTGAGCGCGCGGCTGAAGGAAGCGCTGATCGCGTCGGCGTCCTTGATGTCGGTGACGAACATGCGGATGCGGATGACATCGGCCATGTGCCCGCCGAGTTGCTCGATATGCTGGCGGATCAGCGCGAAGCAGCGGTCCGCCTGGGCGCCCGCGTCTTCCTTGACCGATCCGTCAGCCTCGACCCCCACCGTGCCCGAAACGACGATCCGGTCACCCACGCGCAAGGCGCGGGTGAAGCCGATCTCTTCTTCGAACGGAGACTGGGCAGGGATGCGTTGGCGCCCGTCAGCCGGGTCAGCCACAGGTTACTCTCTCGATCACCATGTCCTTGTCGTAGGCGACGGTGACCCGCTCTTCGCGGAAGTCCATGGTCAGCGCGCTGTTCGGCGGGGCCCAGCGGAGGATGGCCGAGCCGGTCACCTTCTGGATTCCGGCGCCGGTCGCTACCGTGGCGCGCTGGCCGACGAAAGTCTGCCCAGGTTCAGCCTTGCATTTGCCGCCCACGAAGTCCTCGTGGTGGCCGGCATCGGTGGTGGCACATCCCCCTAGTATCAGGGCGGCGGCCGCGGCTGCTGCCAGTGCCATTACCTTCGTCATAGGCATGTCCTCTCCTTTTATGCGCACTTGGTATAGCGGAACGGACCGGGCTCTGCATCCTCGCCGTATTCGCGGCGGATCAGCGTCTTTCCCTGGTCCTGCGCGTCGAGCACCACGTCGCGGTTCCATTCCTGGCCTTCGCCGGTGAAGCTGAACGAGGCGCGGATACGGCTGGGATCGAATTCCTCGATTCCTTCCAGCTTGCCGACCGATTCGTAGAACCTGAGTTCGGTGTTGGAGATCGTCAGCAGGCCCTTGGCATCGTCGCGGCCGGGCTCGCAATCGGCGGGCACCATGCCCCAGCGGCCGCGGAGCGCCTCGGGGATGTCGGTCTCATTTTCACCCAGTGTGGGTTCGACCGCAGGTGGCGGGGATACCTCTGCAGCCGGTGTGGTGGCCGTGGTTTCGTCAGCACTGGATTCGTTGCTGCCGCAGCCAGAAAGCGCGACCAGGGCCAGGAGTGGGAAGGTGTAAGCTCTCATATCTGCTCCGTCATTGCCTCCGCGCGCATAACGGACGGCGCGCCATTCCTTTCCCCGCGCGTTGCACCGCGCTAGAGGTCGGCGCGAGAGGAGCAGCAAATGGCTGGATTATGGCTCGACGAATTTGAGGTCGGCAGGGTGTTCGACCATCCGCTGCGCCGTACTGTCACCGAGACAGACAACCTGCTGATGAGCACGCTGACGCACAATCCTGCGCCGCTCCACCTCGATGCCGAATACATGAAGGGCACCGAGTACGGCCGGATCCTGGTCAACTCCTGCTTCACTCTGGGCCTGATGGTCGGGATCTCGGTCAACGACACCACGCAAGGGACGGCGGTCGCCAACCTGGGCTGGGATGAGGTGCGGTTCCCCGTGCCGATCTTCGTCGGCGACACCCTGCGGATCGAGACCGAAGTACTCGACGTGCGCGAGAGCAAGTCTCGTCCCGGACAGGGGATCGTGACCTTCGCGCACCGGGCCTACAACCAGCACGGCGACCTGGTGGCGCACTGCAAGCGCTCGTCCTTGCAACGCAAGCGCCCGGATGCTATTGCTTAGCTTGCTAATTAAATCCCGGAGAGAGCGATGCCCCTTAATGTGAAGCCGATCTTGCCGCGCTTTGGTGCGGAATGCTCGGGCCTCGACCTGACGAAACCCCTCACTCAAGAAGAGGTGAAGCAGGTCACCGACGCGATGGATACCTGGGGTATCACGGTGTGGCGCAACACCGGCATGAACGACGACCAGCACGTCGAGTTCAGCCGCAACTTCGGCTACCTCGAGCGCGTACCGAAGCGCGAGGGCGCCCGTTTCCGCCTGCCGCACCGCGAGCTGTTCGACGCTTCGAACCTCAACGTCGACGGCGAGATCACGCAGGACGTGGCGGCGATCCAGTACCGCAAGGGCGATCGACTGTGGCACACCGACAGCGCCTTCCTGGAAAAGCGCACCAGCTATTCGCTGCTGCTCGCGCATCAGGTTCCGCCCGAAGGCGGCGAGACCTGGTTCGCGGATACGCGTAGCGCCTACGAAGACCTGTCGCAGGACATGAAGGATTTCCTCGAGGACAAGGTCGGCATCAACACCCTGTGGTGGAGCCGCAAGATGGCCGGCGCCGAGATCTCCGACGAGGAGATCGAAGAGCGGCCGCGCGCCAAGCACCCGCTGGTCCACGTACACAAGGGCTCGGGCCGCAAGACGCTGTTCATCGCCGCGCACACCATGGACATCGAAGGCATGCCCAAGGAAGAAGGCCGCGCGCTGCTCAAGCAATTGATCGAGCACGCGACCCAGCCGCAGTACATCTTCAGCGTGAAGTGGAACGTCGGCGACATGGTCATCTGGGACAACCTGGCCTCGATGCATCGCGGCGGCGATTTCGACTATTCGAAGTACCCGCGCGACATGCGCCGCACCACGGTCCGCGAAGGCACCGAGCCGCACCAGATGGAGACCGGCGACGATCCGTTCAGCGAACTCTTCGCGCGGACGCCGAAGATCGTCGACATCCAGGGCGCGCGCTACGCCGGGCGGTAGTTTGAGTTAATCCTCCCCATCGGCTTCGCCGTCGGGGAGGATTTTTGATCACGCAAAGCCGCAAAGGCGCGAAGAGGTTGTGCTGAGCCGAAGGCTCTCTCCCTCCTAACGACCTCGCGCCAACCGCAAGCTCGCCTTGGCAAAAGCGGCTGCGCCGCGAGGCCGTGCCTCTTCGCGCCTTTGCGCCTTTGCGTGACATATTCCTTCCCTTTTTCCGTTCGTCCTGAGCCTGTCGAAGGACGCCAGCGCAGCGCCAGCGTGGTTCGACAAGCTCACCACGAACGGGGGAATGGGGCGCATCTCGGGGGTTCGCGCAGCCCCACAACAAAAAACGCCCGGCTCCGTCATGGAGTCGGGCGCCTCTGTTCTTGCTCTCGAAGCGAGTCCCTAGATCAGGACGGCGCCAAACAGCATGGTGCTGATCGAGAGCGCAAAGACCGCCGAAATAAGGCGGTTGGCTACGTAGGTCATTGGTGTTCCCCTGTCTGAACCGCCGTTGGGGCGTGTTCGATGGGGCGCAGATGGTGCATTGCACAATATTTCGCAAGTGCGAAATATATGACAAGTGTTGCGTTTTGCGCAACTCAGCAAATAATTGACCGAAAACGAAAACGCCCGGCTCCTCGCGGAACCGGGCGCTTCGATTGCGTGACTGATCTATTGGATCAGAAGATACGCGCAGCCGTCTCAGCCGGAGCGTCGAGCAGGGCTTCGAGCTCGGCGTCGAGGCGCAGGATGGTCAGCGAAGCGCCGGCCATTTCCAGGCTGGTGCAGTATTCGCCAACGTAGTTGCGCACGACGGTGAAGCCGGCCTGCTCGGCCAGTTCGTGAGCCTTGGCGTAGATCACGTAAAGCTCGGTGATCGGCGTGCCGCCGAGACCGTTGACCATCAACGCGATGCGATCGCCCGAGTTGAACGGGATGTCCTTGGCCACGGCTTCGAACAGCTCTTCGGTGATCTTGTCGGCGCTGTGGATCTTCTCGCGACGACGGCCCGGCTCGCCATGGATGCCCACGCCCACTTCGATCTCGTCATCGCCGAGGTCGAAGATCGGGGTGCCCTTGGCCGGCGGAATGCAGCTGGTCAGCGCGACGCCCATGGTGCGGACGTTCTTGTTGACCTTGTCGGCAATGGCATAGACCTCGTCGAGGTTCTTGCCCTGGTCGGCAGCAGCGCCGCAGGCCTTGATGACGAAGAAGTTGCCGGCAACGCCGCGACGGCCGACGGTGTAGAGGCTGTCCTCAACCGCGACGTCGTCGTTGATCCAGAACTGCTTGACGTTGATGTCTTCAGCCGTGGCCATCTCGGTGGCCATGTCCCAAGCCATGCGGTCGCCCTGGTAGTTGTTGACCAGAACCAGCACGCCAGCGTCCGAAGCGCAGGCCTTGATCGTTTCGTAGCAGGCGTCGACCGGCGGAGCGGCGAACACGGCACCCTGGCAGGCGCCGGTCAGCATGCCCGGGCCAACGGCCATGACGTGCGCCGGCTCGTGGCCCGAGCCCGAACCCTGGACGATCGAAACCTTCGAGTTGCTCGGACCGCCCTTGCGGGTGATCATCTGGAACTCGGGGGTGTAGTCGAGCAGGTCAGGGTTGGCCTGCGCGATACCCTTCATGAACTCGGGCACGAACTGTGCGGGATCGTTGACGAACTTCTTCATGGGCTTTCCTCTCCCTGGAAATCAGTTGCGGGTAATCAAGCGGGTTGGTTGAGCACTTCGGCGGCCGTCGCGGTACGCTCGACGCCGAATTCCTTGCACCAGTCGTTCAGGATCACGGCGATCGAAACGATGCCCGGATCCGGCGTACCGGCGCTGCGCTCGCCGACTTGCGAAGCGCGGCCGCGGTGAGCGATCAGCGACTTGGTCTCGTCGATCGCCACTTCGGCGACATCGGCGCATTCGCACAGCGTCAGGCCCAGGTCGGGATTGGCACTGGCGGCATGCTTCTTGAGCGTCTCGTGCACCGGGATCAGCGCGTCGAGCAGGGTCTTGTCGCCCAGCTTGGCGCCACCGCGGGCCTGGATGCCTTCGATGGCCGAACCGAGCATGTCGGACAGGTCCTGCAGGGTGACGGCTTCCTTGCCCTTGCTCAGCATCGCGGCCCGCATGAAGCCAGTGCCCCAGATCGGGCCCGAGCTGCCGCCGACGTGCTTGCTGACCAGCATCGAGATCTTGAGCAGCATCGCGCCGATGTTGCTCTTGTCGATCTCGGGCCATTCGTTCTGGATCACGCGGTAACCGGTCGCGAGCGAGGTGCCGAAGTCACCGTCGCCGGCCAGGCCGTCGAGATCCGAGAAGTACAGTTCGTTGCGAAGCACGGTCGTGCAGGTCGTTTGAATCGCCCGCTCGATCTGGCTCTGCGAAATCTCAGTCATTCCATCCTCCCTCAAGCCGCCTTTGCGGCGGCCAGCTCGCCCAGATCGGCGAGCCTGACATTGACATTGGGTTCGTCACCCAGCTCCGGCACGATCTTTACCGCACCGGTGAAGTCTTCTTCCACCGTGTAAGTGCTGGTCGTGATCAGCGTCGGCAGCCCGGCGCCGGTGGCGGCGAGCAACCCGTTGCGGCTGTCCTCGATCACCATGCATTCGTGAACCGGCAGGCCGAGCGTTTGCTTGGCCAGCTCGTAGATTTCCGGGTTGGGCTTCTTCTTCGAAACCACGTCGCCTGCATGGACGAAGTCAAACTTCGCCTTCCGCTCCGGCCCGAACAAGTCGAGCACGGCGTCGATGAACTTGGGGTTCGAAGTGGTGCACACACCCAGCTTCACGCCGTTCGCGATCGCCTCGTCGATGATGCGCAGGATGCCGGGGCGGACGGGCAGGGTGGAAACCAGCTCCGAGGTGATCTGGGTCTTGGTCTTGTGCAAGGCCAGGATCAGCTCGTCCTTCTGCGCGTCGGTCTCGGTGCCGGCGGGCCAGCCGAACTCGTCGAAATAGGCCCGCATCCGCTCCTTGCCGCCGGCAACCAGCAGCAGCTTGCCATAGAGATCGACGTCCCATTCGGCGTCGATGCCCATTTCCTTGAACGCCAGGTTGAAGCCGACACGGTGCGCATCACGTTCCGTATCCACCAGCACGCCGTCGCAATCGAAAATAAGTGCCTTGATCATCTCTCGTCAGACCCCTCAGGCGGCCTTGGAGAGATAGGCGGGCGCGCGATCCTTGCCGCCGAACTTCTCGATGAAGCCCGAGAACATGTCCTTGCACGCCTTGTACTGCGCATCGATCAGCCGCAGCGGCTCGAAATCGGTCGGCTTGGCGGTGTGGTAATCGACGAAGCTCTGCACGAACACGTGCTTGAGGTTGGTCGAGATGTTGATCTTGGCGCTGCCGCGCTCGATCGCCTTGAGGAAGGTCTCGTCCGACAGGCCGGTGCCGCCGTGCAGCGCCATCGGCGTCTTGGTCAGCTCGTTGATGCGCTTGATGCGGTCGAAGTCGACCACCGGGTCACCG
Organism: Altererythrobacter sp. Root672; assembly: GCF_001427865.1. Lineage (NCBI taxonomy): Bacteria > Pseudomonadati > Pseudomonadota > Alphaproteobacteria > Sphingomonadales > Erythrobacteraceae > Altererythrobacter > Altererythrobacter sp. Root672. Next base: position 590,542 of record NZ_LMHH01000003.1, read on the forward strand.
TGATAGAAACCGTGCGCGGTGCCGACGGCGCAAGCGAAGGCCGACAGGTCGAGCGCGTCGCAGAAGCGCTGGGCGTCTTCCGGATCGGTCAGGACCGAATCTTCTTCAGCCACATGCATGTCGTCCTCGACGCCCATGATCTGGCCGAGCTCGGCTTCCATGCCGACGCCATACTTCTCGGCGATGTCGCGCACGCGCTTGGACATCTCGAGGTTCTCTTCGAACGGCAGCTCGGACGCGTCGATCATGATCGAGGTCCAGCCGGCCTTGGCGCAAGCCTCGATCATCGCGAGGTCCTTGCAGTGGTCGAGGTGGAGCACGACCGGCACGGGCGAATCTTCGGCCACGGTGCGGACCCAGGAAACGATTTCCTTGTGGCTCCAGTACTGGATGGTCTTGGTCGAGGTCTGACAGATGACCGGCGCATTCAGCTCTTCGGCCGCGGCGACCATGGCCTTCGTCGTCCCGTAGTCGACGAGGTTGAATGCGGCGACAGCGTAGCCGTTGTCCATCGCGTCGCGAAGCAACGGCTTCATGTTCACCAGCGGCATAGGGTGCTCCCTTTCAGAATGATTCGGCGCGCGCCCCGGCGCGCTTGAGACTCGCCGCGCATAGAGCGCGTAACGGCAGAGTCCAATACCTATACGGGCACTTTGCGGCCACAGATATTGTCAACGAGACGGACGCGCACGCAAAGTTCACGGGAGCAAGGCGCGAAACTCGGGCCTTGCTCCAGTTTGGTCCGGGCCGGAGACGGGAAGTCGGCAGCGGAGTTTGCTCGGCCTCGAAACGCAGCCGATTGAAACCTTGGCAAATCGGGCTATCCGTTGCAGACACTGGTCAAAATAATAACGGGACACAGTCCCGATTGAGGGGATGACCATAATGCGCCTGCGATCGCGCCTGCTCCGT
>NZ_LMHH01000004.1 GCF_001427865.1 Altererythrobacter sp. Root672
CCTCCCCTTCCTGGTCGACCGCCCGCCACAGGTAGTGCATCTCGCCGTTGATCTTCACGTAGACCTCGTCGAGATGCCACTTCCACTGCCGGAATCCGCGCATCCGGCTCACCCGCTGGCAGCGAACATCAGCGGCAAACAGCGGGCCGAACCGGTTCCACCAATGCCGCACCGTTTCGTGGCAGATGTCGATCCCGCGTTCGAACAGCAGATCCTCGACATTCCGCAGGCTGAGCGGAAAACGGACGTACATCATCACCACCAGGCGGATCACCTCAGGTGAGGAGTTGAAGTAGCGGAACGGGCTGGCCGGCTTGCGAGGACGAGGCATGCGGCAGCCCTATCCCTGGGACCTTACCAGCGGGTGCATTTTCTCTGACAAGGCCCAGTCAATTGATGCGCGGCTTGTTCGTGAAAAGCTCTTTGACGCTGAGTGAGGCCGGCCAGGAGCTCTGGCCACACCTTCCAGCAAGGCATGTCAGTTGGTTGGGATCTTATGTTAAGCGGGGTTCGAATCCCGGGGGGCGGGAGAGGAAGACGCAGACGTTCAGGTCCCTCGTCCTCGAGACTTCTTCAGCAGTCTACAACGCCTTTTACACCCAGCGACACCTGACCAGCCGTGCAGTACTCCGCAAGTATCGCGGAGAGGCCTTTTGCGTCTGGAAGGAAGCCCCGCGAGCCGGAGTAAAGCGTCAGCGGCTGCAGCTGTCGCTCAACAATTTAACCTGACAGTTCTGATTTCCAATATCGAGGGATACCGGCGTCATTTTACTCCAGATCTTGGCATTAATGCCGAATGTGCTTTTGGAAAATTCGGCTATTCTAGGGCTAGCGATAGGCTTCACGAGAAGGAGCAGCGTATTTACCAGTTTAGGTCCACCTTCAGCTGCGCAAGAAATATAGACACCATGCTCGAATAGGCCTGGTCCGGTTGAGCCCAGCTTTCGATTTCCAGCCAGCGGCGTCTCGCCCGATCAAGCGCTTTCGCTTTGGCCTGGGATGTCGTCGCCTCTGCATAGTCGTCGAGGTCCTCCTTGATGAACTCACTTTGGACGCGCAGCTTCTTCCAGAGCATCGAGCGGGCATCGACGAGCGCCGACCGGTTGAGGCCAAACACGTTGATTGAGGTCTGGCCAAGAATATCGGGAGCCGCGGCGGTGCCCGTCGCGACAGCAAGGCAACGGCCATACGCGTCGGGGGCAAAGGTCACGTGATTCACTGGGTCGACCTCGGTGGGGTTGATCAGAGTTGCGTCCTCTGTTGCAAAAGTGATCTGCTCCGGCTGGAGCCGCGCGCCCCGGACTGGAAAGGCGTCCTTCTTGCCGGCGTTGGTGCGCCTTACCTTCTGCCGCTCCTTCTCGGCTTCCTCGTGGGTCATGCCTGGTGTCACGATCACTTGGCCGCGCATCCGATTGCAGTCGATACAGCTGTAGAGAAGATTGTTCCAATCCATCGCAAGCCACCAATAGCCTTGGTGAGCTTTATCATCGAGCACCGCCGCCTTCGGACGAAAATGCTCGATATCGACTGGGCCACTGGCGCCATGATGCGTCTCGCAATAGGCGCACTTGTTCTTGAAGAGCGTCTCGATCGCGATTTTTACGTCGTGGCCCTTATACGCGGTGAACTTGTAGGGCTTCTTCGGCTTGTCCGGGGGGGGTGGATAGTGGGCCCGCGCGAGGGCCAGCTCGCCGTTGGCACTTGTCATCGCAGCGATCAGCGACGGTGGGACCGCCACGGTTGCGCGATCGACAAAGATCATGCGGGATCGCTCGCCGGGCGAGCCTCCAGGATTGCTTTCAGCGCCGAGACCGCCTCGCGCCGCGCCTCCTTGCGCTGGTCGTTGTTGCCGCCTTCTCGCGACTTGAGGTAACTGTCCATTGCTTCAGCCGCGAGCTGTTCTTGCGGTGTGTCGCCAAGCGACGCTGCGCCCGTCAGCTTGTCGAGCGGGGAGACCGCCGACGGCGGCGGGCCTTCAGCGCTGGTGCGGTCAGCTTGCTGAGCAAGCGCCAATTCGACTTCGGGATCAGCCGTGCTGGCCAGGCCGAAGAAATCCGATGTCAGCAGTTGTTCGGCTCGCAGCCCGCGCACGTCGGGGAGTTCCTCAAGACGTTCGATTTGCTGTTCGTCGTCGCGGATCATGACTTGTACTTCGCCATTTTCCATGCCGCGCAGGCACAGCGGATCGTGCGTGGTCACCAGAAACTGGACCTGAGGAAGCGCCTTTCGCAGCGCGCTCATCACCCGCATTTTCCAGCGCGGATGGAGGTGGGTTTCGATCTCGTCGATCATCACCACCCCGCGCGCTTCTGAGAGATCGGCCGCCGCTCCCATCATTCCGTGCATGATGTCGACGGCAGTGGCGAAGAGTGAGCGATAACCGTCGCTATGCTGCTCGATCGACACCTCCAAATCGCCGGTCTTGATGGTAACTCCAGTCTCCTCGTCGAGAAGCAGCTCTGCCTCATCGGGCAAGGCGAGAACCTCGCGCAGTGCGCGCGCCACTTCGCCAAATTGATACACCGGCTCGAGAGTGCGCAACCACAGGTCCGGATGCGGCAGAACCCACATTGGGTCGAAGAGCCCGCGGATACCACCGCTGTGGGCCCGCCGCCTTCGGCCCTTGAGGAAGAAACGGCGCGAGCCGTAGGCGAGGACGTTGGCGCTGGGGGCTGGCGTTCCCTCGAAGGCCTCGCCGTTGATCGGCACTATCAGTTCGGCGTCTGGTCCCTCGTAGAATTCGATGTGCACCCTCGCCGGTTTAAGATCGCGCCCGGAATGGCGGGGATCGAGGCGGCGAATATAATCTTTCGGCTTCAGGCCCAGGGTGTTTGCGATCTCGGCGCCGACGAGCGCCAGGGTGACGGCTTCGAGGATCGTGCTCTTGCCGGTGGCGTTCTCGCCAAGAAGCATGAGGCATGCTGCCGCGCTGCTGTCGGGCCGTCGCGGCGGCATCTCGAACGTCAGCTCCTCTATGGCCCTGAAGTTGTTGATCGTGACGCTGCGGATCGGGGGGCTGAATCCTTGCCAGCCCGGGCTCTGCGCCACTGCTTTGCTGGGCGGGGTGACGCCGAACTCCCGTGGCGAGGCGAGTTCGTCAAACGCGGCCTGCAAGGTCTTGAGGTCAGCCTTTTGATGAAGGCGCGCCAGCACGCCGCGCGTGTCGTCAAACGGGAAGGTGAAATGGTCGATCCGTTCGGCAACCGCCGTGGCATAGTGGTTGCGAAGGATCAGCATGGCTCCTGCGAAAGGGTCGTGGGACCCGCCCGCATCCAGCATCAACGAGAGGATAGTGTCCGGCGAGTTCGCGGCGCGGACCCGTACGGCGAAGTGGCCAAATACCGCTCCACGCGATGAGAGGAGGTCAGGTCGGTTGAGCTCCAGTATCGCAATCGTAGCGGCCCCCCGCTTGGTACGGGGATGGCATCTTCCATCCAGCGTGAAATCGAGATGGCGCTCGGGTCGATCGTAACCGGGATCGAGTAGTTCGGGGGATTCCTGCGCGCGCACCTGATCAAGTGCCGCGAGGAGCGGCGCGCGACCACCGCGCAAGGGGAAGAGCGAGCGCTTGCGCTCTTGGCATTTGCGGCAGACGAGCAGGAGATTCTCCCATTCGTAGGCTAGCCAGCTGTAGTGATGCGGGAAACTCTTGCGCGCGCTTGCCGCATTGGCTGGCGGTCGATGCTGCTCGACATCGACCTCTTGCGGCTTCATGTCTTCGCAATAGGCGCATTTGCCGTAAAAGAGCACTTGCAGCGCCTGGCTCACCTCGTCGTTCCGAAACAGTTTCTCATTGATGGGCGCGCGGCGGGAGGCGAGCTCTTCGGTCGGGCGGCTCAGGAACTCGGCGATCTCGGTCCTAGCCTGGACCGCGGAATCGCTCTGGAGAATTTCAGGGGTCCGCACGGTGCCATGGACAACTCGTCTCATGCGGTATCTCCTGCTTTGGGCGCCGGCACGGGCACAATCCTCTCGGACAGCGCCTCGGCGCGGACGGGCTGCACGTCGGCCTGTGCGCCCCACAAGGTAGCTTCCGTGTGGCCGCGCAGATTGAGGGCCCGGCGCAGCGCGCGGATATTGGGACCGCGTTTGGCTGGGTTGGACCAGTAAGACAGGTGGCGGAAGGACGGGAAGCCGATGGGGACTCTAACGTCACGAACCCCCCTGCCGAGCTGGCTTGCGACGGGGCCAGAGATGAAGTCACCGATCGCTCCCAGAACGGTGGGGTAAAATATATTGGTCCACACGGTTGGACCGAAGACCGCAGCATGGTGTGGGGTTCGTGCAGCGCCATCCGCCGGATAGGAAAAGCGCGGCGGTTTCTGTTGCTCGAACCGAGGTGGGTCGGTTGGCGCTTCGCGCAACGCCTTGCGCGCGTTGAGATCGGTCTCGTCCTTGCCAAGCAGTACGTCGGCCTTGGAAAGCGGGCACCCTAACGTCACAAAATCGCTCACCAACCAGAGCGGCTCGCCCTTTGCGGAGTTGAGCTTAGACAGCGCTGCAAAATAGGCTCGCTGCGCCTCGCGATAGGCGGTGAGCGCATTGGGGGACGATGCCGTGCCGACCAATTTGTCCGCGGCCGCCTCCAGCGCCGTAAGCGTCGTCATGACAACTGATTGGGCGACATGACCGGCGACAAGGTCAGTGTGTGCGATCCGACCCCAAGCGTAGTTGAGCACGTCGTAACCGATGACCGCCCCGAGCGAATGGCCCGCGACGATGATCCGGTCATAGTCGCCAGTTGCCTTTATCTTGGTGAGTAATTCGATTCCGGCCTCGCGGATTGCTTGACGACTGGCGACATTGCCGGGCGCAGGACTGAGATATCTCGCGGCATCGCCGGCGGCCGGGCGCAACCATAACGTCGAGAACAGGCCGCCCCCAGCAGCAATCAGTGCCCAGGTCAGCGGTGGCCAATCGAAGGGCCTCATTTCGGGTTTCATCTGGGCGAACACGACGAGCGTGGCGCCGCCTATCAGGACGACGAGGCCAAAAAGCCAGCCAAGCAGGAGCCGGCGTGGTACGCGAGCCGGCGAACGTATCAACAGCCGGATCAGCCAGCCGACTACCGCGCTCAGGCTGTTGCCCTGCATGAGATGGGCCCAGTAGAACTCGAAAAAGTCTGCCCGCCGCCCGTTTGCTCCGCTCCACAGTCGCGTGGTGATGCGGCGCAACTCGAAGCTGCCGGTGATCTGATCGGGCTTGGAATAGATCTGAATCGGACCCGGCGGAATTATTTCGGGATCGCTGGACCAGGCGGCTTCGACGAAACCGCGCAAGGTATCCATCGGCCATTGCTCGCCTATGCCGTGAATGACGACCACCGCTGTCTTCATGGCGCGCGGTCCCTTGGTTTCAGCTGGCAACACAGCGTCGATCTCTTCCGTTGGCTTTGCCACCTTGCCGTCTCCTCACCCGTCCCACCGCCGAGAGCGTTGGCGGCGACAGCGCGTCTCTCCCGAACTACGATCACGCGAACAGTTCCCGGTCGCGGATCTTCCGCGGCACCGAGTAATAGTCAGCGAACCAGCTTACCTCGCCGGCAGCGCGGGGTGGGCGACGCAGGGCCAGTGGCCGTCCGGCATCCTTGGCTTCCTCGCGCGCAACGCGGAACTGATAGTGATCGAAGATGCGGAGCGCCTCGACCATGTATGACGTGGCGATGCGCCGGTCGCGGAAGAGAAAGAGATTCTCTCCGTTTTTGGTGTCGGCAGGAATCGAGAAATTATACGAACCGAGATAGACGCGCGCGGTTGGCTTGTCGAAATCGAGCACCAGGAACTTGTGGTGCATCCGGGTTCCGCCGCCGCCGGTCGGCTCTTCCTTGAATGGCGGCGGCGCCTTGTTGGTGAGGGCCGAGGGGCGCATTGGCGCGATATTCCCGCTGGGCTGCAAGAGTTCGAGCCCTCCCACCTTCCGGTCGGATATGCCGTAAATGAAGATATCATCGCGCGGCATGACCGTACGGATCGCATTCTGAATGATCCCCGGCGTCTGGAAGAGAAAAGCGAGCGAATAGAGGATCGATGACTTGGCGCCTTGCTCAATGTCCTTGGCGATCGTCGCAAGCAGAGCATTGTCCCCAGCATGCGGGGAGAACGTGACCTTGCCGTCGATGCCCGGCAAGCCGAGATCGTGCCAGACCGCCGAACCGCTCGAGCCGAAATCCTTGGCGCTGTCGCTCGCCCAATAGTTGTCGAATGCCGTCAGGAATGGGGCGATGGCCGCTGCGCCCTCGACGATAACGGCGTTGTTCGCCTGCACATAGAAGCCGCGCCAGCTGTAGTTGGTCGAACCACCGATTGCCTTCTTCACCGTGGGCCCATCGACGATGATCATCTTGTTGTGCTGGAGCTTGCCCATGTGTTGCCGTCGCACGTTCGCCGCTCCGGCCGTCACCGCGAGCCGACCGGCCGCGATGGATTCGCCGGACGTAGGTTCTTCGTGCGCGCCGTCGTCATCGATGAGTATCTTGAGGCGTTGGTCGAGTTGCTCGAGCCTCGAAACAATCTCGGGCTCGCTAAGGTCATAGGCGATAACACGGACCTCAGCCCCGTCGGCGATGGCTTCATCGAGCGCCTTCAGAATCTCGCGCCGAGCCTCGAAACCCATCCATGCGAGCGCTTCGGCCGCCTTGGGATGGGTCGGCGTAAAGTTCAGGCCCTGATCGGACTTGGGTGGCAGTAGCGTCGCCATTGCCCCGGGGGTCGACGCATAGCGATCGACGAATGCCTGCGATGAGACGAAGCCGCGCGTGAAGGTCACGTTGAGTTGGCCGGGATAAGTGTCGCGCATGAGCGTGATCTGCGCTTCCTGCGCGAGCCCATAGCTTAGCTCGTTCGCCACGTTCATGAAGACCGGTGTCACCCGGTAGGTGAACAGGCCGTCAAGTTCGGCATTGCGCGGGAAGTGCACCCACCGGAACTTCTGGATTGGAGAGAGCATCGATGACAGCCTGGTCGGATCGATCTTGCCGGCGCCATCGAGGAAGCCCAATCGGTTCTTCAGATCGAAAAAGCGATCACCGCCCGGCTCTCGATACTGGATGGCGAAGCCCGCAAAATCATTGGGCGGCGTGCCGTTTTTCCAGTTCATCGCGAGGAGCGCCATGCCCTCTCCCCGGTGGAGCTTTAAAGAAAAGAGCGCATCCGCATTGTGGCCCACCGCCTGGAAGTCCAGTGCCATACTACCCACCCCTCAGTGATAATTTGGAAACGGCAGCGATCCGGTAAATCCTGCCAAGTCCGGCTTTGAACCCGTCCTTGTCTATCGTGCCCCGTGGAAGCTTCAGGTCGAGCGCTTCGACATTGATGGTCTCGTCGGCCGAGCCATTGGTAGTGATCAGTCCGGGCGCCACATCGTCCATGGACGTCTCCCTCATGTCTGGACTCAATTGCCCCAGGAGTTCCGTGCCTAGGACTTGAGCAAGATCTGAAGGGCCTTCTGGATACTGTCCGCGACCTCCTGCGGCTTGGGTGCAAGCTCATAAATGTCCTTCCGTGCCGCTGCCCTCACGGGATTGATCAGGAGGTCACGGGGAATGCGCCGTGTCGGAATCTCGCTGACGACGTGGGAGAGCTCGCAGAGCTTCTGGAAGCGGTCGGCAGTGCCGCGCGAAACACCGCTAACAGTAGTTTGGGACCGACAGGCCGTTCCGTCGGCGAGCGTCACTTCCACCGCCACGGTTAATGTCTGCGGATGCAAGGGGATCGAGGAAATCGTGACGATGTCGCCAGTTGCCGTCTTGCCGTCTGATAGCGTCCAGACAATTCCGGTAATTCCTCGTGCGATGACAGGCGCGAGGTTGACCTGGAGCCGAACCGATTCCCCAGCCACCTTCATGCGTGCACAACCGAATCCCGCGCTTGCGTCAGGGTCAAGGAGTTCAAGGCGCGGGTTTACGCGATAGGGCAGTCTCGTTGAGGGCACCCCGGAGGGTTCGGGGACGGAGCGAGCGACACGGTGACCGGCAATCGTTGAATTCAGCATGGCCACTGCCTCAAGCATGTGCCAGCCTTCCGGCATGCTTGCTGTCGAAACGCCAAATGCGGAACTGGTCGCCCCGGCAAGCGGCACCGGAACGGCCGGGCTAGCAAAGGCCATACTGGGCGCGATCACTCCTGCGGCCGAATGCACTCCCGGACCGATGTCTGCCAGGGCCCAGGGCGTTTCATTGCGGAAAGCCAAGCCTATCGACGCCTGCTCACCTCGCACGCCGTAGTTGGGCGGAACCGCAACCATGGGCTGGCTTAGCACGACTGCGGGAAGAGGATGCTGGAAGCGCCACTTGCCGAGCAGGATGCCGTCGCATTTCGAGATCTGAGTACCACGAGGAACGATCGAGATCGGCGTGTCCGACAGGTCTATGTCGTAGATGACTTCCCGGTCTGGTTGCTCGTTGTCATAAGTATAGATCGTGCAGGTGTCGGGCCCGTGACGTTCGACAGCATAGCAGACCACAATGTGGCCGATGGAATCGGACTTCCACACCAGACTGAGCGGTACTGCCGTTCCGTTGCCGAGGGCGGCGTCCACCTTGTCAATCTCTTCACGCGTCCGGTCACGCAACCAATCGCGCCCCCAGTCCCCAAACACCGACGCGACAGCTTTCCAGAGGACGATGCTCGGAGTGTTGTCGAGATGGCTTTCAATCTGGCCATCCCAGATACGTTTGCGCAACCGGCTTTCCAGGGAACTGGGGCTGTTGGGATCGAACACAGGATTGACCGAGGTTCCTCTGGGGAGCACCCACTTGAGGCAGTGATAATCGAGGGCCGCGGCAGTCATTCCGCCGCAAAGATTGTCCTGGCCGTTTCCCTTGACCATTGCATCTGCGACCGCGGTGACGATGTCCTCGGCGATCTTGGGAGCCGCCGCGACGAGAAAGGGACCCGCCAAAGCAATGAGCGGCAGCACAGGGCCCAGTGCCAACCCTGCGATCGGTGCGATGGCCGGCGAAGCCGCCATAACGATTGGAGTCAGTGCCGCCGCGGCCACCGGCAATGCGCGGTTAATGATGCCCTCAATTTCGTTCCGCTCGCGCTGGTCGAATGACCAGTTGTTCCTGAACGCGAAGCCATCAACGTCGGGCTTAAAATCCACTCGGGCCATCGGCGTTCTCCACTTGTCGAATACAACGTGCACTGTCCGGCAGCGTCGACCTGTTTAAGTGATGAGCCAGCGTAAATTTGGAGAAATACGCTCACACGAATGACATTGCTTGATAACTAATTAGGGACCTGTCGCTTAGTTGATTTAAAAGCTGATCAGAACTTAATTCTTTATTGAGTAACTATCTTTTCTCAATAAAGATGAAGTCAATAAGCGATCACAGAACGCCTCTCGTTGCGATGATCTACGGACAAGCTGACTGACGCTCATCTCGTCAACTGAAGCACTTCGAGACGCAGTCCGGTCGTGCTTCTGGTTCGCAGCGGCGACGTTCGATAGAAGTGTGACCTCTTCCTCGGGAAATACACAATCCCCGGGAGGCAAGCTCATGTCAAAGTTCTTTGAAACGCTATACAAGAACCGGCGATCGAACGCCGCCTTCCACACCCGCATCGAGTCCTCCTGTGTATTCGCCACCTAGAGACGCGACTCGAAGGATCGCCTGAAGCAAACGCCTAAATCAGTTTTAAGTCAATCTTGGTATTGCGTCCAAGGTAGTGGGCTCAATCGATTATATGGAGAGGCCCGCAGGCAACCTGCTCCGCTATGTTAATAGGAACAGGCGGATTCGCGCAACGATCCGGCGCCCTAACGGCGCCAGCTTTGCCTGAACTTGTCGCAAAACCTCATCTCGACATCATGGGAGATGGGCGTGGTGGTTCAAAAATTGAGACATGACGAATAGTTCTGACGGATCCGTGAGAAAAGACTCGCAAAGGTCAATTGATCGACCAACAGTTCGGTCAGACCGCTCACATTGCGCCATTTATGGCACAAGTGCCGGATCCCCGGTTCGCATTTGCCTTTTCTTCATCGATCATCTCCTCGATGAAATCTGCCGTTGGCGGACGCCGTGCGATACTGCGCAAGTATTGCGGTGAGACTTTTTGCGTCTGGAAGGTAGCAGAGAGCCTGAGAAATTCGGCAGGTTCTGCAGGTGTGGCTCAACAAGTTAACCTGACAGTCCCGGGCACAGGACACAAACCCGCAGAGAAGAGTAGTCCTCGGCATCTTATGCAAGAATATTTTGCGCTTATAAATGGATCTGCTATGCTAATAACAGGTGAGCACAAGAAAATCGGATGGAGAATTATTTCAATTCTAAATTAATCATATGGATAATGGGCGGTCGCTGAATTGAACTGACGATTCTTTTCGCAGTAGGGAGGCCGCATGATGCCCCGTGACGACGATCTGCGCTTTGATCCAGACGCGCCGCTTGGCCCCAAGTTCTGGAGCACCGGACCGGTTGATGACCGGCGGCGTGTCCGGGACGCCTCGATCAGGCCGCTCAATTCCATTTGCCGGCTGATCGCCCCTGGCCCCCTGCTTGGAAGCGGTACTGTCATCGCGAGGCGAGCCATTCTTACCGCGGGGCACAATCTTCAGGGTGTGGCGCACACACGATGGCATATCGATCAGGGGTTCAATCAGACACCGCAGTATTACCCGCTCAAGGGCGCGCGGGAATTCCCCCACCCGCGATGGTCGGGCGCCCGCGATCCGAACTTCGACATCGGCCTTGTGGCGCTGGCGGAAGATGCCCCGACGAGCTTTCCGTCTTCAGTGGTGTCGGAAGATGATGCAGACGCCAGCATCTATGTCTGCGGCTACAGTCTTGACGATCCGAACTTTCAGCGGTTCGATGTCGGTTCCTTGACAAACGCCGAGGGCAACGTTGCCGGCCACACCTGTGATACTGCGCCGGGACAAAGTGGATCGCCGGTACTCGCTTACGACAACAACAGTACTCGCCTGATCGGTGTCCATGTTTACGGCTACGCCGAGCTGGACGATCTCTTTCCAGGGCCAGTCAACAAGGCTGTCCTTCTGGTGCCTGAAATAGTCGAATGGATAGATGGCATCCTTCAGGGGTCGGAGAACTGATATGTCACAAGCCGGATATCTCGCCCTCGGAACTGCCGTTCTTGCCGGCGTGCTTTCGGGCTGCCAGCCTGTTGTCAGGCCGAACATCGAGGCGGGAAGTACCACACCCAGTGGTCTTGCCACGCTGCAGCAGGTGGAATGCGATGCTGTTGACAGGGGCGCGCCGCTCCCCGTTGCCTACCAGGGCATGCACTATGTACCCCAGGCGGAAGAGGCCAAGGAAATCGCCGGCCTGGCCGCCGTCCTGCTGACCAGTCTTATCGGCAAGGGGGTCGATCTGCTTGGAAGTCGCCTGACGTCGCGCGGTGAAGAGCGTACGCTCACGCTCGCGGCCCAGATGAATATCAGCGATTATCAGATGCAGGTTTCGTGTTTCGAATTGTGGAGGCAGGACGGGCTTCTGGTCAGATTCGCGTTGCTTCCCAACGTCCGCCAGATCCAGGTCGGAGATAAAGGGAAGAATACCGACTACACCATACTCGAGGCCAAGGTCGTTTCTCTGAATTACCCGCGTTCGATCGACCAGAGCAGCACGGGCGTGCGCGGCCTGGAGCTGAAGATCGAGGGTCTGCACGCGAATGAATCCGACCCGGTATCGCAAAGCATTTCGTTCGGAAACGTGGAGGTCGGAGCAAACCTGGTGAGTATCCCCTTCGACAACAATCCTTTTACGTCCGCCTACTTCCAGAGTCCTTTTGTCAGGGAGGGCGAGGATCCGGGCGAGGCGAAGGCCCAGCCTCGCGTGGATCCAAATTTGCCCTTCACGCTGAGGGTGGAACTGACAGAGGTTCGCAACGCGAATGAGCTGTATAAACTCGGCGGTGAGGTGCTCGGTGACAACAGTGACGCGATAGCCGAAGCCCTCGTCAAGGCGTTGTCGAGCAAGGAGGAAGCAGCCGCCTCCGGCGGCCCCGATCCGGTTCCGACAGAGCAGCCACCGGGTGGCGGGAACAACTAGCGAGGGAGTTCTGACGATGCCTTGGTCGAACGGAGGCTTCCTTGACATAATTCCCGATTATCATTCCGGATCAGCGGTTCTGGTTGGATTCGTGCGATATCAATCGCCAATAAGGTGATTTGTCTGATCAGGATGCAGCGAGCCTGTCATCCGGCATATTCCGGCCTGGCCAATTCCAGTACCAGTTTACCGCACAAACCCAATTATCGGGGATTCACCCGATTGTTGAGTGAAACGTCTGGAACCTATTCGATGAAGTCGAGGTAATCAGGGCCGACCATTCTTCCGCTGGCCGTCGGCAGTAAATGATTCCACGCTGAAGGAATTGCACTAACCCGGGAGAAGCCCATGAGCGGACCATTCGATGCGATCGTGGGCCCCATCAGGGACTTTGTCCTCGAACATCCCTTTCTGTCGAAGCAGGTCTACATCGATGGGATCGAAGTCACTCAGTCGATCCAGTACTACGAAGCCGACAAGCACCTGACCGATCCGGCAGATCGCGGCCCTAACAATTCCATACGGCTGATGATGCACAAGCCCGCGCTGGTGCGAGTGTACATCCGCAACATGCAGGCGCCCGCGGGTACCCGGATTACCGGTCAGCTTGAGGTCGCAGGCACGTTCTGGACCTATGAAACACAGGTAACGACGATCCCCTTCAACCCGATTGCGCCTGGTTTCGCACCCGCGGCAAGGCCGACAAGCTATGCTGGAGAACGCGGCTCGGTGCTGTCAGTCTAACCGCAACTCGTCTCCACCTGACGCACTTCGAGCCTGGCTGGCACAGTTGTCATGCCACGAGGATTTGCCACTCGGCCAGGGCAGCCGAGCGGCGGGCTTTGTAAGTCTGTCGGTCTACGAGATGACGTTCCTGGCTGAAGTGGTTGTACACGTTGGCGTGAACTGAAGCGAATTTTTGGAGCGACTTCATCCTTCGAAATCGCAGCATCGCCCTCTCTCGTCGTCGGAATGATAAATGGGCGTTCTCGGCCCGGTTGTTCGCCCAGCGACCGACTTCCTGCTTCTGCTCGCACCCCAACTCGGTCATCGCCGCGTTGTACGATCGAAGTCCGTCGGTGGTGATCGCGTCGACGGGGCCATGCCGCTTCAGCGCCTTCTTCATGAAACGCAGAGCCGCGTCCTTGTCGCGGGTTCTAGTGACGTAACTTTCGAGAATCTCGCCTTCGTGGTCGACGGCTCGCCACAAGTAGACCATCTCACCATTGAGCTTCACGTACATCTCATCGAGGTGCCATCGCCAGTGGCGGAAGCCTCGCATCCGGCTCGCTCTCTGACGGCGAATGTGTCCAGCGAACATCGGACCGAAGCGGTTCCACCAGTGCCGCACCGTTTCATGGCAAATGTCGATCCCGCGTTCGAACAGAAGGTCCTCTACATTCCTCAGTGACAACGGGAACCGTACGTACATCATCACCACGAGGCGGATCACCTCGGGCGACGAGTTGAAATAGCGGAACGGGCTGGCGGGTTTCCTGGGGCGTGGCATGCGATGCCGTACCTCAAATCTGCCTGGCCGCCAGGTGCATTTGGTCTGACAGGGCCGGCTCACACGCTGGCGGCGTACATCAGCGGCAAACAGCGGGCCGAACCGGTTCCACCAATGCCGCATTGTCTCGTGGCAGACATCGATTCCGCGCTCGAACAGCAGGTCCTCGACGTTCCTCAGGCTGAGCGGGAAGCGGACATACATCATTACCACAAGGCGGATGACCTCAGGCGAAGAGTTGAAGTAGCGGAACGGGCTGGCTGGCTTGCGAGGTCGAGGCATTCGTTCGCCCTAAGCCCGTGTCCTTACCAGCCGGTGCATTTGCTCTGACAGGACCCGGTGAGGTGCTGCACCGCGGCATTCGGTACGACACTACACCCTCCGATGTGCCCACAGCAGCACAGCGACACCGCAGACTGCGGAGACCAATGATCCGGTAAGCACTCCGAGCTTTACCGAGGCATGATCCAAGGGATTGTCGAAGGCGAGGAGGCCGATGAATAGGCTCATCGTGAAACCGATGCCGCAAAGGAGGGCCACTCCGTAAACCTGCACCATGGTCGCATCTTCGGGGACGTCTGCAAGACGAAACCGGATTGCCAGCCAAGTCGCAGTGAACACCCCGAGCTGCTTGCCGAAAAACAAGCCGGCGGCGGTGCCGAGCGCCACGGGCGCGGACAGCTCCGACCAGCCAACCCCCGCCAGCGAGACGCCGGCATTCGCCAGACCGAATGTCGGAACGATCAGGTAGGCGACCCAGAACTGGAGACGATGCTCAAGCCGGTGCAGCGGCGAGTTCGGATCGTCGGGTGTCCCCTTCGACGTCCGAAGAGGTATCAACAAGGCCAGAAGAACCCCGGCGATGGTCGCGTGTATGCCCGAAAGCAACGTGAACGCCCACAGTGGCACCCCGAGAAGGAGATAGGGGGCCAGCCTGGTGACCCCAAGCCAATTGAGAGCGTAAATCATCGCAACCACTGCGAGAGCAGCTGCTACCCAACCCAGGGCCAGCTCCCCGGAATAGAAAAGCGCGATGATCACGACTGCCCCGAGGTCATCGATGATCGCAAGCGCAGTCAGGAAGATCCGCAGACTGACCGGAACCCGCGGCCCGAGCAACGCCAGCACGCCGAGCGCGAAAGCGATGTCGGTCGCCGTTGGCACCGCCCAGCCGTGCGGCGCTCCGCGCTCGCCCGTGTTGAGCAGCAAGTAGATGATGGCCGGCGCCGCCATCCCGCCCGCCGCGGCAAGACCAGGCAGGATGCGTCGGCGCGGATTGCTGAGCTGGCCGTCGAGGAACTCGCGCTTGATTTCAAGGCCTACCAGCAGGAAGAACACGGCCATCAGCCCGTCGTTGATCCAGTGGAGCAGACTCAGCGGTCCGAGGTAACTGCTCAAGGTCTCGCTATAGGCCCGCCCAAAGGGCCCGTTTGCGAGGACAAGGGCCAGCAGCGCGGCTCCAATGAGCAGCAAGCCGGCCGACGCTTGCCCGCTGAGAAACTCACGCAAAGCACTAGCGTATATGCGGGTTTTAGGCACAGAGCTCTCCAGGCAAAAGGCTGGCGCGCTGGCGGCCCGACCAGCGCTGGAACCCTGCCCGCCAAGCTCGTAAGGCGAACACCCATTCCACTATTGCATCGCATTGCCGTCACCTCAACGCTGACGACGGCCACATTGAACGATCACGAGCGCTGGAGGGCCGAACGGTCACCCGACCGCGTCGCCACCCGATCAGAACGGAAAGAAAACGTGGATCGCGATTATCGCGGCAGCCCATGTCAGCAGGTTCAGAGGGATACCGATCCTCACGAAATCGAGATAGTTGTAACTCCCCATCTGGTAGACAAGCACGTTCGTCTGATAACCGAATGGGGTGGCGAACGCAGCGCTGCCCGCGATCATCACGGCGACCAGAAAAGGCCGCGGACTCACCGCGAGCGCCTCGGCCAGCGAGACCGCGATCGGCGTGAACAGCACCGCCACGGTCGCATTTGACAAAAGCTCCGTAGCGAACAGCGTCGCACCGTAGATGATTACCAACGCCATGAGCGGGCTGAGTCCGTCCAGCGAGGTGATCAGGCCACCGGTGAACGCGCCGGCAAGACCGGTCACGTCGAGGGCGATGCCGAGCACGACCATGCCCGCGATCAGCATCAGCACGTCTGGGCGGAGGCCCGAATAGGCCTCGTCCGCCGTGATCACGCGCAAGAGAATGAGCAACACCGCGCCGCCGAACGCGCAGGCCGCGATGGGCGCGACCTCGAGTGCTGCCAGCGCCACCACTGCGATGAAAACCGTGACCGAAACCAACGCGGCGACGGGCCTCAGCGGCGCATGTTCGGCGAACGACAGCGCCGAACCGATCTGCCCGCCGGCCAGCCCCGGCTCCCCGATCTTGCGGTCTACTGTGACCGTCTCAAGTTCGTCCTCGCCGGAGGGGACCAGCTTGTGCGTGAATAGCAGCAGATACAGCCCACCCGTCACAGCGACCGTCAATCCCACCGGGGTGATCTCGAAGATGCCGAACCTTGGTTGACCCGCCATCATGGCCATATCGTTGACAAGCAGGTTGGTCGAAGTCCCGATCAGCGTGCAACAGCCACCGAGCACCGCGGCATACGAGAGCGGGATCAGGAACCGCTTGGGCGATAGCCCGAGCGAGCGCGACACGTCGCGGACCACGGGCGCCCCAAGGACGACTATCGGGGTGTTGTTGAGAAATGCGGAGGCGGCGCCGCTGAAGGCGATCATCAGCCACAAGCCACTCTTGCCGATCCTTCGGCAAAGTTCCGTGACCTGCCTGATCGCGGCGTCGAGCAGGCCAGAGAGCTCCATCGCATAAGTGATCACGAACAGTGAAGCGAGCGCCATGATCGCCGGGCTGGCGAAAGCGCCCTGGACCTCGATCGGACGCACGACGCGCGTGACAAGCAGAACTGCTGCCCCGGCGAGCGCCACGATGTCGGAGCGCAGCTTATCCCAGATCAGCGCCACTATGACAGCGAACAGCACGGCGAGTGTGATCAACTGGTCGGAGGTCATCACGTCGGCATGAACGGTTGCGCGAAATCTGCCAAGCGGTCAGTCCCGTGGCGTTCCGCGCACGTTCTTGCGTAAGATCGCAAGGATGATGAGCAGAAAGGCCGCGAGCCGGAACAGGTAGATCCAGCTGCGCTCCTCGACCGGAATGCCCGTCAGGGCCAACAGCGCCTGGCCGATGCTGAGGAGGGCGAAGGCGACGGCAAAGGAGACGAACAACACTTCCTTCGTTCTGCTCCAGAAACGCAGGAAGAACAGCCCGCAAACGAGAAAGCCCATGCTCACGGCCCCGGACAGGAAATCGAGTTCCGCCATCGTCAGTCCTCTCCGTCCCAGATAAAACCGATCAGCAACAGAAGCACGGCGCCGAGCGACAGGGTGTGACGCAACAGTCGCAGATCGACCTCGGGCAGGATTGCGAGATCGATAACGACGACTAGATTGTTGGCGGCCAGCAGCAAAAAGCACAGCGAACTCCACAGCAGCAGCCGCATACGCGTGCGCAGGTAGCTTCGCCCGAGCAGGATCGCGCAAGCCGCGCTGGTGAACACGCAAAGGAGATAGACCGAAATCGCGAACGACGACGTCATGGTTTCCTCTTCAGCCGGAACGCGTCGGCGAACGCCGTGAGACCGGAATTTGCTGCCTTGACGATGATCCTGCGAACGCCATCGGGCGCCGTCGCATATCGTGCTACCGCGGCAGAGACCAGGCGGTCCAGCTCAGCGGTCGCGGGCTGATACTTCGCGAAGCCATCTTCCGCGATCAGTATCAAACCTGCCGCGTTCAGTTCCGCCAGACTCTGGCGAACGACCAATTCGCTGGCCCGCATCGCGGTCACCAGCTCTTCTGGGGAAAGTGCGCACTCGGGCGATTGCCGAAGAAGGCATAACACTTCGAGCGCCCACACCGAACGAAAAGACGACGCGATGAAAGCTGCCAGATCCTCTTGCGAGGTCATGCGGGCTGCACCTCTCGTTTCCAGCCGGGCGAGCAACGCCTCCTAGCGGGCGAATGGGAGAACACAACCGGTAGTCGGGTGTTGTCAGACTAAATGCACCTGGTACGAAATGACGCGCTGTCAGTCTCGCACTCGTAACCGGTTAATTTGCTGGTACGGGCGTGTTTGGCCGAAATTCCGCTCAGAAGTGGAGAGGACTAGCATCCGAAATCGGCCGAGTGCAGTTGCGCTGACAACGCCCGACCGGGCATTGATGTCCGCAATGGGTCGCAAGCAGACGGTCCGCAAACGACCCAAAGCGGACATTAGACTCGCTGTGCTGCAGAGAGCGGCGCCGCTGCTCAGTGTGGCTCACCTCCTTTGACAAGTCCGCTTCTCTGCCGCATGCCGTATTATATCGGCAATACAGAGAGGCGGCAGTTGAAACGGTCCATGGGGGTCCGGGCACTCGCAGCCATCCGCGCCTGGTTGTTCCGGCTGCTGTTGATCCTCTCGCTAGCGTTTCATCAGCAAGCAATCGCGCGCACTGCGCCGCTGAGCGATGAGCAGGTTGCCGCCATCGACCGCTTCATTGAGCGGCAGCGCGAAGCCACGTCGATCCCGGGAATAGCGCTGGTAGTGCGCCGCGGTGGTGAGATCGCTTATCGTCGCGGGATCGGTATGGACGGGTCCGGGCGGCCGTTCTCGCCAGCGACGCAGGTGTGGCTCGGTTCGCTGAGCAAGTCGTTTACCGCGCTCGCCGTCGCGCAGCTTGCCGTCGCCAAGAAAATCGACCTCGACCAGCCAGTCGCGCGCTACCTACCCGACTTCAGGATGGCAGACCCGCGAGGGGCCATGATCACGGTGCGCAATCTGATGGAGCATCGCAGCGGGCTGACCGACGCCAACTTGCCGGACTGGGGGCACCCGTGGCCGGACACTTACGCCGAAGCCACGCGGCGGGTGCAGCGCATCAAGGCACTGTCGAGCGCCCCTGGCACCCAGATCGCATACCACAACGCCAATTACATGGTGCTCGCCGATCTCGTCGAGCACGTGAGCAGTGAGAAATTCGAGCGCTATCTCAATACTCACGTGTTTACCCCCTTGGACATGCGCAGCGCGCTGGCAGTAGCGCACCTGGACGGCGGCCCGTCGAGCGTTCCGCCCGGCCATGTCTTCATCTTCGGGCGTCCGCTGGCGCTGCGCCCGCCCGGCATGTTCATCGGCGGTGCCGGCGGAGTCATCGCTAACGCCGACGATCTCAGTCGCTGGCTCGAGGCGTTCGCCCGCAGCGGACGGCACCCGGAAGAAGACAGGCTCCTCCCACCGGGAATGCTCGCCTCACTGCTGCGTCCGAAGAGCAATGCCGGCTACGTCTACGGTTATGGCTGGGTCCTGCGCCAGCCCGGCACGGATCTGGTCCGTCACAACGGCGGCTTGCCCACCTTCGTCGCCCACGGCGCGTTCGCGCCGGACGCCAGCCTGAGTATCGCGGTGACGACCAATGGCTCGTTAGCCAATCCGGCGTGGTCAGAAGTCGGCGAGGACATTGCGGACGGCGTCGTGGCAATCTTGGCTGGCCAGCCCGTCACCACCATCCCCACCGCGCGCGTCGGCCCGCGAGTGGATGTGGCAGCGCTCGCCTTCGTCTGCCTCTTCGCCGCCCTGACACCGCTCTTGGTGCGAAGTCGGCGCTGGCGCGAACGCCTCCGCGCGGCGCAGGGCAATGCGCGGTTGTGGATCTGGTTCAGGGCCTCGATCGTCCCAGCGCTTGTCATCGGAATCCTGCTGGTCGGGATTCCAGCGGCCATCGGCAGTATCGAGTCCTGGTCGTGGTTCTGGTTATGGTTCCTCGCGCCGGTCGTAACGACGAGCCTGTGGCTGCTCTCGCTCATTGCCGCCGTCCTTCTCCTCTGGCGATGGGGGGCAATGCGTTCTTGAAACCGCTAGCGCGCCAGAGTCGGTGTGTCGCACGCGTCTCGTCGCTAAATCGAAATGTCCGCTTTCCACCCAACTCGGTCATTCAGCGCCGAGAAACTCAGGAAGCTGACCGAACCATTTGCGGACAGTCCGCTAGCGACTCATTGCGGACATAGGGGCGACGTGAAAATGTGCTCGCCTCGGCCGGGTGCAATGCCCCATTGCGGTCATCGACCGAGGTCCATTTTCGATTCAATCAAATGAATCTAAGCAAGCAGCCACGCGAGCACCTCGTCCATTTGGACTGCGGTTTGCGCAAAGGCATGACCAGCGCCCTGATAAACCCGCGTCTGCAGATTGCAGCCCCGTTCCCATCCGAGCTCTACAAGACGATCAGCGATCTTGATCTGGTGCGGCGTTATGCCCGCATCCAGCTCCATTTCTGTCCCGTGATCGAGCCATAGACGCCTGCCTTCGGGCGCTCCCAGCCTGCCAAAGTAGCTGGGCCAGATCGACAACAATTGCTCGTAGTTGACGAAGCGGCTGTCGTAGATGGGCCAGTTGGGTGACATACAGGCGCCCCGCCCGAAGACCTGTTGCGCTTCAACAAAAATCGCGCCGGCCATGACGCCAGCCATACTTGCGCCGAAGATCGCTGTGTCCAGGCGTCCCGGCCGCGTCCGATAGTTTTTGTCCACGAAGGGTTTGAGCCGGTTTGTCAGAAACCGAAGCAGGGCGTTTGACTGAAGAGGCCTGCCATCGTGGCGGGCAAGCTCTAGATCGATGCCTTCGCGCAACGGACCTTGAGCCAGCTCATAGATCGTCTCGGGCATGTATTGGAGGAAGCGATCCTGCCGAAGGTTGTCGATAGCGACAATCAGATGCGGCTCGATCGTCCTTGTAGCCGCGAGCTGCGCCACCCGGCGATCGGTCGCGAAATTGACCCCGTCACTATCGCTCTCGAAAGCCCACTGGCCATCGAGCAGGTAGAGCACCGGAAAAGACCGAGCGCCGTCATCGTAATCTGCCGGAAGCCAGATGCGGACTCGCGCATCGGAATAGTTGTCGAATCCGATCCCATCGATGACTTCGATCCGGCCTCTCGGTTCGACGTCTTGCGCGAAAGCTTGTGAAGCGACGGCCGCCGAAACTAGACGCAGAAAGTGGCGACGGTTGAGCGACATCTCTCTTTGCTAACAGTCAGCCACCGAGCGTCAACATCCAGGATGTGAGGCAATATTGGAATGTCCGCTTCCCACCCATTGCGGTTGGTGCAGGGGTGCGCGTCGCACCCACCCGGCTCAATCAGAATCTAGGGTGTTCCCTCACTTCCGACAATCACCACAAGCTCACTGGGGCGCATATCCTCGGATTGATCTGTGACGATTTCTAATTTGGGTTCGTAGACCCATACGTCGCCGGAACCGGCAAGATTGAAGCCGTAGCTGACATGATCCGCATCCTTATGGATCGGGCCAGTCTCAAGAAGGACCGGTGTCCATCCATGATTTCCTGCAAAAGGCAGGTTGTTCGTGTTGCCACCGTTCAGCAGCTCGTAGAAATCTGTCCTGCGCACTTCAAATTGACGACGCTTTTCGGGCCACCGGGTCCCAGCAGCCAGCCAGAAGTTCACCTGCTGAGCTCTTCCCGTGGCAACCCAGGCAGTAAAGCGCAGACGATGCCCGCGATACGGTGCCGCATCGACGATGCGCCGAAAACCGCCGAACCTGTCGCGATCGCCGCGTCCGCCGATGCACATCGGTTTGCCGATCGATGGTGCGCGAAAGACGAACTGATCCATTCCAACGCCGACGCGCTGCCAGAACTCCGGTCCGGTTATCTGCTCAGCGTTGGGGACCAGGACATAACCCTGCCGACCATCAGGGATTATCGCCATGTGTTTGGGCAAGGGCATCCCCGAGTGGGGATCAATCTCGAAGCCGGCACTAAGGTCAACGTCATCAAGGGCATCGCCGACCACTGGCCGGCAACGGACTGCCCGTCCGTTTACAACGATGTCACGAAATCCTGTGACCACGATCTCGTTTTCCGAGCCATTGCCGTCGTGAGACGCGGCTGATTGCGAAGCGGACGATTCCGTTTGAGCCGACCCACCACCAGCAAAAAGGACAATTACCGCGATTGCGGGCAAGGTGCGGCCGCTGGCTGTCAAAGTCTGGAGCAACTGCGTTCTCCTTGCAGTGGCCCGCCCGAGACATGGCGAAATCTAGGATTGGCAGAATGAGTGGCCGCTTTCCACCCATCTCGGTGGATTGCGGACGGAGCGCTCGCGACCCATTGCGGACATTCAGTCCTGCTGTATCGTCTCGCCATGGTGAGTATTGGCGTATTACTTGTGCTTGGTCTCTTAACCGGTGGGGCTATCGGCCTCTTGGCTGGTTCAACGAGGTTCGGATTCGGGATTTTGACTCTCGTTCCGATAGGCGCGGTTACGTATGTAAATTGGTGGCAAAACCAACATCCCGAGAGTATTCGGTCTACAAGCGGACTAGAATTTATCTTCGTCCCGATCCCACCTTCGATTGCTGCTTTGATTGGCTACGGGATGATCTGGTTGATCAGGGATTGGCTTGCAACCAAGGACTTGAACTAAGTCCGCGCGAAGAGGCGACGTCCGCTTTCCACCCATTGCAGACATCTCGATTAGCAGAAGCGCAATTCGACACTCGCTCCAAAGCGGACCGGCTGCACACGACCCATTGCGGACTTTCGGATGCGTGGCATACTGCGGCTTATGATGCGCTCGATCTGGCTGGGGTCATTGATCTGCCTGACTGCAGCTTGCTCACCTGACAGTGAGGATGGCAACGCACAGGTTCTGGCGAGGGACGAAGTGAGCGCTGAGGCCGTGCCGAGCGCGGGCAACTGCTCCAAAGTGCCAGCTGATTTTAGTTCATCGCGAGAGTTTGCAAGCAGCCGTCCGGCTCCTTCCGGTAGGGAGTTGAAGAACCTCATCAAAATTCGTGCAGATCGGTCAATCACCTGGAACGGTGACGACGTGTCCAAATCACTCCTGAAGGCCAACCTCCGCGTGGTTCCCCAGTTTTACCCTGTTCCTCTCACGACCCTGGACTTCGATGCTGGCACGCCATGCCCCATGATCAACGAGGTTCGCGAGTTGATGAGACGTCACCTGGAATGCGGCACCAAGGCAGTGTGTTTGCAAGGCGGCGGTTGGACTTAGCGTCCGCTAACCACCCACCTCCGCCATTCCGAACAATTTGACGCCTACCGCTTAGCAGCCCGTCCGCTTTGCGGCTCTTTGCGGGCTAGATAGCGGACGTTATCCTGACAACGATCTCACGGCCGGTTGCCAGCGTTGTTCGCTGAAGGCACCGGCCGAAAAAAGGTGGTGGCGATCTTTCCATCCGGGAACAGGAAGATCGAGAACATCGCAGCCCCGCCGTTGGCAAAGTCCACTCGATAGGTATCCAGGCCGTCGAGGTCCGTGCGCACGAATGTGATCGCCTTGATTGCGCCCGTGCTCTTGAACAGCGGCTGCACCTGCGGAAGCTGCGCGCGGACCGCTTCAGCCAGCTGCGGCGACATCGTTTCGTAGTCCGGCGTGCCGTTCGCCTGGTCTTCGATGAGCTTGCGCAGCGCCGCTTCGGCGCCTGGTTGCGGGGAGGTGCGCAGCGCGGGGAGCGGATCGTTGGAGGTCAGCGCCGTGACAATCCGGCCCTCCACCCATGCGCTCGGCAGGTCTTGGCTGTTCGAGATCACCGCGACGCTCAAGGCCGAATCCGGCAGCCAGGTGAGCGAGCTGTTGAACCCGTTGATACCGCCTCCGTGCGTGATGCGCGTTTGACCTTCGAGTTCGTCGACGCCCAGCCCGAAACCGTAAGCCGAATTTCCGTTTCCGGTCTGGACGGTCGAGGTGGTCATCTGCCGGAAGGAGTCGGGGCTGACCGCTCGTCCGTTGGTGAGCGCGATCTGCCAGCGGACCAGGTCGCCGGCTGTCGAGACCAACGCCCCCGCTGCACCCGGGTTGAGCATGCTCAACGGTTGATCGTTCGATCGCACCCGACGGTCGGGATCGAGCGTATATCCTTGCGCGCGCTTGGGAATGAGGCGCCCTTCGAACCCATATAGCGTATGCGCCAGGCCGAGGGCTCGCGGCGCTATCGTTACTATATCGGCGAGACGCCGATCGACGGGCGAACGATACGCATTCCGGCCGCTGAACTTGAAGGCTCGGTCGCCCACTGTCTGGCGAGCGCGGTCGACGATCCACTCGGGCTTTGCGCGAAGGCCTGGCTTGAAGTGGCGCCGGACAATCTCGCTTTGCTCTCGCAGAAAGCCGAAGTGTTGGCGGCAAGCTTGCGACAGCGCGATCGCTCGGCCTTAGCCGAGCTGGTGAGGCTGGTTCGAGTGCTCGATGATCGTGTCGAGTTAGAGTGTGCGACGACCGTTTTGGCTGAGGCGCTTGGCGCAAGGGTGGCCCACGGTGCGCCCGATACGCTGACGCTGGTCTCGCCGGTCAGTCTTCGGCGAACGGGCCGCGCGGTGCGGCTCGTGCAGGCGAGCGGAGCCACTCTTGAAACGCAGCCAGCGGTCTCGCTGGTCAAGCTGCTGGTGAAGGCGCGACGCTGGTGGACGGTTCTGCGTGCGGGCGAAGTTGACATCACCCGGCTAGCAGAGGCGGAGGGTGTGACCGCGTCCTACATGACCAGGGTGGTGCGGCTCGCGTTTCTCTCGCCCGCGATGGTGGAAGCCATTCTGGCGGGGCGGACGCGGGCCGAGGTCGATGGTGGCCTGATAACCGCGAGCCAGGCCATCGCGGCCAGCTGGGCTGAGCAGGCCAAGACATTGTTACCCGCGTGAACGGGCAATTCGGACTCAAAAAGCTGGATATGGACTTGCCGGCGCTTGCCGCCACAGTCCGAGCATGACCTGTAGCCTTGAAGAGGATACGCTCAATCTCTGCCGCGAGCTCTCCAGCCGGGCGGGCATGTTGTTTGAAGATGCGGGGGACCTGACTGTGGGGGTACGGCACCATTCGATCGACCAGCTGCGGGTCGTCGTGCGAGATGCGCTGGTAATGAACGAGAAGGCCGGTGCGATCCTCGCCGCTGCCGCAGTCTTGCTTGGCGATGAAGGCTGAACCGCCGCTTTCCGCCCATGTTGGTCATAACGGCGCTTGCGGGCCAGGCACAGCTCTACAGGTAAGCGGCAATCTCAGTCGTTCATGGGCCAGTCAACTATCCCACGAGGTTGCCGTTCACTCGACTGCTTAGCGCGCATTGTCGCTTACCGGGAGCGACGATCGTTCGGCGTCAAGCGCTAGCCGATGCTCAATAGACCGCATCGACATGCTGAGAGGCTTGCGGAGTCGGTTCGCGGCTGATTTATTGTCGCAAGCGGGGGAGCGGTATGGCAACGATCACGATCCGATCGAACAACATCGAAAACATAACGCTTGGGGAACTCAGGGCACGGTACAACGTCCGAGGCGATCGGATTCTACGCTACCACCTCGATCTCTCGCACACGGCGATGAAGCTGCACCGGGAATTGAGTGCGCCTGAAATCTTCATCCTGCAATCAAAAGTGGACGCGCTTATCGCGTCGTGGGACGAGAAATTCGCGGCATTTCGATTGCGGCAGATTTTCAAATCCGGGAAGGATCAGGTAGACGATGAGACGGCAGCCGCTGGAGCGCAACTAGAAAACCTGAAACACATACTGGCCCGAACACTCGCCGTAAACGACGAGGTCGACTGGGCCGCACTCAAGGACCAGTCCGCCTACGACATGCCGCGTAGCTTCCCCGAGCCGCAGCCACGCCGATCTGAGACTTCAGCGCCGGAGTATCGGACTCCGACCATTGGTCTCCTGGACGTCGTCTTGGGTCGGAAGGCGCGCAAACTTGCGGAGGCAGAGGGGATTCATGCCGATCAGGTCCGCATCTGGCATCAAGACGACGAACAGTGCCGCCACGAGCATGAAAGCGCGACGCGCGAATGGCAGGAGCGGGAGCGAGCCTTCTGGAATGGCCACGAGGAGGCACAACGCACCTTCCTTACCGAGCAGGCCGAGCGAAACGCCATTGTCGACCGGTGGCAGGAAGCGGTAGGCCGGGGCGACCCCGAAGCCGTCATTGAGCATGCGACGCTCGTTCTGGATGCATCGGACTACGATGGGTTGTTCGAAAAATCGTTTGCCGTGCAGTATCGCCCCGACGAGCAGCTGCTGATGATGGCATACGACCTGCCGTCCCCCGACGAGCTGCCAAGGGTTCACTCCGTACGCTTCGTAAAGACGACGGGGGAGATGAAGATCAAAGAGATTACCGAGCGCGAGCAGAAGGCCAACTTCGAGTCCGTTGCATATCAGGTATGCCTGCGCACGCTCCACGAACTCTTCGAGGCTGACGTTCACGGCAACATTGGGAGCATTCTGTTTAACGGCCACGTCGACTTCGTGGACAAGCGAACGGGCCAGGATGCACGTTCATGCCTGCTTTCGGTATTAGTCAGGCGCGACGAGTTCACTGCGTTGGATCTGTCCAGGGTCGAGCCGAAGGCGTGCTTCAAGAGTCTGAAGGGTGTGTCCGCGGCCAGCTTGGCAAGCTTCACGGCTATCCCTCCCGTGCTGGAGATGGATCAGGAAGATCGCCGCTTCGTCAATGCACGACGCGTATCGCTGGAAGAGGGCACAAATCTTGCCAGTATGCCGTGGGAGGACTTCGAGCACCTCATCCGTGAGCTGTTCGAGAAGGAGTTCAGCGCCCGAGGTGGTGAGGTGAAGGTTACCCAAGCAAGCCGCGATGGCGGGGTGGACGCGATTGCTTTCGATCCAGATCCGATTAGCGGCGGCAAGATCGTCATACAGGCAAAGCGATATACTCGCACCGTTGGTCTGTCCGCAGTGCGCGACCTGTTCGGGACGGTGATGAACGAGGGTGCCACAAAAGGAATCCTGGTCACCACGTCCGACTACGGCCCAGACGCATATCAGTTTGCGAGCGGCAAACCACTGACCTTGTTAAGCGGAGGCAATCTGCTGCACCTGTTGGAGCGGCATGGCTATCGCGCCAGAATCAATCTCGCTGAGGCGCGAGAAACTGCTACGGTTTAAGAAAGGGCGAGTTAGTGGCAGCCTTAGGCGGCCCGTTCCACGATCCGTCCAGCCCGCTAACGCCCACAACCGGTGTGTGACGGAGGGACGTTATTCATAGCCGACTCTGGCCGATTGCAGACCGTCCGCTTCAGAGTTCGTAAAGTCCAAAAATGGACGTTGGTTGGCGGACGATTTGCAGATTGGCCAAGGCCGGCTAGTTCTTGCGTGTGCACTTTCTGCTCTCAATCGCGCGCCGTATAATCTCATGGTTCGTCGGCATGTTGGCGGCCTGCCTTGTTCTGGCGTCGCCCCCAGTGCTCGCTCAGCCGCCCCAACCGCTGCAGCATTTCGTCTATCTCGGACAGGACGAACTCGACTTGAACCTGCCCATTCTCGACCGGCAGGATATCGGCGGTGCGGAAATTATCTACGTGTGGCGCAACCTTGAGCCGAGCGAGGGCGCATATGACTTTTCGATGATCGAACACGACCTCGCGCTGACCCAAGCGCGTGGCAAAGCGTTGTTCGTGGAGGTGGGGGATCGCTTCTTTGCACCTGATGCGCGCTGGCTTCCGCAGTATATGCTCGATGAGCCGCAGTATGGCGGAGGGTTGGCGCGTCAGTTCGACAACTCGCAACCGGGGCGCGCGCCAGTCCCCAAGGGTTGGATCAGCCGCCAATGGGATTCGGAGGTACGGACCCGCTTCCAGGCCCTGCTGGCTGCGCTCGCCGATCGGTTCGATGGCCGCATAGCGGGCGTCATCCTGACTGAAACCGCGGTGACGGTCGATCGCGATACACCGCCCGAAGGTTGGGACTGCGACCGCTATTTCGAGGCCGAGATCGAAAACGTGCTCTTCGCGCGACAGGCGTTCACCCGTTCGCACGTCGTCCAGTATGTCAATTTCTGGCCTTGCGGGTGGGCGAACGCACGCCCTTACATGAGCCAGTTCTTCGAGCTGGCCGCAGTCAGCGGGATTGGCGTGGGAGGCCCGGACATCGTCCCCTACCGGCCAGGACAGATGGCGAACAGCTACCCCTTCATCCGCGCCTACCGGGACAAGGTCCCTTTGGTGGCGATGGCGATCCAGGAGCCGACACTGGAATATCTGAATCCGCAGACAGGCAAGCCGTTCACGCGAGAGGAATTCGAACGATTCGCGACCGGCTATCTCGGCGCAGACATCATCTTCTGGAGTAAGGACACGCCTTGGTTGCGCAGCCGGCCCCTCGGCGCGCCCTAGCTGGCTCCGCCGATAGGATATCCGAAACCTCCCCGTAGACGACCGTTCAGGGCGCTTGGAGTGCCGCGCCGCATGCATTAGCGTCGCCGACATGAACCGCCGCGTCCTGCTACCCGTTCTTCTCGCAGCCGCGACGAATGCCGAAGCACAATCCACGACAATCGCGCCGGGCGATGGGTTCGAAGTCGAGCGATACGCCGTCGCGCTTCGTCCCGACCTCGAGACAGCGGCAGTTTCGGGCACGGAAACGATTGACGTGCGCGGTACGTCCGATCGGGTGACGCACCTGGCGTTCTCGGCCAATGCGCTGCGCATCGCGGACGCGATGGTCGACGCAACGCCGGTCCAGGTCTCGTCCACCACCGATGCTATCGTCTTCACCCTGCCGCAGGCCCTTCGCAAAGGCCGCAAGGTGACGCTGCGATTCCGGTTCGAGGGCACGCCGGCTCGCGGCCTGACGGCCGTGGCGGGGAGTATCTACGCCAGCTATTTCGCGTGCGACTGGATGGTCTGCCTGCAGGACGCCCCGGGCGACAAGGCGCACCTGGCGCTCGATCTGTTCCTGCCTGCCGATGCGCAATCGGTCGGCGTCGGACGGGCGAGTCCGGCGGCGACTTCGGCCGATCCGCTGGTCATCCATCGTTGGCGGTCCACCCGGCCCTACTCGCCCTATCTCTACGCCTTCGCCGCCGGCCGGCTGCCTCGGCAGGCGATCGCAACCGCGCACGGCGAGCTTGTCTATTTCGATGGCACCGGCAGCAACGCCGACCTGGCCGCACTGTTCGCCGAGGCGCCCGCAATCACGGCGTTTCTCGCTAACAAGGCGGGGATGCCCTTGCCCGATCGCCGATACGCGCAAGTGCTGGTTCCCGGTCGTGAAGCGCAGGAGTCGGCCGGCTTCTCGCTAATCGGCCAGAGCGAGCTCGACCGTGAGCGCGACGATCCGTCGTCGGCCTGGATCATCGCGCATGAAATGGCGCACCAATGGTGGGGCAACCTCGTGACGTGCGCCACCTGGCAGGATTTCTGGCTCAACGAGGGCATGGCCACGTTCATGGTGGCCGCCTGGAAGGAGCACAGCGCCGGCGACGCTGCCTATCGCCAGGAGCTCGATGTCGCGCGGCGCCGCGTCGAGCAGGTCCGCGAGCTTGGTTTCGACAAGCCGCTCGCGTGGGATGGCGAATACCCGTCGCTCCGGGCCCGGCGGGCTGTCCAGTACAGCAAGGGCGCGCTGTTCCTGGCACATCTGCGGGAGACAATTGGCGAGGTGGCCTTCTGGAACGGGCTACGCCGTTTCACCCGGCAGCATGCGAGGAAAACGGTGACGAGCAAGGACTTCCAGAACGCGATGGAACGGTCGAGCGGGCGCGACCTGTCCGCCACCTTTGCCGAGTGGGTCTACGGCAAGTAGCTGAAGCGACGGGCCTCACGCTGGTGGGCAGCTCCGGATCGTCACGACCTGGGCTGGCCGGTAGCAAACCGTCCGGTTTCGAGCCTCATCGAGCATAAAGCAGACGGTCATGCGTCAGCGACCATCTCACGAAAGGTGGGACGGGGCCACAGATGAAGAAGGGCCCAATGACCCCTTGCGACCTATTTGGTCCGTGCGCCTCTTGGCGGCGCGTCAGGGGCATCGATGTTGATCCGTTCCTGTTCCGTCACGACACGGCCATGGCGCACCTGGGCATGGATCGCCGTCACGTACTCCCCCAGCATGCCAATGAATGCGATCTGCACGCCAGAAAGGAAGAACAGCGAGACCAACAGGGTTGTTATCCCGCGAGGTGCTGCATCTGGCAGTAGGAAGTACGCGACAAGCATCGCAATTGCGTAGGCGACACACAGAGCCGAAAGGGCAAACCCCGCGAGAGTGGCGAGGCGCATCGGCGCACTGGTGAACGCGAAAATGCCGTTCAAGGCCTGGTCCACTAGCGTCCAGACGCGAAGCTTGGACTTGCCCCTCTCACGCGACACCCACGTATAGGGCAGGATCACCCGACGAAAACCGACAGACGCGACAAGGCCGCGGATATAGGGATATTGATCCTCGTGCCCAATCATCGCGTCGAGGACCTTGCGATCGACCAGTTGGAATTCGCCGACATTTTCTGGAATTTCGAAATCCGCCAGCTTGTTGACGATCGCATAAAACAGACGGCGACAGGCGCGCATGATCGCACCTTCCTGCCGCTCCATCCGGGCCCCCGCGACGACCTGATATCCCTGCTCCCATAGTTTGACGAAATCGGGGAGCATTTGGGGCGGATCCTGAAGGTCAACCGGAAGCATCAATAGAACGGCATCACCGGTCGCGTATCGAAATGCGTTGAAAGTTGAACGAAACAGACCAAAATTGCGGGCGTTAACAATCACTTTGACTGCCGGATCGGCACAGGCGATCGCGCGCAGCTTCTCGACCGTTCTATCCGTCGACGCATTGTCCGCGAAAATGTGTTCTCGAGTGTAACCAGGCAGTTGCTCGTCAAAGATCCTCTTCACCGTCGCATGGCAGATTTCGACGTTGTCTTCCTCTTGGTAGCACGGCGAAACGACGGTGATTACAGGCATCGCGTTGCTCCGAAAAAGGCGGCGATGCCGGTTGTCCGAACAGACCGGTTAGTTGGCCCAGGTCTATTGCGGCGGACCTCGCACTGCCGAAGAGGAGGGTCGTTGATGACGCTCTGCATCCGAGCAGTCAGGAAATCTGCAAATAAGGGATCGCTGTGACGAATTTCCCGCCCCACTCTGAAATGAATGACATTTGCGACATCACTTCTTGTCGCAGATTCCAGGGTAGGACCAGTAAATAGTCGGGCTGAACGTCCTCGATTGCCCTCACGTCGAAGATCTTCACTCCGCTGCCTGGCATGAACCGACCCACTTTGGCTGGACTGCGATCGACAATGAACGGCAGGCTGGCGGCCGCCAGTCCGCAGTAGTTCAAGAACGTGTTTGCCTTGGCCGCTGCGCCGTAGCCAACGACCATTTTCCCGGCCTGATGAGCTTGCTCAAGAAACGCGAGAAACTCGCCACGTACTTGCTGCATTCTGTTTTCAAAGCCGTGATATCCCGCAGCGCGGTTGAGTTGGGCGGCCAACTCCGCATCAATGACGGCCAGCACGGCATTTGTCGTTTGGTGACGTGCATCTCTATGACACGCGTAGACACGCAGCGATCCGCCATGGGTGTCGAGTTCCTCAACGTCAAATATGCGAAGACCGTGGTCACCAAGGATTCGATGAACCGCAAGCAGCGAGAGGTAGCAGAAGTGTTCGTGATAAATCTGGTCGAACTGCAGCCCCGCGATGGTACGCAAGAGATGTGGAAATTCGACGGTGAACACGGCCTCGGGTTTCAAGATCACGGTGACCCCTCGCACGAAGTCACCGATGTCGGGTACATGAGCCAGGACATTCTTCGCGCTGAGATGGTCAGCCGCGAGTCCACGAGCGACCAGCAACTTCGCGGTCTCCTCCCCGAAGAACAGCACCTCAGTCGGAATCAGTGCCGCTATCGCGGCCTGGGCGACATTGACGGCAGGCTCGATACCCAGAACTGGGATGCCGGAGCGCATGAAGTACTGCAGGAGATACCCATCGTTGCTCGCGATCTCGACCACCAGATCCTTTGGCCCGAGGGAAAATCGCTCAATCATCTTGGCTGCGTAACGCTCACAATGATCTAGCCAGCTTGCCGAATTGGACGAGAAATAGGGATAATCGCCGAAGATTGCCTCCGGTGAGATGACCCGGTCAACTTGGACGAGAAAGCAATTGTCGCAAAAGCGAGCGTGGAGCGGATAGGTGGGCTCGGCCCGGGCGGCCGCCCGAGTTCCCATGTAGTCGTTCGCCAAAGGCTGCAGGCCAAGGTTGGCCCAATTAGTACGCAGCGGCGAACGGCAATATTGGCAGGAGTGCGTGGAGGCTTGGCATTCTTCGGAGTCGTTCCGAACCCGTTCAAAATCAAGTGGATCGAGTTCGGAAGAAGCCATTTGCCGCTCTCAGCACCCGACTTCCGTTGCGACTAACATGGTCAATTGTTCGCACCGCGCGTGATAGACCATTACAAACAGGTGGTCGTTCGCCAGATCCAAGGTCTGCCAGCGTGTCATCAGTGTTCCAGGCTCGCGAGCAATTGAACGAGCAAGGGACGGATCCGCAGGATTTCCTCGCGATGGGTGACGCTAAGTTTGGCGAGTATCGAGACTGCATGATCACTTAGCCGCAGCAGCGCTTGCCGGCGGTCATGTTCTGATGCTTGTCTGCTGACCAGGCCAAGCGCCACTAGCCTGTCCACAAGCCCCGTGGCGCTATGCGGCTTGAGTATTAGCCGTTCCGCGACGTAGCCCACGGTAGCCGCTCCCCTCGGGGCGGCGCGAATTGCCAGCAAGGCCTGGTGCTGCTGCGGCGTCAGGCCGCATTCGGCGGCCTTCTTTTCGCTGAACGCCAGAAACTCGCGGAGAGAAAAGCGGAAGTCCGCAAGCGCCGCATAGTCTGCGTCGCCCAGTTCGGCGGCCATCGCCTCTAGGATCAGTTGGGTCATTGATAAATATCGTAGCACGACATAATGACCTCGTCCAACTGCCCCCAAAGTCGAGTTCAATGACTATTCCGGACTCCCTGTCAGCCCACCGTCCTCTCGGCGATCACACCACCGATCACCGTATGTTGATGCTCTCCGGTGCGGCCACTCTGGTGGGTACCGGTGGAGCGGTTGGGGCCTGGATTCTTCTCAAGGCGATTGCCGTCGCCACCAATGTTTTCTGGTTCGGCCGGATCTCCGATGTGCCATCCACGATCACTGACAAGGCTTGGGGTATTGGGATTGTCGCCGTTCCCGTCGTTGGAAGTCTGATAGTCGGGCTGATGGCACGCTTTGGATCGGAAAAGATCCGGGGCCATGGCATCCCAGAAGCGATCGAGGCGATCCTCTATGGGGAGAGCCGACTTTCACCGAAAGTAGCGGTGCTTAAGCCACTATCCTCCGCGATTTCGATCGGAAGTGGAGGACCGTTCGGGGCCGAAGGACCGATCATAATGACAGGTGGTGCGATAGGATCTCTCTTCGCTCAACTGTTCCACCTCAGCGCCGCCGAACGAAAAACCCTGCTCGTTGCAGGGGCCGCCGCAGGCATGACGGCGATCTTTGGCACGCCCATGGCTGCCATCCTCCTCGCGATCGAGGTCCTGCTATTCGAGTGGAAGCCGCGTAGCTTTGTCCCGGTCGTAATCGCGGTGCTCGTTTCGTTGTTGTGGCGCCCGATACTGATCGACAGCGGTCCACTCTTTCCCGCTCAACATGCAGTGCATCTGGAGGCGCGCCTCATGGGCATTGCCATAGCCATGGGTGTGCTGGCGGGATGCCTGGCCTCACTGTTGTCTACGTTGCTCTACCGTATCGAGGACCTGTTCGGACGCCTTCCTGTCCATTGGATGTGGTGGCCAGCAATCGGCGCATTGGCAGTCGGCATTGGCGGGCTCATTGATGCGCATGTACTCGGTGCGGGATACGAGAGCATCCGGGCCTTGCTCGAGGGCTCCCCCACTATGCGCGTCGCCGTCTCACTTCTGCTGGTAAAGGCAGCAGTTTGGCTCATCGCGCTCGGGTCAGGCACGTCGGGCGGTGTACTCGCACCTCTACTGTTGCTGGGAGGCGCCCTCGGTTTCCTGGTGGGCCATTTCCTGCCCGGCGGCAGTGCACTTTGGGCGCTCGCGGGCATGGCAGGCATCATGAGTGGGGCCATGCGTGCGCCGCTCACGGCTGCTCTTTTTGCCGTGGAGCTGACCGGCGACTTTGCCATGCTGCCGCTAACCGTCGCCGCGTCGGCAGGTGCTTATGCGGTCAGCGTCCTCCTGATGCGTCGCTCGATCCTGACAGAAAAGATCGCCCGGCGCGGACGCCATATTCTCCAGGAGTACACGGTCGATCCGTTCGACTTCTTGCAGGCACGGCAGGTGATGACGCCTTCGCCAG
Source organism: Altererythrobacter sp. Root672 (assembly GCF_001427865.1). Classification (NCBI taxonomy): domain Bacteria; kingdom Pseudomonadati; phylum Pseudomonadota; class Alphaproteobacteria; order Sphingomonadales; family Erythrobacteraceae; genus Altererythrobacter; species Altererythrobacter sp. Root672. Next base: position 33,729 of record NZ_LMHH01000004.1, read on the forward strand.
AGACCTTGCCAAGCTGCATGCCCGTTTCAGACGCCGCCAGCTTTTTCGCCAATGACGCGCTTCACCGAAGCTATCCCGTCATCGACGACGAGCGGAGGTTGGTAGGCCTCGCTTCACGATCGGATGCCCTTCGCTGGCAGGTGGAGGGTGCGCCCGAGCAAGCCACGTTGGCAGACATTCTGTCTGATGCATCCCAGCCGTTCGGACTGCCGGAGGACTCTCTCGGCAAGATCGCCGATCTGATGGTCGATACTGGAGTGGGACGCATACCTATTGTCGACCCTGCAACCCGCCGCGTTGTAGGTCTGCTGACACGGCAGGACTTGCTCAAGGTCCGTGACGTTCGTCGTGGAGCCGAACTTACGCGCGTACGAGGAAACGAGCCTTTGGCCGTAAAACGGTTCGCCTCCGTCAAGACGTAGCTCCGGCAAAATGACCAATCAGGAGCAACTGGAAGCCTTTATCGGAAGAACGTTCCGATCGGTCTGGGCGCTCGAGATTCTCAGATTCCTCTCTGACAATGATGGGCGGAGCTTTCGCGGAGAGGACCTTATTTCAACGCTGCACCTAAGCCAGGCGGTCGTTAAGAGGAGCATTATCGATCTGATGGCGGCAGGTCTTGTGACGGTCGACGAGAGAGGACTGATTGCTTTTGGCACCGACCATCAATCAGAGTTCGTGAACGCTGCGATCGATCTTTACGTGAGGAGCCCCAACAAGGTGCGGCGCGTGATAGTTGCACAACAAATGTAGGCGCTCGCCTAAGCCGCCGGAGCAGACGAGCCGGTCGACGGGGCAACGCGAGCAAGAGCGGATCGTCAGCCATCGAGCTCAAGATCAACGGCAGCGACAACCAGAAGATGCTGCGGAACGCTGTCAATCGACGCTGACGGCCCCCAGCGGCAAGTTCTCGCCTGCCTCGGTTTGCCTGACCAACCGATAGCTGCCGGGCGGGAGCATCAGCGTCACGGCCTCGACGCCGCTCCCGACAAGCATCTGATCCATCGCGATCGCGCCCTCGGGCTCCCCGGCGACGAATGCGCGCACCAGGCTGCGTGCGCCAAGCGGCTCGAGCGCAACCACATGCGGCTTGCGGTAACTGTCCATTGCTAGCCAATCGGGGCGACCGTTCACCTCGTGCTGCACCGGATGGATCACACTGAGGTCGACCCGGTAAACGTCGAGCGGGTGCTCCGGATCGTTGGCGATCACCACCGGCGCCGCGGGCGAGCCGAATTGCGCGACGAAGGCTTTGTAGAGCAACGTGTCGTGCTCGCTGTCGTGCTGCGGCGTGCCTTCGATCTGGTCGATCGTCAGCGGGTCTTCGCCGGTCAGCTCCTTGAGCCGGCCGCCGAACAGGTGCAGCGGCGCCCCCGTTACAGTCTCAGCCAGGTGGCCGAAGCCGACATGGACCAGCACGCGCGCATTCGGATCGGCATCGAGCAGAGCCTTGATGTTCTCCGCCTGCGCCTGCTCGCGGAGGTCGATGTATTTTTCCCGCGCAGTTCCCGGCGGCGGCTGCTGTTCGGGCCGGATCTCGTAACCGACCAGCGTGTAGCCTGCCGCGCCGGCCTGCCGCGCGAGATCGCCGAACACGGGCTCCATCGTATAGAACCCGGTCCGCCCCGCGCCCATGGGCGCACCGTCCTCCAACAAGGGCCCGCAGTGCGAGCCCGAGCAAAAGGTCTCGGCTGCAAAGTGCGTGAAGCCGGCTTCGCGCAGCGCGAGCATCAGCCGGTAGGTGAACGCGCGGTGGCGCGGCGCGTGATGGGCTTCGTTGATCATCACCACCCGCCTTCCTTCGGCGGCGCGCACTATCGCCTCGATGGCCGGCTCGGGCCGAACTTGGGAAAGGTCGGGCGGCGGTTGCGAGGGAGTATCGACCTCCCGGCGAGCGTAGAGTTCGTCGGCCGTGGCGATATCGCCGCTGAACGACCAGTATTGCGCACCCATGCCGCTTGCCGCCGGATTGGCCGCCATCACCTGCTCGAACAGCACCAGCGCGGGCATCAGCTTGTCGTCGAGCGCCAACTTCATGACATCGTTCATGCTCGGCGCAGCCGTAGTCTGCGCCGGCGCGCTCGGCGTGGGCGTGGTTTGCGCCTGCGCACTCCCGGCGCAGGCCGCCACAGCGACGATCGGAACGAGCCACCCCCTCATTCGAGGCATGATGCACGTCGCGAGATCGAACGCAAGCATCTGGTCCCGGTGCAACGGTCTGTGGGGTGCTGTCAGTCTAACCGCAACTCGTCTCCACCAGGCGCACCTCTCGCTTGATAGGCACAGCCCTCACGCCATCAGGTTTTGCCACTCGGCCAGGGCGGCCGAGCGACGGGTCTTGTAGGTTTGTCTGTCGGTGAGGTGACGTTCGAGGTTGAAGTGGTTGTGCAGGCTCTTCATCTGCCGGAACCTGAGCATCGCCCGTTCTCGTCGTCGGAACGGCAAGTGACTGTTCTCCACCCGGTTATTGGCCCAGCGTCCCACCTCCTGCTTCGCGGCATTGCCGAGCTCGCTCATCGCGGCCTTGTACGAGCGCAGGCCATCGGTGGTGATCGCTTCAGGTGAGCCGTGGCGCTTGAGCGCCTTCTTCATGAACCGCAGAGCAGCCGCCTTGTCCCTTGTCTTGGTAACGTAGCTCTCGAGCACCTCGCCCTCCTGGTCGACTGCTCGCCACAGGTAGTGCATCTCGCCGTTGATCTTCACGTAAACCTCGTCGAGGTGCCACTTCCACTGCCGGAAGCCGCGCATCCGGCTCACCCGCTGGCGGCGGACATCAGCGGCAAACAGCGGGCCGAAGCGGTTCCACCAATGCCGCACCGTCTCGTGGCAGACATCGATCCCGCGCTCGAACAGCAGGTCTTCGACATTCCTCAGGCTGAGCGGGAAGCGCACATACATCATCACCACCAGGCGGATTACCTCAGGCGATGAATTGAAGTAGCGGAACGGGCTGGCGGGCTTGCGAGGACGAGGCATTCTCCCGTCGTATCCCCGGGGTCCTTACCAGTCGGTGCATTTGCTCTGACAGGGCCCGTGGGGCTGTAGTCCCGTAAATCGTGATCATCGTCGATTCTGCCGAACGACGCATCGTCCGAGGTTTCCAGGCAGCCTATGATTTCCTCGGCGAGAGATGCAAAAGACATTGTGTGTGTCTGATCGAGCGTCCGCGCGGCCTGCCGAATGGCTCCATGGTCGACATGGCCGGGATAGTCTTTGAAGGCGAAGACGATCCGGTTCATGCCTTGTTCGCTCGGCACGACGACGACCTTCTCGAAGCATTCGCGCAGACGGGTCAGATTTGCGCCATGCTTCCAGGGGAGATCACACAGGTTGGCAACGAAGATGCCTCCAGCCTTCAGCCTCGATCGGCAATCGCGGTAGAATTCGGAGGAACAAAGTTGGGCGGACTGCCCGCCTGTGTCAAACCCGTCGACCAGCATGATGTCGCAGCTGCGCGCGTCACGTCTCACGAACTCCGCGCCGTCCCCACAGATGATCTCGAAGCGCTCGCATTCGGGCGGCATGCAGAACTGCTCTCCCACAGCAATGACCTCGGGATCTATCTCGACCGCCCTGATCGAAGCGGCGGGAAGATATTCATAGCAGTATTTCGCCAGGGATCCGCCACCCAGCCCGATGATCTCGATGGTAGCTGGTGAGCGATGAAAGAGAAGAAAGCCCATCATGACGCGCGTGTAATCGAGCATCAGGTAGACCGGGTCGTTGATGTCCATGGCGCTCTGCACGAAAGCCCAATTCGCGAGAAGGCTTCGTATATTGCCCAGCTCAAAAACCAGAGGCGCCGCAAATTCAATCTGTTCCATTTGATAGCGACCATCAAACGCTGATGGGTACCTCTCGGCTCGGCGCTGCTCGCGGTCGATATCATCAAGATGGTCGAGGAAGCGATCCAGCTCGGCGGTCGGTTGTTCGCCAGCAAGCAAATCTGCCGTTGTATCAGGCGAGCAGAACAGGTCCCCGGCCGGGCTCGGGCGACCTGAAGAACTATCGGTCATCTTTGCGTCGCGCGTTCTGACGATCGTGCGCGCGGCCGCCTGCAATGGTGACGCCAAAGAATAGGGCAAGGAGCATCATCGAAATAAGGACGATAAAGAATATGATCATGGGCTATTCACTTCAAAGAACGAACAAATGATGAGGACTGGGCTGCCGGCTCGCTTTGCAGTAAAGTGTTTCGCTCGCGTCGCGCGGGACTGCGGTAGCAACGAGATCAACGGCTTTGCCGCTTCTCAAGTAGTTGAGCCTTATCATACATTTCTTTCCAGGCTGCCGCGGCGCGAAGCGCTTGCTCTCGAATATTTGGCAGCGCGGATTCGTTTGCCTCAATCAACGAAGCCTGCAATCGGGCGAGAAAGAATTCGCTGCTACTACGCCCCGTTGGTTTCTGATTGGCGCGTGGATCCACGTCACAAACTCCTTTCGCTTTTCGTCGTTGCCTGCGGCAGATCGGGAATTTGCCTGCTTACGTCGGGCATGCGGTCCCCGCCGCGCAACAAGGCAGTCTCGACCAGTTTAGGTGTGTCGAGATTCTCATGGACCCGCGCTCCGGTTTTGAGCGTGATCTCGGGAAAGGTAAGAAGGAGCGTCATTTCGTCAGGGGTCTCTCAGCTCGCAAGTAGTAGTCGACGGGTCAGGTCTCAGTTGAGGGCGTCGCCGGTGGGAGCTTGAGCCTCAGCTTGGGGCGATGGGGTTTGTCCGGCCTGGGAGCAGTGGCGCCAGTTGCCCGTGCATCGATCGGGCGGCGATGACCTGACCGGCGGCTGGGCATTTTCTGCTCAATCATCTCGGGCTCCCGGCGATCTCGGATCGCGAGACATGGTGGTCACCTTCCCCGAGAGCATGGGCTATCTCGGTCAGGAGCATAGATGCCTTCAGAGGTGTAAGGGCGGCCTCGCCGAGCTGACCATCCTCGTGATGGAAGGTCAGGACCACCCGGTACTCGCTTGGCTTCTGCGGTATCAGTCGCAAATGGGCGTTGACGCCGCAGACGCGAGCGCGGGTCGCACTTGATCTGGCAGCGGTTGGACGACCGAGGCAAAGTGAATCACTGCTGGGCATCTTCCATATATACAACCATCTTCTAACTTTTTAAGAGTGATTTTTGATGTATAAAACATCAGGTGCGGTGGTGATCACCTCACAGCAAATGTGGGCCGCTCGGGCCTTCTCGGCCTGACCAGCGCCAACCTGCGAAACTGGCCAGTCTTTCGCTTCCACGATCCCGGGGATTGAGGCCTCCGACGTCCAAGTGCGCGGATTCGTGGACAGGCTAGTGAGGGTGATCGTCTGGAGCTCACCGGCGTCGAACTTCTCGACAAGCATGCACCGAGCAGCAGCGTGGGCCGGGGTGTCGGCCTGCGAGGATTCAGGTCGGTTTCCTCACAAACTCCGCGCGCAATACCAGCCCCTTGATACCCTCGTAGCGGTGCTGTCAGAGCAACTGCACTCGGCCGACTGAGGGCGCTATTCCAGTTCGTTTCGGGTCGGTATTTGGGTCAAACGCACTCGTACCCGGATCGTAGCCGGTGACGAGTTGAAGACTGACAGCGCCCCAAATTCTAGCAGGTGCATCTGTTCTGACAATTCCCGCCGGATTACTGCCAGGCCGCACGATGCTGGTGTCTACTTCAATCACGCTAGAACCGCTCTTGAGCCCCTCAGGCATGTCGACCTCAACGGTCATTCGATAACGGTATGTTGGAGTCTCGTCGGCACAAGCGACAAGCGTGACGGTGGGGAAAAGCAGTCCCGCCAATAGCACCAACCGGCGTCGAAACATGGCTTCTTCCTTCCGGGTGACGTTCACCGACTGTCGGCGCAACTCCCGGTCGAAAGGTCGGTTATCATCGCCAGGTAAAGCCTGAGTTATGTCAAAGGATCTCAAAACTCGGATGATCGCTTTCCACCCATTCCGAACTCTTTGACGGCTACCGTTAAGCAGACGGTCCGCTTTGCGGCTCATTGCTGGCTTTCGTGAATGTCTGCAATGGGTGGAAAGCGGACATTCGGTCGGCTATCCCTACGGGATGGCAACACCGACTGAGCATCATCCAAGCGTCCACAAGCTCCTCACGTTTCTCGCGAGAATACCTGCGGTAAAGACCAACGAGACGCCGTGGGGTGGCTTCGGCTCCGGTATCGATGAAAATGGATGGTGGGTGAAGTTCTGGCTAGATATCGACCATCACCTCGCTTGGAGTTCTGTGCAGGAAATAGGGCATGTTCTCAACGAACTATCCGTCGTAGAGCGCTTGCCCACCATCTTCAAACCGGTGTCTCCGCCACCGTATCTGAACGGCGGTCCGCGCGAGTACCTCGCCTGGGTCATCGAATGCCGGGACGGCAAGTTCAAACCCGGAACCGTCGCTGACTGGCTGGAGGGCCGCCTGCCTACGCCGGTCGATGACATCGCCGCTTGGCCTGACGAGGACTAGTTGCTGAATGTCCGCAATGGGTCGTTTGCAGACGGTCAGCTTTGGAGCGAGTGCCGATTTGCGCTTTTGCCGGTCGGAATGACCGACATGGGTGGAAAGCGGACGTTCCCCCCTACTGAGCCACGGCCAAGAGTTGAGCTCGAACATACGAGCGATACGTAGCTATGGGGCTGAAGCCTTCAGTTGCCGCCCGTAGGCACCGCGGGCGCAACTTGCTTGGCCCTGTCGGTTTGCGCCTTTTCCGCATCCTCGCTCAACCGCCCCAATCGGTCGTCATCTTCGCGTGACTTCTCTTTCTCGCCCAAGCGCCAGTAGAGATCGGCGCGCATGCGAAGCGACCATGCATCCGCTGGGTCAAGCCGCAACGCTTCGGTGAGGAAGTCCACCGCTTTTCGCATGTCCCCTGACCGTGCACTAAGAAGTGCCCTGCCTCGCAGCACAACGGTATTTGACGGATCAATGGCGGTGGCTGCAGCGAAATCCCGTTCAGCCGCGGCGCGATTGTCCTTCCAGGCGTATGCGATGCCCCGGTTGACAAGAGCCCATTGATTGTCCGGCTCCAACTCGAGCAGCCGAGTGAAATCGGCGATTGCTTCATCAAGTCGCCCGATGTCGAGAAATGTCAGCCCTCTGTTGAGGTAACCCCCGGCGTTTTCTGGCCGCAATTTCAGCGATGCGCTGTAGTCGGCGAGGGCTCTCCTCCGGTCCCCCAGCCGCTGATAAATCAAACCGCGGTTATAGAAGGCATAAGAGTTCGCGGGATCGAGGTCGATGGCCTGATCATAGTCCGCGAGAGCCTTCTGGTACTCGCCCAGCCGATGATATGCGTACCCGCGAGCTGACAGGATGTCAGCCCGATCCTGGCTTGAGTTGTGGCGCCGGCCTAGCAATTCATTGCACGCGGAAAGTTCTTCCTGCGGTGTGTGGCCCGTCTGTCGATCGTAGCAACGCTCCTCATCTGCTTGCCCGATCGTAACAAAAGCCAGCCAGACGAATGCACCGCCGAGGACCGTGTTCCACGAGAGGGATGCCCAAAAACGCTTTGGCTGTGTATCACGTTCATACGGGCCCAATGACCCCCTGCTGAGAGGCTCAATTCGTCCTTTCAGAAGGCCATCCACGACTGAAAAGAACGCGAAGGCGCCGAAACCTAGCATCAGGATCGGAAAGAACTCTGGCGATCGAGCGAACTTCTCTGCCGCGGGCGTGAATATAAAAATTGCGATGGCCGCCAAGCCGGCAAGAACAACCGAACTGCGGATCAACTGCTCCGACGTACGCCAGCCTAGGTCCTCCGGTGGCATGGTAATGTCGCGCGCCCGTGGGGAGTGCTCGATATGCGAATAAAGGTATCGTGCCGGCGCAAAGGCGGCTGCTGCGATCGCCATCAGAAGCCATGCTTTTGTCGGGATCGCGTCGAACATTCTGCGGCAACCTTGGCCCGCCCCGCGAATGTCCGCAATGGGTCGAAAGCGGACCGTCCCCAAATGGCTGAGGTGTTGTCAGCGCAACCCACCTGACCGATTGAGGAGGCTAACCTCCTCCACTTCTGCTTGGCATTTCGGCCAATCGCATCCGAGCCCGGAGAATAGTCGGTGACGATCGAGAGACGGACAGCGTCTCAATTCATACGAGGTGCGTGCGGCCTGACAGGGCCCTTCAAGACCTAATCCGGAAGTCGGTGCAATTGGTCTGACAGCGCCGATTTACCGGAGAACGCCTCGCGCAGCCCCTTGCGCAGCATCACCGAGAGTATGCCGATCCAGACAAGACCCATCGCAACGTGCGCTATGCTTGCTCCCATTGGGCCAATCCTTGGGATCAGGACGATCGCCGTCGCGTGGAACACGGGCACGACGACCAGTACCGCCAGGAAGAGGCTGCGCGCCTTTCCCATCGAAAGCAGCGCTGCGCGCTTTACCGAGGCGCTAAGCATCAGCACGACTGCAAAGACCTGAACTGTCAGAAGCGGAGCAGCAGCAACGAAGTCGGGCCCGGCGAGAATCACCATCAACGGCTCCGCGACGAAGAGCATCGCCGCGAAGAGCGCCAGCCCAAAGCCTGCGAGCATGATCTCGGTCTGCAGGACGACATTGCGGAACTCGTGCAGTGCCTTTGCATTCCAGTGTCGCGCAATTTCAGGATAAACCACCGCCTGCACCTGTGCGCCGGCCTGATACATCGCTCGGCCAACGCGCTTGGCGATGTGAAAGAGGCCCGCGCCGGCGGGGTCCGCCAATGCGCCAACCAGTAGCGTGTCGAGCTGTTGCGCGCTTGACCAGGCGGTCAACGAGAGGTTGGTCGACCAGATGAATTTCCAGATCTCGGGAAAGCGCATCCCGATGCCCTTCAGCGACGCGCGGTGTATCCGGTTCAAGCCGCGTCTCGCGAGCTCATACAGGGCTGCGGCCAGTAGCAAGATCGATCCCAGAATCTGGGTGCCTGTCCAGATCAGCACGAACTCGAAGAGCCCGGCGCCCGCGAGGTAGGCGACAACGCAGAACACCAGCTTGATCGCGGTACTGACGACCTGAAGATAGGCGATGCTACGAAACCGTCCCGCCAGTCGCAGGATTCCAGTCGGCGTGTCGTGCAACCGGAATAGCAGGCTGCTGATGTAGATCAGCACCAGTCCGTAGGTTGGGTTCGACCAGTCGTAGAAATGTCCGGCGAGAAAGAGGATGACCACTGCCAGGAGCCAGCTCGCGAATGCCGCCGACATGTCGAGCACAAAACCGAATTTGAACAACGCGCCGAGGGCATCGGCGTCGTGCTCGTCATTTAGCCCTGCGCCATAGCGGATCATCGGTTGCCAGGTCTGAAAGCTGATGAGCAATTCCATTGCCTGGGCAAAGGTGACCATCAGGGCCAGCTGACCAAAGTCGGCAGGCCCCAGCGCGCGTGCCGTCAATGCCACTGCGACGAGCCCGAGAACGAGCGTCACTGCATTGCCCGAAAGCAGATGTCCGACATTGCGGGTGCGAACGCGAAAGGCCTCGCTTCCGATCACGGTCAGAAGGCGGTTGGCCAGGGAGCTCACGGGAGCTGGTTCGTCGTCGCAATGGAAACAAGGACAATGAAAGATATGATCATGGGTTGTTCACTTCAAAGAACGAAGCAACGATGAGGCCTGAGTTACCGGCGCACTGTGCGGTGAAATGCTCCGCTCGCATCGCACCGGACGCCAGTGGCAGCGAGATCAACGGCCTTGTCGCTTCTCAAGAAGTTGGGCTTTATCATGCATTTCTTTCCAGGCTGCCGCGGCCCGAAGCGCTTGCTCTCGGATATTTGGCAGCGCGGATTCGTTTGCCTCGATCAAAGAGGCCTGCAAGCGGGCGAGAAAGAACTCACTGCTACTACGCCCTGTTGGTTTCAGGTTAGCGCCTGGGCCCACGTCACAAACTCCTTTCGCTTTTCGTCGTTGCCTTCGGCAGATCGGGAATCTGCCCACTTCCCCCAGACATGCAGACCTCGTCGCGCTGCAAGGCGATCTCGAGTTGAGGGCGTCGCCGGCGGCCGGGTATCTCTTCCTCGATCATCTCGGGCTCCGGACAATCTCGGACCGCGAGACATGGTGGTCACCGCCCCAAGGACGCGGGTGGTTTCTGACAAGTGGATCAATGACTCCAGAGACGTAAGGTCGGCCTCACCGAGCAACCCATCCTCGTGGTGGAAGGTCAGGACCACCCGGCAACCGCCTGGCATCTGAATTATCAAGCGCGAATGGACGTTGACACCGCCGATGCGAGCGCAGCACGCACTTGATCGGGCGGCGGCTGGACGACCGAGGAAAAGTGAATCACCACGGGGCATCTTTCAAATATACAGCCATCTTCTAGCTTTTTAAGAGTAATTTTTGATGTTTAAAACATCAGGCGCTCCGATGATCACCTCACAGAAAAGTGGGCCGCTCTGGCCCCTCTCGGTCTGGACCAGCGCCAACCAGCGGAACAGGCCAGTCTTGCGCTTCCACGATCCCGCAGCTTGAGGCGGCCCACGTCCAAGTGCGCGCATTCATCGACAGGCTAGTGAGAGTGATCGTTTGGGGCGGGTGGGCATCGAACACCTCGACAAGCATGCACCGAGCAGCAGCGTGGGCCGGGGTGTCCGCCCACGATTATTCAGGTCCGTTTCCTCACAAACTCCGCGCGCAGCACCAACCCCTTGATACCCTCATAGCGGCAGTCAATCTCCTGTGGATCGCCGGTCAGTCGGATCGACTTGATAAGCGTCCCGCGCTTCAATGTCTGGCCCGCGCCCTTCACGTCGAGGTCCTTGATCAAGGTCACCTGATCGCCGTCGGCAAGCAGATTGCCGACCGCGTCGCGCACCTCGATCCGGCCCGCAGTGGCGTGACGTTCGGCCAGTTCCGAAGCAGGGAGCCACTCTCCGGATTCTTCGTCGTAAACGTATTCGTCATCGCTCATGGAATTCTCCAATTTTCGAATTGGCCCGTTATCGGGTCAAAAGATCGCGTTCGATCAACCAGGTACGGAGTGTCAGCAGACCCGCTAGCCCGGCGGCCAATGCGAAGGCGCGCGCATCAAGCGCGATCCACGCACCGGTCCCCGCGAGACCCCCAAACACGAAGGCCAGCCAGAACGAGGCGTGCAAACCCGTCTGGCGATGGTTGGCGCCATTGCGACCTCCGACCAGTCCCTCTCCGAAGCGCACAATCTGCGCCGAGGGTGACATAGCCTGCTGCAGATCAGGATTATCCCGCTCGAAGATGCAATGGGCGCCGCCCATCGCCACAGCGAGCAGTACGGCCGGCGCAAAGGCGACGCCCGCAGTGAACGCGGCATAGGCGGCTGCGAGGGCAATTGCCGTACCGAAGAGCGCCGTGGTGCGCCGGAACCGCGCGGACTGGTGCGAGACAAGCGTGATCAGCACGACGCCGGCGACGAAACTCAAAATCATGGCCCCGGCAAAGAGCGCGACCGCATAACTGCCGGGCAAGCTGGCTCCCAGCACGGTGGGGTTGGCGTCAGGCGAAGCGAGGAAGACATGACCGAAGGCGAGGAACCCGGCCGCGTTGACCATGCCAGCTAACGCCGCCAGCATCGCCGCCAATTGCACGAGCGCGCGTTCAGCCCTGCCGATGTCCAGCGATGTGGGGCGCCGTCGCATTTGATCGGGTTCGCTCATTCCTCGCCTCTTGTCCGTGCCCCGCTGGCTGGCACTCGATGATCGGGGCGATGCTCTGAGCGCCGCCAATGCACATTGTCACTGGACCATGATGCCCGCCAACGCGGGGTACCGGACATTATCACGACGGTCCTTTCAGCAGCAGGTGCGCACAGTCAGGCGCCAGACAGGGTGAATATTCGGAATCCGCCCGGCGGACCGGTGGCATCTGTCAGTGCAATTGCGACTTGGGGCTTTCGAGCAGTCCGAGCGCGAGCGCCTGGGCATGGGCGAAGTCGCTCGCATAGAAGACCCTGTCCGAATGACCGCCGAGGCGAACCCGCTCGAGCATCGACTTCGGCTGGGCCTGGACACCGGACAACACCACTTTGGCGCCGGCAACATGCACCTGTTCAACGAACTCCTCGAGCGCCTGCACCCCGCTTGCGTCAAGCAGGGGCACGAGCCGCATGCGCAGGATGATGACCTTGGGCGACTGGCCGACACGGCGCAGCGTATCGAGCAATTCGCCGGCGACGCCGAAGAAGAACGGGCCGTTGATGCGGAAGACCTCGACGCCTGGGGGAAGTGCGTCGCGCTGATGGACATCTTCCGAATCCAGGTCCGTGTCCTGCCTGCCGCCGGTATCGACCTCCACCGCCTCGGCCATGCGAGCCATGAAGAGCAGCGAGGCAAGCGTCACACCGACGCCGATCGCGACAGTGAGATCGACCAGTACGGTGAGGCCAAACGTCAACAGCAGAACGGCCCGGTCGCTGTTGGGCATGCGCAGCAGAGCGATGAAGCGCTCGTATTCGCTCATGCCCCACGCGACCATGAATAGTATCGCGGCGAGTGCAGCCATGGGCACGAAGGCCATGAGGCGCGACGCGAACAGAATGAACAGCAGCAGGAAAACCGCATGCAGGATCCCGGCAACCGGAGTCTTCGCCCCGGAGCGGATATTGGTTGCGGTGCGGGCTATCGCGCCCGTTGCGGGAAGACCGCCGAACAGGGCCGAACCCAGATTGGCCACGCCTTGCCCGATCAGTTCCTGATTGGAGCGATGCCGGGTCCCGGCCATACCGTCGGCAACGACAGCGGAAAGCAGTGCTTCGATTCCGGCCAGAAAGGCGATGGTGAACGCCGAAGGCAGTACCGCATTGATCTTGGCGAGCGAAATCTCGGGCAACGCCGGCATCGGTAATCCGGCGGGGATGTCAGGGAAGCGTGAGCCGATGGTGTCGACCGGCAGCTTGAGCAAAGCCACGACAACCGAACTCACCACTACCGCGATCAGGAACCCCGGCAGCTTCGGAGCAAACTTGCGCGAGAGGATGATGACCGCGAGCGCACCCGCGCCAACGCTCAGCGTCGCCCAGCTGAAAGTCGACATGGCGGCCATATAGGCCTGCCACTTGGGAACGAACTCGGCCGGAACCTTGTCGACCGCAAGCCCGAGGAAATCCTTCACCTGGCTGGAGGCGATGATGACCGCGATCCCGGCGGTGAAGCCCGTGACCACGGGGTGAGGAATGAATTTGATCATCTGCCCAAGGCGCAACACGCCCGCGGCAATCAGGATCAGCCCCGCCAGCAGCGTTGCGATCAGGAGACCGTCATAGCCATGCCGGGCGATGACATTGAAGATCACGACGACGAAGGCGCCGGTAGGACCGCCAATCTGGACTCGCGAGCCGCCAAGCGCTGAAATCAGAAAACCCGCAACTACCGCTGTGATCAGACCCTTGTCGGGCGAAGCGCCACTGGCGATGCCAAGTGCCATGGCGAGCGGCAGCGCAACGATCGCAACCGTAAGTCCCGCGACGGCGTCGGCCCGGAACGTGCTTTTGGAGTAACCTTCATTCAGCGCCGTCACCAGCTTGGGCGTGTAGGCCTTCGTCGTCACTGCTGGGCCTGTTCGGCGGCCGCCTTGTCATAGAGTATCGACTGGCCGCGTCCGCCGGCCTTGCCGGTCATCGTCTCGCGCAGACGAACCCCGCGCCCGACACCTGTGCTCGGCGCGTTCTCGCCAAGGAGTTCGATTCCGGCGCCTTCAAGCGCAGTTATGACCTTCACCAGCGTATCAACCACGCCCCGGACCTGGCCATCCGACGATTCCATCCGCTGGATGGTGGGCAGGGAAAGCCCGGCAAGTTCGGCCAGTTGGCGCTGGTCAAGCCCGAGAAGGGCGCGTGCGGCGCGCATTTGCTGCGAAGTGATCATGTAGGCTCCATGATGTTTCAAACATCAAATATCAGTCTTAACAATTCAAGATAGGGTTGTATATATGCCTTATGCAATTCATTGGATCGGGTCCTGGGGAGGGAAGCCCCGCTGACGGTGTGGGCGCGGCGCGCTCGCCCGTCAGCGGCGTCAACGCCCATCTGCGGCTGATTCCACGCGATTCCGGCGATTTCCGGGTCGTCATAACGTTTCACCAGGCCGATGGAGCCATTTGCGAGGCTGAGCTCAAGCCGCACGAGGCGGCCATACTGTTGTCGGAGATTGCCCACGTCATCGACCAGGGCAAGAGCCGTCGGGCGCGCGTCCTGTCGGACGAGAAGCGGTAGGCCCGGGATGACCGACGACAATGCGCATCCGGTCAAGCGCCGGGCGCCTCTCCCATCCGGGGGCCCAGGCTTACGCGGCGCTATCGGCCGCTCGACCTTGCAACCGAACTTTGAAGCGTCGCCACTCTCGCTTCATCAGATCCTGCAGAGACCATTGATCAAATGACCCAGACCCTCACACTTCCCGAACTCGCCCTCAAACCGGGCGGACGCCTGCATGAAAATCTCGATACGCCGCACCTCGTGGAATTCGCCCTGAGGCGGGCAGAGGGCCGGATGTCGGAACATGGTGCGTTGGTGGTCGAGACCGGTAAGCACACCGGGCGCTCGGCCCAGGACAAGTTCATCGTTCGCGACGACGAAACAAGGGATGACGTCTGGTGGGGACCCTCGAACAAGGCGATGAGTAAAGAGGCCTTCGCTAACTTGCGCGAGGACTACCTCACGTACCTTGCCACGCTCGACGACGTTTTCGTGCAAGACCTGTTCGGCGGTTCGCAGCCGGAATACCGCATCGGTGTGCGGGTCGTGACCGAACTGGCCTGGCACTCGAGTTTCGTGCGCACAATGCTGGTGCGCCCCGCGCCCGATGAACTTCGGAGTTTCGCCGTCGACTATACGCTCATCGACCTGCCCGGCTTCCAGGCCGATCCCGAGAAGCACGGCTGCCGCTCCCAGACGGTGATCGCGATCGATTTCACGGAGCGACTGATCCTGATCGGCGGTACCGGCTATGCCGGCGAAATGAAGAAGGCAGTCTTCACTGTCCTCAACTATGTCCTGCCCCGCAAAGGCGTGATGCCGATGCATTGCTCGGCCAACATCGGCCCCGATGGCGATACCGCGATCTTCTTCGGGCTCTCGGGAACCGGCAAGACGACCTTGTCCGCCGATGCCTCGCGTACCCTGATCGGCGACGATGAGCATGGCTGGTCGGATACCGCCGTCTTCAACTTCGAAGGCGGGTGCTATGCCAAGATGATCCACCTGTCGGCCGAGGCTGAACCTGAGATCCATGCCGCCACCCGGCGCTTCGGGACGATCCTCGAAAATGTGGTCATGCATCCCGAGACCCGGGCGCTTGATCTCGATGACGCTTCGCTCGCGGAGAACAGCCGCGGCGCTTATCCGATCCACTTCATCCCGAACGCCTCATGCGAGAACATGGGGTCGCTGCCAAAGAACATCATCATGCTGACGGCCGATGCCTTCGGGGTGCTGCCGCCAATCGCGAGGCTCACTCCCGAGCAGGCAATGTACCACTTCCTGTCGGGCTATACGGCCAAGGTTGCGGGCACCGAGCTCGGCGTGACCGAACCTGAGGCGACCTTCTCGACCTGCTTCGGCGCGCCCTTCATGCCCCGCCATCCCAGCGTCTACGGCAACCTTCTGCGCAAGCGCATCGCCAACGGCGGGGTCGACTGCTGGTTGGTCAACACGGGCTGGACTGGCGGCCCGTACGGCACTGGCACGCGCATGCCGATCAAAGTGACCCGCGCGCTACTCAACGCCGCGCTGTCGGGCAAGCTCAAGGAAGCAGATTTCCGTATCGATCCCAATTTCGGGTTCGAGGTTCCTGTCGCTGTTGAGGGCGTGGATACAAACATTCTCGATCCGCGCGCGACCTGGACCGATGGTCATGACTATGATCGGTCCGCACGAGGCCTCGTCGACCGTTTCCGCCGCAACTTCACGCAGTTTGTCGCTCATGTCGACGCGAGCATTCGGGCTGCCGCTCCTTCCGAGATAACTGATGCCTAATTTCATGCGGACGCCCTTCGACAAGATCCAGGAACCGCCAAAGTCCGTGCCTGTCCCCAAGCCAGAATTGTTTACCGACAGTGTCGTCCTCCCTGCCTCGGGCGTTGCTGCGGTGCTGCGCGGCTTGCGCGGGCGGTGCCCGCGCTGCGGCGGGTCGAGCCTTTTCCTGCGATTTCTCAAGCCGATCCCGCACTGCCCACAATGTGGGCAGGACTGGGGGCATCAGCAGGCCGACGATTTTCCCGCCTATGTCTCGATCTTCGTGACCGGGCATCTGCTCGCCCCGCTCATCATTCCCCTGGCGCGAGACACAGACTTGTCCCTCATGGCTCTGATGGCGATTGTCCTGCCGCTTGCCCTGATCCTTATGATTGGGCTGCTCCAGCCCGCCAAGGGCGCGATCATCGCCTTGCAGTGGTGGTTCGGTATGCACGGATTTCGCAAGGAACGTCGAGCGGGACCCCGGACCACGCTGAGCTGCGAACCGAACCTCGTCGCGTCGAGTCCATTAACCCGGTCAGACATCCGCGACGGGTCGGACACTCCAACCTCGAAATAGGACGCCTCTCGATGGTATTGTCAGAGCAACTGCACCGGGCCGCTCGCGGACGCTAGTCGTCTCCGCTTCTGAGCGGAATTTCGGTCAAACCCCTCCATACCAGGACCTTGGCCCGTGACGAATGCGAGACTGACAGCGTCTGAATTTCTAGCAGGTGCATTTGGTCTGACAGCACCCTTCAGACCATTGCGGTGGGTGCGGCCAGAACGTCGCAGCCTGCGCCGAGGAGAACCTTTCGGGCGACACTTCCCAGAAGGTTTTTTGAGAGAGTGCTTGAGCCGGTGCTGTCAGAGCAAAATGCACCGGGTCGAATGCGGACCCTCGTCCTCTCCGCTTCTGAGCGGAATTTCGGCCAAACACATTCGTACGAGGCACTTAGCCGGTCACGATTGCGAGACTGACAGCATCCAAATTTGTGGAAGGTGCATTTGGTTTGACAACACCGCTGGCGGGCTTCCCGGCGCGAGGCATTCGCATTCGTACCTCAAGTCAGGCACGCTGCCACCAGGTGCATTTGGTCTGACAGCGCCCCGACGACAGCTCGGCCACGGCCAACGTATCGACAAGCCTGGGACTGATTGTCACTGAGCTAGTCATCAACGCGCTGAAGCATGCCTTTCCTGCCCGCAACAAGGAAGGCGAGATCCTGGTTGACTATCGGGCCCAAGGAACCGGCTTTGCCCTCAGGGTGTCCGACAATGGAGTGGGTATCGCAGCGGGCGCACAGCCGACGGCTCCAGGATTGGGAACCGGTATTGCGGACGCGCTGGCACGGCATCTCGGCGCAATAGTTCAAACAACCGACGCGGGGCCTGGCACCAAAGTGTCAATCGTGAACCCGTAACCTGCTAAGCAGCACCACGAGCGGCGAGGGCTATGTCCCCGATGGTTCGTTTGCAGACCAACAGCTTTGGGTGGAAAGCGGACGTCGCGGTAGCGGGTTAGTTGATGCTGATGGTCCCCAACGGCAGGTTCTCGCCCGCTTCGGTCTGCCGGACCAACCGATAGTCGCCGGGCGGTAGCATCAGCGTCACTGTCACAGCGTCGCTGCCGACGAGCATCTGGTCCATGGCGATCGCACCATCGGGCTCTCTAGCGACAAACGCCTGCACCAGGCTGCGCGCGCCGAGCGGTTGGAGTGCGACCAGATGCGGCTTGCGGTATCCGTCCATCGCCAACCAGTCGGGCCGACCATCGACCCAACTCTGTGTGGGGTGAATCACGCTCAGGTCGACCCGGTAAACCCCGAGCGGCTGCGCTGAATCGTTGGCTATCGCGACCGGCGTTGCAGGCGAACCGAACCGCTCAACGAAGGCCTTGTAGAGTAGCGAGTCGTGTTCGCTGTCGGGCTGTGGCGTGCCTTCGACCTGGTCGATCGTCAGCGGGTCTTCGCCGGTCAGTTCTTTGAGTCGGCCGGCAAACGTGTGCCACGAAGCTCCACGCGCAGTCTCGTTCAGGTGGCCAAAGCCGACGTGGACCAGCAGGCGCATGCCCGGATTGGCGTCGAGCAGGGCCTTGATGTTTTCCGCCTGCGACTGCTCGCGGATCGCGATGTACTCTTCCCGCGCGGTCCCCGGCGGTGGCGACTGGTCGGGCCGTATCTCGTAACCGGCCAGCATGTAGCCGGCCGCACCGGCCTGCCGTGCGAGATCAGCAAACACGGGCTCTACCGTATAGAACCCGGTCTCGACGGTGGGCGCACCGTTTGCCAGCAGTTCCCCACAGTGCGAGCCCGAGCAGAAGGTCTCCGCCGCGAAATGCGTGAACCCAGCCTCGCGCAGGGCGAGCATCAGTCGGTAAGTGAACGCGCGGTGGCGCGGCGAGTGATGCGCCTCGTTTATCATCACGACCCGCTTGCCTTCGGCGGCGCGCACGATCGCGTCGATCGCGGGCTCTGGCCGCGCCCGCGACAAGTCGGGCAGCGATCCGGAGGGTGTCCCCGGCTGGCGCACATACAGTTCGTCGGCCGTGGCGAGGTCACCACTGAACGACCAGAACTGCGCCCCTGTCGGGATCGTCGCCGGGTTGGCAGCCATCACCTGCTCGAGCAGCACCAGCGCGGGCATCAGCTTGTCTCCGCGCGCCAGCGCCTGGACATCCTGCAAACTCGGCGCAGAGGCGGGCCCGGTCTGCGCCTGCGCGACTGGCGCGAAGGCTGCCACAGCCAAGATCGGAACCAGCCATCCCCTCATGAAGGCGATCATGCACGTGGCCGGATCGAATGCAATACGATCGTCTGCAATGGGTCGTTAGCCGACAGTCGCTAAGCGACGAGACTAGTCCGACCTCGGCATAATCCGACAGCAAAGTTTCGCTCATTCCACTCGACTTCACCGTCGGACTGAGCATTGCTGTTCGCGCTGAAACGCAGCCGACAAACACGGCTGCCGCCCCGACGATTCGCGCGTTCGGGGCTTCGGGTGGTGGGAGCGGCACAGAGCTGCTCCGAATGGAGAACCACCCATGACCAATATGACAAAGCCCAAGCCCACTCGCCGTTTCGCGCGCATGCCAAAGACTGAGACCCAAACTGCCTCTGGAGGCCAATCTCCAAACGCGGATGACACGAACGCGCCGAAAGGCACGGCCCGAGAAACTCAACCAACCAGCAAGACCCACCGCGTCATTGCGCTGCTGCAACGACCCGAAGGCGCCACGCTCGAGGATCTCATCACCGAGACCGGCTGGCTTCCCCACACCATGCGCGCGGCGCTGACAGGCCTCAGGAAGAGGGGTCACGCTATCGTCCGCGGCACGCGCGATCAGATTACCTGTTATCGCATCATGGTGGCTGTCTGATGGAGACCGCCACGCTCGATGAAGACCTGGCGGCGCTGGCAGCGCTTTCGTCGGTGCAGCTACGCCGCAGATGGAGTGAGCTGACCGGAAAGCCGGTGCCGCGGGTCAGTCCCTCGCTGCTGCGCTTGGCTTTGGCCTGGGAGCTGCAGGCCAAAGTCCACGGCGGCCTTGCGCGGCGCGTCAGCCAAAGGCTCGATCAATTGGCCGCTGCCAAGACCCAAACGCGTGCGGTGCGGCCGGGCATGCGGCTTACCCGCGAGTGGAACGGCTCGCTGTACGTCGTCACCGTCGAGGAGCACGGCTCGGTCAACTGGAACGGGCGGCAGTGGGCCTCGCTCAGCAAGGTCGCGCGCGAGATCACCGGCACGCGCTGGTCGGGTCCCGCCTTCTTCGGACTCAAGCACAAGCGAAAAGCCGCATGAAACAGGTGCGCTGCGCGATCTACACCCGCAAATCGAGCGACGAGGGGTTGGAGCAGGATTTCAACTCGCTCGACGCGCAGCGCGAGGCGTGTGTGGCGTATATCCTGAGCCAAGCGAGCGAGGGCTGGAAACTCGTGCCCGAGCGCTACGATGATGGCGGTCTTTCGGGCGGGACACTCCAGCGTCCCGCCCTCCAGCGGCTGCTCGCCGATGTCAAAGCCGGCGCAGTCGACATCATCGTCGTCTACAAGGTCGATCGTCTGACCCGTTCGCTGCTCGACTTTTCCAAGCTGGTTGAAGCGTTGGATGCGGCGAGCACGAGCTTTGTCTCGGTCACCCAGTCGTTCAACACCACCACCAGCATGGGCCGTCTGACGCTCAACATGTTGCTTTCGTTTGCCCAGTTTGAGCGCGAGGTCACCGCCGAGCGTATCCGCGACAAGATCGCCGCGTCCAAAGCCAAGGGCATGTGGATGGGCGGAACACCGCCGCTCGGTTACCGGCCTGAGGGACGCAGCCTGGCGATCGTGGAGGAGCATGCCGCGCTGATCCGTGACATCTTCGCCCGCTATCGAAGGCTCGGCAACGTCAGGCACGTGGCCGAAGAATTGGCCTCGGAAGGGATCATCACACCGCGCCGAGTGAATGGCAAAGGCCGTGCCTACGGAGGCTGCTTATTCACGCGCGGCCAGCTCTACACGATCCTGCGCAATCCGATCTACGCCGGCGATATCCCGCACAAAGGCAAAGTCTATCCGGGCAATCATCCGCCGATCATCGAGCGGGATGAATGGGAGGGCGTGCAGTTTAAGCTGAGCGACAACGTCAAAGGTCGAAGGACCGCGCGCGAAGCCAATGCCAGTCTGCTGTCGGGCTTGCTGTTTGATGCCGAGGGTCAGCCGCTGATTCCGGTGCACACCGCCAAGGGCAGTCAGCGCTATCGCTATTACGTCAGCAAGGCGCAGCATCATCGAATGGAACCATCGCTTGCTCCCGCCCTGCGTCTTCCCGCCCCGGAGATCGAGAAGGTCGTGTGCGAGGAACTCAATCGATTGCTGGAGGATCCTCTCGCTCTGGCTCGGCGGGTGGGTGTTGAAATTGAACCCCGCGCGGTTGAGATCATCTTGCAGCGAGCGGCATCGCTGCGGGCAGACCTCGCGAAAGCGAAACACCCCACGATCAAGCAGCTGCTGAACCGTATCGTGATCCGCCCCGATCGGATTACGCTCACGCTGAGCCACGACTGGCTCGCGGGCGTTCCGGGATACAGGGACGCCTCCGGACCAAGGCAAGCTACACACGAGATCATGGCCCGGCTCACCAGAACCGGCCGGGTTGTCCGGCTCGTTGATGAGAGTGGGGCTTCGAAGGGCGACGTCCCTCCCGATGAAAGCCTGATCCGGTTGGTTGTTACCGCTCGGCGATGGTGGGCAGAGCTGAGCAAAGGTGAACTGGATATCAACGCTCTCTCGGCGCGCGAGAAGGTCAGCGCCTCTTACATGACCCGGGTTGTCCGGCTGGCTTTCCTAGCGCCGGGAGTCACGGAAGCTGTTCTTGACGGGCGCACCAAAGCGGGGCTCTCGGGCAAGGAGCTGCTGCAGAGAACGGGCATTTCCTGGTCGTGGGAGGAACAGACTGCGAGATTCCTGCCCGGCGTTCGGGAATGAGACTTGGCAGAACGGTTACCCTGCGTAGTCGGCTGCTAGCGCCCAAGTCCGTCACTGAGATGGGGTGGTGTCGGTCCGCAAAGCGGATAGTCTGGTGCCTGAGGTCGATACCAGAGCGCAAGATGGCAAGATTCTCGCCCTCAGAGGGAGTCGACGGATCGTGCGAGGCAATCGAGCCTTGGCTTGGCTATGCGAACCGTTTCCATGACGACAGCCGTGCACGCTCTCGTTGGCTATTTGAATAATAAGATAGGCACTAAGAGCACAATCGCCCGGTCCAGTCGCGTCTGCTGCGGACTAAACGATTTGTGCGCATCTATCGGCCGCTTCGCAGCTACTGACAGCGAGATTACCGTTCAGTTTCGAATTCGCCACCATAAAGTCGCCGTTTGCTGCCCACGACGCTGTTTCTGAAACCTGCATTCGTTCATTCGATCTGGTGGCGATCGCCATTAGCGATCTAATAGACGCTGTTGCCAACGGAGCCCTTCACGCTAGCCTTGCGCCCATGACAATCGCACCGATCGCAACTCCCACCCTGCTCGACTGGAGCCAAGTGCGGTCCGGTATTCAGGCATTTCAGCGCTCTCTGGGCCTCGCAGAGGAGTCGAGGGCTTTCTTGTATTTCGCGCTGTCCAAAATTCTCAAGATCGACGACGATGAGATCCGCACTGCGATTACCGACGGTGGCGATGATCGTGGAATCGATGCCGTATATGTCGACAGCCGTCCTGAGCGGCGCGTTATCCACCTGTTCCAATTTAAGCATGTGTCCAGCTTCGAAAAAGTTGGAAGCTCCTTCCCATCCAACGAGATCGACAAGATTCAGAGCTTCCTCGAGTGCTTCCTCAGAAAGGATGCGTCCCTTGAGAAGACGTGCAACCCGCTTCTCTGGAACAAGGTTCAAGATCTTTGGGAGGCGCTGGAGGAGGCCGTTTATTCGATCCAAATCCACCTCTGCAACAACGCTACCGCGCTCATTCCCTCGCACTTGAGCAGGTTCGAGGAGGCGCTTCGCCCATATCAGCACGCCCTCGTTACGCAGCACGATCTCATCTGGTTCTCTCGTCACCTGTCAAAAGGGGCACCGGTCGATCGCGAATTCCAGCTCGGCCTCGTGGAGGATCAGTATTTCGGTCGCACTGATGGCTTCGCGAAGGGGCTAATCGGCACCGTGCGCGGCGACGAGATCGTGCGACTTATCACGGATCAAAACTTCCCGCAGGAAGTTGACGACACCCTTTTTGAAGACAACATCCGTTTGTATCTAGGTGAAGAGAATGAAATAAACCGCAAGATACTAACCACGGCGCTGAGCGACGTGAACACGCAATTTTGGTATCTCAACAACGGCATCACCATCGTCTGCGACAGGATGGAATATCAGCCGAGAGCAGCGAATCCTAAAGTGAGGATGATCAATCCGCAAATCGTCAACGGCGGCCAGACGTCACATGCCCTCTTCGAAGCAGCGCGGTCCGATATCGCGAGCATCTATGACGTGAAACTGCTTCTTCGCATTATTGAGACCGGTGACCGAACCTTCACCAACAGCGTTGCCGAGGCGACAAACAGTCAGACGCCCATCCGAAGCCGCGACATTCGCTCGAACGATTCGATCCAGATCCGGATCGAAAACGCGCTCGTTGGGCATGGCTATTTCTACGAGCGCAAGAATGATCAACACATCGAACAGCCGGCAGAGTCCCGAATCGATGCGGTGAAGCTGGGCCAGATTATCCTGGCCTACGTGCTACGCGAGCCGGACCGCGCCAAGACGTCGTCCAACAGGATTTTCGGCGAGTACTACGGCTGGGTTTTCGACGAGGCCATTCTCTCCGCAGAGAACATCATCGCCATGTGGCGCGTCTACCGAATGGTGGATGACGATCGGCGGCGCGCCCTTGCAGCGCTAAACTCCCGATTGAAGAAGACGTACGACGAGTCTTGGATCATCGAAGGCGTATACCACATCCTATACATGCTGAGCCTGACCTGTGAGCGCGAGGGAACAAGCCTCTACGATTTCGCGGGAGTGGAGAAGCACTATACATCGGTGAAAGCCCAAATCGACGATTTCATGGCTCAGAACAGGGGGCAGGCTGCCTATCGCGTTTTCCGTAGCGCTATGACGAAGCAGTTGCTTGCGCGCTTTGCCCGTGGCCATCAGCTAGAACTCGGTTTGGAAGCACCAACACCTTGAGCGCTTAAATGACGAGCGAGCTCTTAACCGCAGATCTGAACGGCAGGTGCTCACAGACGAGACTCGATTTGGATTGGTTCAACGGTCGGGCTGTCCGCGTCCCGATTTCCTAACCGGAACCTGCCCTCCCGCAAGTGGCCAGTTTGCGCCACTCCATGCAGAGCGAACCCCACGGACCGGGAATGGCCGTTAGCCGGCAGGCAGGTTTTGCGGAGGCGCCAGTGGATAGCTGCCATTCGCCGCCGCGTGATCACGCAGACAGGAACCGCCGCCATGTCAGACGTTGAGGGGGCCAAATGATCATCTCTACAGCGGTCGTTCGTTCATCCGGTTTGTAAAGGCGCGAAATGGAACATTCCTGTCGTCCCCAACGGTCAATCCTCTGTGATCGCTAGGCCGAGCACAAGTGGTTTGCTAACGTTGCAGTATGACAGAGCTAAAGGGCAATAATTCTAGCGAATATCGGCTAATCGGCCCCTCAGATGATGGGAAGGTTAGCGATCTTCTCAGTGGTATGAACGCGAAAGACAGTCGGCAGCGTCTTCAGGCACTCATCTCGGAATGGCTGAGGATGGAAAACTTGGTCGTGCTGACGGGGGCGGGCAGTTCGCGATCGTCCGGCGGCAAGCTGATGGGCGATCTTGAGGCGAGCGTACTGGCGACCGTCAGGGCGATGCCGCTTATTGCCCCAACTGCTGCCGCCATTTTGGACTCGCGGTTACAGCCTACAGACGAAGGCAAGAAAACGTGGTTAAGTTTTGAGGACTGGCTTTCGTATCTCGTCAATGCGGCGCATGTCGCAGGCAGCGATTCTTCACCCTTCACCGGCGTCATCTGGAAAGGCGATCTTAAACCTAATACAAAAGAGCTGAACTGGCTCGTCGATCGCATCGGCAAGGCGATCATGATTGAATGCACATTAAGGCTGCCGAATGATGTGTCTTCAAGCGACGCCGAAGTCACTTCTCCACATCTGGCGTTTCTCGCAAAGCTCGTTGCCCGCGATAGCAACTTGGGTCGGCCGCACCTCTTCACGCTGAATTACGATACCTTGTTCGAGCAGACGCTGGAGCTGCTTGGAATCCAGTATTTCGACGGTTTTACCGGCCGCGCCAACGCGCGATTCGACCCGTCCGTATACGGACTTGATATCTACTGGCCCGGAGAAATTTCCGAAGGCCGCGTCCGCCGATACGACAAGTTCCTTCATTTTTATAAGCTGCACGGCTCGGTTCACTGGCATATCAAGGACAGTGAGCTGCGCGCCCGTCACCCCGATTTGGCTGCGATCCAAACCTATCGACAACTGGAATTGGCGGAGCGCGCAAAGAAGCTCGACGAATTTGCAGCCAGCTTCCCTTCAGTCGGAATACTGCCGACCGCCAATAAGTTCACGCAAACCCTGACGATGCCATTTGCCCATCTTTTCCGATCTTTTCAGGTTCGACTGTCCGCGCCGCAGACATTCCTTCTTGTTATGGGCTACGGCTTTGGCGACGATCATGTCACGCGCGTTATCGAGACAGCGCTAATGAATCCGTCGCTCGTCATGCTTGTGGTAGAGCCTGATCCGAAGAGCGCAACGATCAAACGGATCATGAAATACAAGGAGCTGGGCAAGCGGGCGTTCGTGCTGACCTCCACTGAGAACGCGCACGCGGCTTCCCCGTTCAAGCTGGCGACCTTCGACGACTTCGCACGGAACATTATGCCCGACGTTCAGTGGCTGGAGGACTTCCTCCGACTTCGCCGGTTCGAAAAGCAGATTCAGGCTTCGCGATCACCTAACAGTGACGAGGAATGAGCTTGGAAAATCCGCGCATCATCGGTCACATTGTTGCAGTCCAAGGTTTCCGCGTAAAGGTGGAGCTGTTGCCGGAAACGCGTTCCGCGATGAGGGCAACGCTCGACGGCGTACAGGCAGCCGTCGCCATCAATGCCTACGTCACGTTCTCGATTGGCGCAGGACAGCTTGTAATTGGCATCATCTCCGACCTCGAAGCTCGGGAGAGTTATGATCCGTCGAGCGGGGACGATCTAACGCTCGAACTCATAAAGCCGCGCAGGATTGCGAGCGTTCAGTTACTCGGAACTATCGAACAAGACAGCGCGAGCGGCGCGTTTAGTCCGGGCATCACCATTCTTCCAACTCTCGACACCCCGGCGGAAATCGGCGCGCCGGAAATCCTGAAAGCCGTATTCGAAACACCGCCCCGCAGGAACCGGCCGGACGGGCATACAGGTGAGGACTACGACTTCGATCTCCATGTCGGTTGCCCCACCGGCCAACCTGCCAACAGGGTGAAGGCGTCCTATAACGATTTGTTTTCCCGCCCGCTGGCGATCGTCGGGAACACCGGGTCGGGCAAATCCTACACAGTCTCCAGTCTGGTTCAGAAAGCGATGGCGGCACTCGGTCAGGCCGGGAACGAGCCTCATATTTTCATACTCGACGTAAACGGCGAGTACGGACGCGCGTTCGGCGCGGCCGGAGAGGAGGGAAACAGGAAGCCAGACAGGATTTATTTGAATGGGGTGGAGTTCGCGATCCCGCTCTGGTTTTTCAATGCCAAGGAAATATGCGCCTGGCTTAGCGCCTCCGAGCAGACTCAGGAGCCAGTTCTCAAAGACTGGTGGGCGCTCGCGAAGGCTAAAAGCGGGGTCAAGAACGCCTCCTCGGACGCCAACTCAGTCCATCATGCCATCTCAAAGCTTCAGGAGATGCTGCGCCTACTCAACACCAACAAACCGCGTAAACAGGGGTGCGTACACCTTTGTAAGATCATCAAAGATTACCTTGGGGCTCGGGACACTGAAGGATATCCGAAGCTCCGCGAGACACTTCTTCCCTATAAAGATCAGTACGACGCGCAGAACCCGGACTGGAACGCTCCGCTTAACGAAGCCAATATCAGGGGGGCGGCCGAGGGTTTGATCATCGAGCTGAATGGCATCTTGTCTGGCGAGCTTGCGGTAGCCACGCTCAGCGCGACAACCGCTGATAGTCCAAGATACATTTCTAAGGATAAGCTGTTCGATCCAACGCTCTTGGACAGCGCCACATCGCCCGAAGACGCCGCACGCATAGAGTCTCACCTGGCTACGCTGAAGCTCCGCTTGAAGACGCGGCTTGATGATCCTCGCTGGCGTTCCTTTCTGAACTACGCAGATGCAGAAACGGAGATACCGTCGCTGGAAGAATGGATGCAACGCATCGGGCTCGGTGCAATGAACGGACCACGCGTTTCGATCATCGACCTGTCTATGCTCAGTCACGAAGTCCTGCCCTATGCGTGCACCGTGTTTGGTCGCGTGCTTCTCGAAGCCAGAGAAAATGTCGCGGCAGCACGCAGATACAAACACCCATGGGTGCTGGTTTTGGAGGAAGCTCATAATTATGCCCGGCCAGCGAGGTCGGACGAGGAAAGAGGGCAGACTCTTTCGCGCCTCGCTTTCGAAAGGATCGCGAAAGAAGGTCGCAAATTCGGCCTCTCCCTCGTGATCGCCAGCCAGCGCCCGAGCGAAATCAGTCCGACCATCATTAGTCAGTGCGCGAATTTTATAAGCCACCGTTTACAGAATCCGGATGATATCGATCATTTCCGGCGGATCATCCCGATGCAAGCACGCAGACTACTTGATCAAGTCACGATCCTTGCATCAGGTGAGGCGATCGTATTTGGGAGCGCGTTTCATGTACCCACGCGCGTGCAATTCGAGCCGCCCAAGCCGGGGCCCTACAGCCAAACTGCCGCGCCCTACCATGAGTGGAGCACTGATAAGACGCCATTCCCACTCGGCGAAGTTGTCACGTCGTGGGGGCTCGAAACACCCATTTTAGATGCCGAAGCTCCAGCTGTCGCTCAGCCTGCTAGACCGCTAGCCGGGGATGAAGCGCCCTTCTGAGTAAGTTGGGCTGACCGTTCTCGCTTCTGATTGAGAGTTTCACGATCCGCATAGCAGAACGCTAGGCAGCGTTCGGCCTCGCAAATCGTGAGGTCGAATCAAAGAAACTCGTCCAGATCAGGTAAATCTGGAGGAGCATTCCCATGCTCGTCATTTTCCCCTTCATCCTCTTGGTCGTCTTCGTCTTCGTCGCTTTCGTCGTCATCGTAATCGGAAGTGTAATCCTCGATTGCTTCATCAGGCCCCAAGTCCCCAAACCAATTGTCATCGTCGGGTCTCTCGGGGCGCTCGAATACGGCAGGGGCTGCTCCCCAATCGAAAAGGGTGCCGCCATTCATGTGAAGTTTTTTGACGGTATCGTCGCCGCCGCCGTCATCGAGTGCTGACGGTTTGGCATAGCCAAGGGTCATTAATTCCAGAGTGAGCGGCCAGAACGAGCCCGTGAAATGGTTTCCTTCAACGCTATTCCACAAATCGGCTCGAATTTGCCTATCGGTAGTGAGACCAGTGGCATGCATGTGAGCTAAAAACGCTGAAACAATGGGGCTGTTGGTCCTGATCATCTGACTAGACATCGCCTTGTTAATCTTCAAGTTCAGCTCCTTCATGAGCCAAAGGGACCATAGAGCTTCGGAATCCCGCCCTAACGTAGAAGATTGTCCTGCAACCTCACGTGTGACTTCTGCCCATAACGTTGCGTTGATGGCTAAGCCTTTACGGCGACGCCACGCGACGACCCGTGCGACATAATCGAATGAATGTGGATACTGGACAGCGCACTGCGCAAGAAAATGCTCGAGAACCTTCCAGTTCGCACTCCAAGAATGCCGTTCGTCGAGTTTTCGGATCGTGTGCCGGATTATGCCGTCGTCATTCGTCGAGCGCGCCCGTTCTAGCACCTTACCCAAAGTCGCGACCTGATCACCGCGAGGCTGGCCATAGCTTGGAAATACCTGACCCAGTTCTTCCGCTACCTCAAACGCCCATGACTCTCCGAACACCACGCTTGTGTTGACGATGCGGGTTTTGAGCTCGTTGATATCGAGCTCATACTCTCGAAGCGCCTGCCGAAGCACTTGAAGGTGCTTTTCGCACTCCTCCACGCTTGCCCCGCCGATCCAGTAGTCATCAACATGCCGCCTGTAGGTAACGCCTTTGGGGCCACTTCGCCTGATAAACTCTCGGTCAACAGCCGAGAGAATGATCTCACTGATGACGCGTGATGAGTCTGGTCCGACCGGGATTCCAATAGTCTGCCGATCCTGAGCCTGCCTTACCGCGAAATCCAATCGATTGCCGAATACGGTCGCCGAATTGGATTTTGTGTCATCTTTTGAAGCCGCTTTACCGTGGACCGCCCATGGAATGCTGTGGGTGTAAATCGACGGAAAACAGCGTGAGACATCGGTAACGAGGCAGAACTTGAACCTTGAAAATGCCTCGAGGCGGGCACGCGGCAGTGAAGAATGAGGCGTTATTTTTGTCGAACGGGGCCCGCTAACTGGGAAGTTTGGGCGCGACAGCGAGCCTGATGCGGCCTCCAGACCCGGTAGAATTTCACTCCAATGCTTTGCGAGGAATGCGGCTTGATCGTGGAAAAAAATGGGATGAGGCAAGCCAAACAGGCGTCGCTGAAATCCACGTTTGCTCGCATTGTAGGGTGAGACCCAGCCTGAACGCTTGGCAGTCACTATATAGGATGCATTGAACTCCTCGAAATGCGGCCAAAGCGCCTTCGAGGTTACAACGGATGGTAGGTTCTCAGGGAGCAGCCCCCGGTCCATCATCCTTTTCAAATCTGGCCGATTATGTGTCGCCATCGCCCCCCCAAGGATCGTACCTTAAAATGGTCGGGGCAGAATGGTAAAGAATCTTCGGTGATCCGCGTTGCGGGTGGCCTCACACGCGAGTGCCTAGCGTTGTCGGCGGACACGTCGCTGTCAGGTGACTTCCTCGGCAATTTCGTCACAACCAGACGTTCGTCGACGCAATATTTAGTGATCGGCTATGGCAGAAGGCGGTCGCAGCACCTTCGAGCTAACGTCCGCTTGATGTAGTCAGCGTCTGCAAGCTGACAGTCCAGACTGTCCGACTTTGCCGCCATCGTCATGTGTCGGGTAATGGGCGCGGGAGCGTCCGGTTTTAGGATCGACGCTCGGCGCGCTGGATGACGACAATGGGCGCAAAGGCGACTTTCGAAATGATTGCTCTGGCGAAGCTAGCCTTCCGCAAGCTAACCGTTGGGTCGAACACAAAGGAGAGGTATCCCGATCTTTGACTTTTCGAGCAACGATCCGACAGACGTGCGCACTCTCGTGGCTCACTTCACGGCGCCCAACGCGGGATGGATCCGTCTGCGGATTGAACCTTTGCACGATCTTTACGCCATTTCCTGCACACACATCTACGACCCGTTTGACGATCTAGTTGTCTGGCTTGAACAAATCGCCAGCGGAAGCGCAGCGGCGACCTGGTGCGTCAACCAAGAAGGTTCGGTAAGTCGTCTCCAGTTCTATGGAGGGGTGGTTGATGATCGCGCCGATTACCTGCTCCATGTCCAGAGCGATAAGCAGGGCATTGCCCGGATCCGCGGGGTACGAGTGGTACGGAGCCAGCTGGTCGAAAGCCTCTATTGCAGCTTTCGCTTAATGGCCGACGATCCCAACTACCAAGCCCGCGAATGGGAGGCCCATCCGCAGTTTCAGTTGCTGGATGACCTGGGCGACGATGAGTACACGCGCGAGATCCGCCGCTTCCCGTACAGCGGGCGGAACTTGCGAGAGGTGACTTCCGCTACGCTGGCGGCCTATCTCTCAGAGAATGACGACCCCGACCAATCGTGAGCCCGGGGCGTCTCGGGCGAGTGGGCCGCTATGAAAACTTGATCCCCAATTCTGAGAGCTCAACGACCGGCCAGTTTTTGCGCCGCCGCTCAAAGGGCAGCCCCAGTTCTTCGCATTCGCGCTCCAGATGGAACAGCCAATTACGGTGCACCGATTGCCGCCTTTCGATTGCGCGGTAGTCCTCCTTGGACATCCGCAAGCGCTTTGGCAGACCCACTTCGAGGGCGATGTGGCTCAGCAACCAAAAGCCGATCCGAGCCTTGTCGAGCGATCCCTCGCCGCGGCAGTGATCCTCTTCGTGGTATAGCGACAGCTCCAAACACAGGTGGCTGAGCCGTCTCTGCTGTTCCACCTGCGCGGCATCATCTGGGTCGCACGGTCCCGTAAATCTGACGGTGAGATGCGTATAGTCGAACACGATGTCGTCGGGATGGGGCAGGTACGTCGGCAGACCTTGGCCCCTTGTCGCAGCGTCTTGCATGCGGTCGCGCGCTTTCTGCACATAGCTCTGCCAGAACTTGAAACGCTCCTGTCTAAGACGAGCCTCCTCTCGGTCCAGCGCCGTTACCATCTGAATATAATTCCGCTGAGCGAGCGGTCCGCCTTTTAGGGCCGTATGCGCCAAGGCGCGGATTACCCCTCGGGTTGTAGAAATTTCCTCGCGCCCCTCGCCCTCTCGAACCGTGATAAGCCGCGTGGCCTCCTCCCGAAGGATCGCTTCGGTCGGCATAAGAGCAACGCTGGAAGGCTCTGGTGACCGCTTAGCAGGCCGGCCGGCCGGGTTGGCGGATTGACCCTTTTTGAAGCGCGAATGTTCAGGCGGCTTTTTGTAACCGACCGCGTAATCCTTGCCTTGCGCGCTCACAGCGCGCCTCCCTGGAGACGCTCGGCAGCGACGTCGTCGAAGCTGGCGCCGGTTGCTGCGAGTGCTGCCTGCTGACCCGTAAAGGTCTCGAAGCGGCGGATGATGGTGTCACAATAGAGCGGATCGAGCTCGATCACATGCGCGGTGCGACCAGTTTCGTGCGCCGCAATCAGGGTCGTGCCCGATCCTGCAAAAGGATCGAGCACGATATCGCCGCGCCGCGAACAGTCCTTCAACGCATCAGCCACCAAGGCGACCGGCTTGACGGTCGGGTGCATGGCCAGTTCTGCCTCTCGCGAAGCGGTCAGACTGCTAATCCCAGGATAGTCCCAAACATTGGTGCGATAGCGACCGGTCTCGCCCAAGCCGAAGCTGTTTACGTGCGGCGCCTGGCCGTGCTTGAAAACGAAGATCAGCTCGTGTTTCGAACGATAGAATGAACCCATGCCGCCGTTGGTCTTGTTCCAAACGACCAGGTTCTTGAGCTCCAGGCCCACCGCCTCGCCTGCATCGCTCAGCTCGCGCATGTGCCGCCAATCCATGCAAACATAGACGATGGCGCCATCGCGCACGTGACGGAGGGAAGCTCCAAGGGTGTCGGTGAGGAAGCTGGTGAACTGCGGGACGCTCATCTCGCCGACCCCCATGGCAAACTCGCGGTGCTGGATGCGGCCAAGACCCGAGACATGGCCCTCAATGGGTACGTTATAGGGCGGGTCGGTGAACACGATATCGGCCTGGCGATCTCCCATGAGAGCCGCATAGTCCTCGCCGCTACGTGCATCGCCGCACCGCAAGCGATGCCGCCCCAGCAACCACTGGTCACCCAGCCGACTGATCGCCGCAGTGCCAAGTTCGGGAACAAGGTCTGCGACCGCGTCCGAACTGGCCGGATCGCTATTGCGCGTAGCGTCGAGCGTGAAGTCAATCTCCGCCAGGCTGAAGCCCGTCAGCTCGACCTCAAAATCGAACTCGATCAGCTCCTTCAACTCGAGAGCCAGAAGATCCTGATCCCACCCTGCATTGAGCGCGATCTTGTTGTCGGCGAGTGCATAGGCCTTGCGTTCTTCGGGCGACAGATCGCCCACGCAAAGGACCGGCACCTGTGCCATGCCGAGCAACTTCGCCGCGGCCACGCGCCCGTGCCCGGCAAGGATCTGGTCATCGTGATCGACCAGCACGGGGTTGGTAAATCCGAAGCGCTCGATACTGTCCGCGATCTGTCGCAATTGTTTGCGCGAGTGAGTCCGTGGGTTGCGGTGCGCCGGCTTGAGCGCGTCAACCTTTCGCATGGTGACTTCACGACGGATTTTGATCGCTGGCTCGCTATTCATGCCCACCCCCTCATTCAGGAAGGTAAAGTATAGATAGTGCATTACTTTGCTGGCAAGCCGACCTCATGGATCATCAATACTATCGTTTAGAACCCTCTTAGGACAATCTTAGTACCCCCTCAACGATTCTTACTTATAATTTGCTTTCAGCGATACTTCTTCCATAGAAGTATAAACCGCGCGCCTGACCAGGCCGGACCCCAATAAGGAATCGCGAATGAAAGAAAAAAAGTTACCCCTTGGCTTTGATTAATTTATTTACTTTATCCCGCGCTCAGCTTCGAAAACGGCGAGAAGTAAACGTTCCCGGGCCGGCGGCTTAATGTCAGGCCGCGGTGCACCAACCGGATCCCGTGATTCGAGCCTGCTCATGCTGTCATCAACGCGCTGCGGGATCCCGCAACCAGCGCGATCGATCCCGCTACAGATCACCCCAGTTCCGCCAAAGGGCTTTCCGATCCCGCAATTGCGGGTGCGATTGCGATTATCGCTCTCGAAATCCCACTTTAGCCTTCGGTAATCCCGTAAAAGGGCAAGACAGTCCCGCAATAAGGGCCCTCAATCCCGCAATACCGTCAACAATCCCGCAATTGGCCGTTGAGAATTCCCTGTTCCTGGCTCGAGCCTTCCCTGTTCAGAGGCAACGAATTCCCTGTTTGGTGCGCGAAGCTTTCGGCACGACGGGAGGATAAGAGGCGTCACTTCAACCAGTTACATCGGCACAGCGGGTGATGCTCTAGGAAGCGCAGTTAGTCGTTTTCCGGCACTATCAGGGAATTCGCCAATCCGTACTGTGCCAAGGGGTCGCAGAGAACACCTGGGCATTCTCCCGGAATGCACGTTCAAGGATGATTCTCCGCACTACCGAAACGCACAAGAATCTCGCGGAACCGCGCCAAAAATGCGGCCCGGAATCCGAGATATTCCCTTCGTTTTCAGATGGATAAGACTGGGTGGCGGCCAGACGTGGATTCGAACCATCAATTCTGTTTGTGCCTGCTAACCTCCGGAAGTGTCGGCATTATTCCCGAAAAAGTGTGCGAAGAGACTGAAAAGCCTGCCAAATTCCAAAATGCGGAATTGGCCTCCAAAACAGTACCGTTCTGGATTGCGGTTTTTTGAGTCTCGATCGATCGGAGAAAAAACAGAGACTATTCAGGGGACTAGGTGGCGGAGCGGGTGGGATTCGAACCCACGATACGCTTTTGACGTATACACACTTTCCAGGCGTGCGCCTTCGACCACTCGGCCACCGCTCCGCATGCCTGACGGGAGCGGCGCACCTAGCGAGAGGGGCGCGGCATTACAAGCCATGTGACTTGTCGCAATGGATTGTGCCCCCTATCCAGATCGAATGACCCGTACGATCGGTCTGGCACCGTCCGCTGATGAAATCGAAACGCTTGCTCGCGCGGCGCTGGAGCGGTTGCCGGAGGAGTTTGCCGTCCACCTCCAGGATGTCATCCTCCTGGTTGAGGAATTCGCCGATCAAGAGCTGCTGGCCGAGTTCGGGATCGAGGACCCGTTCGAACTGAGCGGCGTCTACGAAGGCACGCCCCTGCACGAGAAGAGCATCGAGCATTCGGGGCGCATGCCGGATCGCATTCGCCTGTTCCGCGCCCCCATTCTCGACGAGTGGATTGCGCGAGGGGATGAGACGCTCGAGCATCTCGTGGCCCATGTGCTCGTGCACGAGGTCGGGCATCACTTCGGCCTAAGCGACGAAACCATGCACACGCTTGAGAATGCCGCGAGTTAGCGGCAGTGTGGGGGCATGAGACTGCTGCCCGCCCTCGCCCTCGCCCTTGCGCTCTTCGCCACGACCGCGTCCGCGCAGGAGAGTCCGCCACAGGTCACTCCGAGCTCCATCGTTGCGGCAGCGCCGGCGGCGGACTGGCGCGCGATCGACCCAGCGGACTTGCTGGTGATGACGCTCGCCCCCGACAGCAGCGGGAAGCCCCGGCAAGTCGTGATCCAGCTCCTTCCATCGCCCTTCAGCCAGGGATGGGTCGGGAACATCCGTACCCTCGCCGGCCAGCACTGGTGGGACGGAACCACGGTCTATCGGGTGGTCGACAACTGGGTGTCGCAATGGGGCGATGGCGAGGATGACAAGGCCGACGCCAAGCCGCTGCCCGATGGCCTCAGGGTGGTGCCGGAAAGCGAATATACCGCGCCGATGAAGTGCGAGGTCTATAAGTACGAAGGGAAGGTGCTCGACGAACGGTGCGAGCCGGCGTTCAACGCAATCGACGCGATCGATCCCTATGTCATGCAGGGTCAGACTGGCTTCTCTGCCGGTTGGCCGGTGGCTTTCCAGCTTACCCCGGAAGGCAACCGGATCTGGCCGACGCATTGCTATGGCACCGTGGGTGTGGCGCGCGACCTGTCGCCCGATACCGGGACCGGGGCCGAGCTCTATGCAGTGATCGGTCACGCACCTCGCGCGCTCGATCGCAACATCGCTGTTGTCGGGCGGGTTATCGAAGGGATCGAGCATCTCTCCACCCTGCCGCGCGGCAAGGGCGAGGCAGGGGTCTATGACGATCCCGCGCTCAAGGTCCCGATCGTCTCCGTCCGGTTTGGCAATGAGCTGCCCGAGGCAGAGCGGCCGCATTTCGAATACCTCGCCGGCGAGAGCGCAAGCTTCGGTTTGCTGATGAAGGTCCGCGCCAACCGCCGCGACGAGTTCTACAAAGTCCCTGCCGGTGGGGTGGACGTGTGCAACGTGCCGGTGCCTGTCCGGCGAGTGGCCGCGCGGTGAGTGCCGATCCGGTCACCTTCTCTGCCCCGCTGCAGATCTGGACCAACGAGGCTGAGAACAGTTCGGTCGGTTTCGTCATCCTGCCGGCCGAGGCTGCCGAGCAAGTCGCCGGGCATGAGCTGGTGCGGAGATTGGAACTCGGCAAGCGGCGTGGCTTCGGCTCGGTCAAGGTCACGGCTCACGTCGGCAGCAGCACCTGGGACACTTCGGTCTTCCCGCAGAAGGGCCGCGAGAGCTGGTTCATGGCGGTGAAGGTTGGCGTCCGCCGGGCCGAAGCGATCGAAGAAGGCGACCTGGTCGAGATCGAACTAGAGTTGCACTAGATACGCTCGGCCTCTGCCACCGCATCACTCGCCCGGAGGGCACTGACGATGCGGGTAAGGTGGGCGAGATCCTGCACTTCCATGTCCACCTCGTAAGTGTGGAACGGGTCGTCCAGTTCGGTCTGCTCCAACGTGATCACGTTGGCGCGGTTCTTGGCGAAGATGCCGGCCATTTCCGCCAGCGTACCTAGCTTGTGATAGAGCACGACCCGCAGCCGCCCAACGGCGCCTTGCGACCGTTCGCCCCACGAAAGGTCGATCCAGTCGGCATCGACGCCGTTGGCAAGCTCCATGCAGTCGATCGCATGAACCTCGACCCCTTCGCCCTTGCGCCTGAGGCCCACGATCCGGTCGCCCGGGACAGGGTGGCAGCATTCGGCGAGCGTGAAGCCCATGCCCGGCGTCAGGCCCTTGATCGAGATCGCCCGCGCCTGTGTCGGCTCGTCGGGGAGATCGACGGTGCTGCCGGGTACGAGCGCTTCCATCACCTCGCGATCGTCCACCTTGGCGGCGCCGATGGCGTACATGAGGTCTTCCTCGTCCTCGAGGTCGAGGCGCTCGGCGGCTGAGGCGATCGCCTTCTTGCCGATTTTGGCGGGCAGGCGCTCGGCGATCTGGGCGAACAGCTCGCGCCCGATGGTGACGACTTCCGCGCGCTCCTTCGCGCGCACCGAGCGGCGGATCGAGGCGCGCGCCTTGCCCGTCACCACGAAGGCGAGCCAGGACAATTGCGGCTCAGCGTTGGCGCCCTTGATGATCTCCACCACGTCGCCGTTGTTGAGCGGCGTGCGCAGCGGCATGTGGCGGCCGTTGATCTTGGCGCCGACGGTATGCGCCCCGAGGTCCGTGTGGACGGCGAAGGCGAAGTCGACCGGGGTCGCGCCTTTCGGCAGCTGGAACAGCGCGCCCTTGGGGGTGAAAGCGAAGATGCGGTCCTGGTAGATCGCCAGCCGGGTGTGTTCGAGCAGCTCTTCGGCGTCGTGGCTGGAATCGACGATCTCGATCAGGTCGCGCAGCCAGCCGACCTGGCCATCGGGCTTGTCGCCCTGCTTGTAGGCCCAGTGAGCGGCGAGGCCGAACTCGTTCAGGCGATGCATCTCGCGCGTGCGGATCTGCACTTCGACGCGCATCGAGTTCTCGAAAATCAAGGAGGTGTGGAGCGACCGGTAGCCGTTGGTCTTCGGGGTCGAGATGTAGTCCTTGAACCGGCCCGGCACGAACTGCCACGCCTGGTGCAACACTCCGAGCGCGCTGTAGCAATCGCCCACCGACTCCGCGAGCACGCGGAAGGCCATGATGTCGGTGATCTGTTCGAAGCTGACGTGCCGTTCGGCCATCTTCTTCCAGATCGAATAGGGGTGTTTCTCGCGTCCCCAGACTTCGACCTTCATCCCCTCAGCGGCCAGGGCCTGCTTGATCTTGAGCGCGATCGCATCGACTTGCCCGCCTTCGGAACTGCGGATCTGTTCGAGCCGTCCGGTGATGGTGGCGTAGGCTTCGGGCTCGAGCTGTTCGAACGCGAGCAACTGCATCTCGCGCATGTATTCGTACATGCCCACCCGCTCGGCCAGGGGGGCATAGATGTCCATCGTCTCGCGGGCGATGCGCTTGCGCTTCTCCGGGCTCTTGATGAAGTGCAGCGTGCGCATGTTGTGCAGCCGGTCGCCGAGCTTGACCAGGAGCACGCGGATGTCCTCGCTCATGGCGAGGAAGAACTTGCGCAGGTTCTCCGCCACGCGCTGGTTCTCGGCCAGCTGCTCGATCTTGGAGAGCTTGGTAACCCCGTCGACCAGCTTGGCGACATCCGAACCGAAGTTCTTCTCGATGTCCTCGATCGTCGCCAGCGTGTCCTCGACCGTGTCGTGCAGCAGCGCGGTGACGATCGTTTCCTGGTCGAGTTTGAGGTCGGTCATCAGGCCGGCCACTTCGACCGGGTGGCTGAAGTAGGGGTCCCCGCTCGCACGCTTCTGCGTGCCGTGCTTCTGCACGGTATAGACATAGGCGCGGTTGAGCAGCGCCTCGTCGGCATCCGGGTCATAAGCTTTGACCCGCTCCACTAGTTCGTACTGACGCAGCATTACCCCTGATGTGCGTTGCAGCGCGGCGGGGGGCAAGGGGGCTTTTTCCGCTCCTCGATCAGGAAACGCATAATTGTTGTGTTTACATAACGAATCAGCTTATATGCGAACATGAGCGCACGAATATACAACCGCATCGCTGTATTCCGCGCCGAGGTGGGGATGACCCGCAAGGCGCTTGCCGAAAAGGTCGGCGTCAATCCGCAGACGATCGGGTTCCTCGAACGGGGGGACTACAACCCCAGCCTCGAACTCGCGCTGCGTGTCTCGCAGGTGTTCAAGGTGCCGATCGAGCTGCTGTTTTCCTTTACCCCATTCCCGAGCGTGGCGGCGACCCTGCTCGGCCAGGAGAGTGATGATGCCTTACAAGGGTGATCCAATCGCCGAGAAGCTCGACAAGGTCGCAGAGGCAACCGGGATGCCGCAGTTCTCGCGCAGGCTGGCGAACCGGTATCCTGTTCGCTTCCGGATCTTGCCCCTCATCTTGCTGGCCGTCGCGTTCGGCGGTCTATGGGTGCAGATCGCCGTCAGCGAGATCTACGGCTACTTCGTGGTCATGTTTGCCTTCCTCGGCACCACGGGCCTCTTGCCATTCAGCCCCTTGAAGAAGGTAGGCCGTGGGTTCGACGAACGAGAAGCGGCGCTTGTTAAATCGGGCCACTTCATCGGCCTTCTCGTAACGGCGGGCATCGTAGTGCTCGGCTGCGTGGCCATCGGACTTGGGGTGGTTGCTACGCAGATTGGCTTTGGCCAGTTCTGGGCGCCGGCCAAAGTGACTGACTGGTTCGCGCTGGCGCTGTTGCTTGCTACCGTTGAGATCAATGTCGCGATTTTGGCGTCCAGTGCCCGGCTGCCTTCTGACGATCCGAACGACGAGGACGAATGAACCCCCCTGCGACCACGATCTTCGACCGCATGTCCGCCCTGGCGCGGGAGCTTGGCGCGATCAATCTGGGGCAGGGCTTTCCCGACTTGCCCGAGCCGCCAGAGCTGCTGGAGGCTGCGCAACGGGCGTTGGTCGAGAAGTCGAACCAGTACCCGCCGATGCGCGGGCTGGCCGAACTGCGCGATGCCGTCGTCAGCTACTACGCGAGGGAGCAGGGGCTGCAGATCAAGCCTGAAGAGGTCATCGTCACCTCTGGTGCCACCGAGGCGCTTGCAGCGGCCATTCTCGCCTTCTTGAGACCAGGCGATGAGGCGATCCTGTTCCAGCCGTTCTACGACGCCTACTTGCCCCTGGTGGAGCGCGCAGGCGGGGTGGCTCGCACGGTCAGCCTGGTCCCGCCGAATTGGACATTACCGCTCGATCAGTTCGAAGCCGTGATCGGGCCGAGGACGCGGCTCGTCATTCTCAACACTCCCAACAACCCAACCGGCACGCTGGTGGACCGCGCCACGCTGGAAGCCTTGGGCGAGTTGTGCGAGCGCCACGACCTCATCCTGCTGTGCGACGAGGTGTGGGAGGGCATGATCTATGGCGGTGCAACGCACGTTTCCCCGCTCGCAATCTCGTCCCTGCGCGAGCGTGCGGTAAAGGTCGGATCGGCGGGCAAGCTCTTCTCGCTTACCGGGTGGAAGATCGGTTGGGCTGTTGCCGCGCCGCCGCTGGCTGAAGCGATCGCGCGGCAGCATCAATACCTGACCTTCACCACGCCCACTCCGCTGCAATGGGCCGTAACCGAAGGGTTGGCGCTGCCGACCGAATGGCACGCGGTGCACCGGGCACGCTACGAGGCTGGACGCGAACGGTTGGTAAGCGGACTGACGGCTGCCGGCTATGTCCTGCTGCCGTCGGAAGGAACTTGGTTCGTCACGGTAGACCTCACCGCATCAGGTCTGCCGCCCGACGACGAAGTCATCGCCGAGCGCATGATCCGCGAGGTTAGCGTGGCTTCGATCCCGCCGTCGGTGTTCTACCGGGACGATCCCGAACGCGGTTACCTGCGGCTCTGCTTTGCCAAGGAGGATGCCACTCTAGACGAGGCGATTGCGAGGTTGGCACGGTTTAGAAACGGCTAAATCTTCGATCCTCTCCGAGCTTGCTCGGGGAGGTGGCGCGCGTCGGAGACGCGTGACGGAGGGGTAAGCGGAACAACTCAACGCCCCTCCACCATCCGCTTCGCGGACGGTCCCCCTCCCCGAGACAAGCTCGGGGAGGATCAAGAGTTAACCGCCCGTAGCGACCAACTTGTCGACCGAGCCCTGCGTCACCGAGTGATACCCCGCCCGCGTCTCCGCGTAGATCCGCTTGGCGATCGGCTGGCCCCACTCTGCCTCGCCCCACAGCGCTTCGAACAGCGGTAGGACGAACTTGCGACGACCAACTTCGCCGAGGAACTTTTCGGCCACGGGCACAGCCGGGTCGTAGCGATTGGCCAGCGCCAGCTCGAGCCAGGCGAACAGGACTTCGCTGTTGCCCGAATGCGAAAGGCCGAGGTCGCGGTCGAGCCGGTCAAGCTCGTCATGGCTCAGCTTCTTCGGCAGCTTCGCGATCAAACGCTGGCGCTCGGCTGTGGTCCAGCCTGCCCAGGCTTCAGGATCGATGAAGTGGGTCGAGGGATAATGCGAAGCCGCAGCGTCCACTTCCGCGAAGGCCGAGGCTGAGGGACGGGCGACGTTCGAGGGCAGGCCCGGCGCATAGACCCACTGGTCGAGCATGAGCTGCTCTTCCAACTGGGCAGCGCCTGCGATCAGGTGTTCGCGCATGTCGGCAACGATCATGGCCGAAGTCGCCGGCTGGAACGCGTGGCTGTCGAACCACTGGCGCAGCCAGGCGTCGAACCGTTCGCGGCCGACTGCCTTTTCGACGGTGCGCAGGAACACCGCGCCCTTGTCGTAGACAATGCCGGACTCACTGTCGTCCACGCCGTCCGCACCCTTCGGCAGATGCAGCGCCGTCACCGGTGCATCCGCACCTTTCTTCGCCAGCACCTTTTCGACCTCGGCAAAGCTCAGCGCCGCCTCCTGGCTCGCCCGGCGCGAGCCATAGAGCGCTTCGACAATGCGGTTCTCGAAGTAGCTGGTCACGCCTTCGTTGAGCCAGGAGTCCGACCAGTTGGCATTGGTGACGAGGTTGCCCGACCAGGAGTGCGCCAGCTCGTGCGCGACAAGGCCAGTGAGGCTGCGGTCGCCGGCGATGAAAGTCGGCGTGAGGAAGGTCATCACCGGGTTTTCCATGCCGCCGTAAGGGAAGCTCGGCGGCAGGACGATCATGTCGTAGCGACCCCAGCGATAGGGACCGTAAAGCGCCTCGGCCGCCCCGACCATCTTCTCGGTGTCGACCAGTTCGGCTGCAGCGGCATCGAGCATCGAGGGTTCGGTCCACACACCGGTGCGCGGGCCGAGCTCGCGGAAGGCGATGTCACCCGCGGCAATGGCGATCAGATAAGGTGCAACCGGTTTGTCCATCGCAAAGCGGAACGCGCGGGTGCTGCCGAGGTCCTCGGGCTCACCGATCTTGAGGCCGGACATCACTACGGTCAGCGGCTTGGGAGCGACGATGCGCGCCTCCCAGGTCTGGCGGATGCCGGGGCTGTCCTGCGTCGGCACCCAACTGCGGTTGAGGATCGCCTGGCCCTGGCTCAGAAGGTAGGGATATTTGCCGCCTGCGGTTTGCTCCGGCGCCAGCCATTGCAAGGCCTCGGCTTCGGGTGCTGCGGCATATGTCACCACGATACGGCGGGCCTTGCCGATAGTGACAGTGACCGGCGCGCCCTTGCCCTTGACCTCGTCTCCCACTGTGAAGGCCAGTTCCCGCCCTGCCTCGTCGGTGATGCA
Organism: Altererythrobacter sp. Root672; assembly: GCF_001427865.1. Classification (NCBI taxonomy): domain Bacteria; kingdom Pseudomonadati; phylum Pseudomonadota; class Alphaproteobacteria; order Sphingomonadales; family Erythrobacteraceae; genus Altererythrobacter; species Altererythrobacter sp. Root672. The sequence goes on from NZ_LMHH01000004.1 coordinate 75,185, forward strand.
GGCGATCTGCAGCCCCTCGCTGTCGAGCACGATCGTATCCGCGTCAGGCCGCGCGGCGATGTCGAGCGTAGCGGTGCCACCCACGCTCTTGGCCTCGAAGTCGAGCGCCAGATCGAGCGCTACGTGCGTCACCCGCGCCACTTCCGGCTGGGCAAAACTCCACGAATCGCGCGCGTCTTCGCTCAGGAGCACCGGGGAAACCATCTCGGCAGACTGCGCCTGCACGGGGACTGCGGCAACGGTCGCGAGGAGCAAGGCAAGCGAGGCAGCGAAACGCATTCGAATCTCCGGGAGGGGCGGGAAGTTTCGCCTGTAACGATAGGTAGCTGAACAGGGGTTGTCACGCAGTGCGCGCGTGTGAAGCCCCGGAGGCGCGCAACGCTTAGTTCTTGGCGCGCAAACCTACTGCTTCGATGGCTGCGAGGGCACAGGCTTCGTCGTTGTCGCTAGTGTCACCGGTAACGCCGATCGCGCCCACGACGGTGCCACCCGCATCGCAGATGATTACTCCGCCGGCAGCCGGAACCATGCCGCCTTCGCTCATCGTATCGACTGCCGCGATGAAGTGCGGCCGGTCGACCGCCATGTCGCCGATCGTGCGGCTCGACACGCCCAGCGCCAGCGCACCCGCGGCCTTCCCGCCGGCGAGCTTGACCCGCATGTTCGAGGCCCCGTCCTGCCGCTGGCAGGCGATCAGGTAGGCGCCGGGATCGTGGATCGTGACGGTCAGCGGCTTGAGGCCAAGCTCGGCGCCCCTGGCGAGGGCGGCTTCGATCAAAGCGTTGGCTTGGGCGAGGTTCAGGCGATGCATGATTTCAACTCCACTTAACCTCGGGCGGCAGGCTCATGAGGATGGCGTCGATATTGCCGCCGGTCTTGAGGCCGAACAAGGTGCCGCGGTCGTAGACCAGGTTGAATTCGACATAGCGACCGCGCCATTCGAGCTGGGCTTCCTTCTCTGCGGGCGTCCATTCCTGGCTCATGCGCTTGCGCACGATCCGGGGAAACACGTCGAGGAAAGCCTCGCCAACGTCCTTGGTGAAGGCGAAGTTGCGGTCCCACTCGGGATCGTCTGCGCATTCGAGATGGTCGTAGAAGATCCCACCAACGCCGCGCGCCACGTTGCGGTGGGGAATGAAGAAGTACTCGTCGGCCCACTTCTTGAAGCGCTCGTAATATGTGGGGTTGTGCGCGGCGCAGGCGGCGCGGAAACGGGCGTGGAACTCCTCGGTGTCCTCCTCGTAAGGGATCGGCGGATTGAGGTCCGCTCCGCCACCAAACCACGCCTTACCGGTGGTCAGGAACCGCGTGTTCATGTGCACCGCCGGAACGTGCGGATTGGCCATGTGGGCGACGAGGCTGATGCCCGTTGCGGTGAAGCCGGGGTTCTCGTCCGCTCCGTGGATCGTGCGGGCGAACTCGGGTGAGAACTGGCCCGAAACGGTCGAGACGTTGACGCCGACCTTTTCGAACACCTGCCCTTTCATCACGCCGCGCACGCCACCGCCGGGATTCTCGTTGCCGGCCTCCTGGCGATCCCAGCCGGTGTATTCGAACTGCGCGTCCGAGCCGGCCTCGCGCTCGATCGCTTCGAACTCTGCGCAGATGCGATCGCGCAGGCTTTCGAACCAGTCCTTGGCGCGGGCGGTGTGGGGGGTCCAGTCGATCATCAAGTCCTCACTTGCAGGAGATGGGCATGAGCCGCACCTGCCCGGCCTGGCAACTCGTCGCATTGACGAAGCTCAAGCGGCGCCGCTCCCTTGCCAAAGCCGTCGGTCGGGAGCAAGGGAAGCGCATGGTTCCCCTTTCGTTCGCTGGCGAGGAATTCCTCCTGACCACGGGCCGCGCGCTCTACTGGCCGCGCGAGCAGGCGCTGCTGGTGGCCGACCTGCACCTCGAAAAGGCGAGCTTCTTCGCGCGCCATGGCCAGATGCTGCCGCCCTACGACAGTCGCGAGACCCTGGAGCGGCTGGCACTGGCGATCCGGGAGACCGGGGCCCGGCGAGTGTTCACGCTGGGCGACAACTTCCACGACTCGACGGGAACCGAGAGGCTGGAACCGCACGCCGCCGGCATGCTCGCCGCCCTCACCCGCGCAACCGACTGGGTCTGGATCACCGGCAACCACGACGCCGCGATGGAAGCCCAAGCGGGCGGCACGCTGGCCGAAGAGCTGGAGATCGCCGGCATGGTCCTGCGTCACCAGGCCAAGGCCGGCGAAACCCGGCCGGAGTTCTCCGGACATTACCACCCGCGCCTGCAACTGACGGTGCGCGAGCGCCATATCCGCCGCCCCTGCGCCGTCGTGAGCACCGATGGAACCGGCAGTGGACGGATGATCCTGCCCGCCTTCGGGGCGCTCACCGGTGGGATGGATGCCGCCGACCCGGCGATCCTCTCTGCGCTCCAGCCCGCGCAAGCCATCGACGCCGTGGTAACGGCTGGCGGAAGGCTGGCGACATTCCCCCTTTGGCGGGCCGCAGCCTGATACACCGCAACCCCTAGCGCGTTTCGCCGTTAGCCACTAAGTAGCCGCCTTCGTTAAACCGATTCAGGAGATTGCCCCATACCCCGTCCACCCCGGCGCATGCTCGCGCCCCCGGTTAAATCCGGCCCTCGCTTCGATGATATGATTCAGTCCGACAAGGTCCGCGTGATCGACGAGAACGGCGAGAACCTTGGCGTCATGTACACCCGCGAGGCGATCGAGCAGGCCAACGACGTGGGCATGAACCTCGTCGAAGTGTCGCCCAACGCCGATCCGCCGGTGTGCAAGTTCCTCGATGTCGGCAAGTTCCGCTACGAGGCACAGAAGAAGGCCAACGCCGCTCGCAAGACTCAGAAGACGCAGCAGATCAAAGAGATCAAGATGCGTCCGAACATCGACGATCACGACTATGACGTGAAGATGCGCAGCGTGGTCAAGTTCATCGAAGAAGGTGACAAGGTGAAGATGACCTTGCGCTTCCGCGGTCGCGAAATGGCGCACCAGGACCTGGGTATGAACCTGCTCAAGCGGGTGCAGGAAGACGTCGCCGAGATCGCCAAGATCGAAGCTTATCCGCGCCTCGAAGGCCGCCAGATGCTAATGGTGCTGGCGCCTAAGTAAGACACTGCGCTCCCCGGTCAGTCAGCGACGGCCGGGGGCTCCCACAATTCGATCGGATTGCCTTCGGGATCGTGGATGCGGGCGAAGCGGCCCACGTCCGGATGGTCCCATCCGGCCTTGGTGATCACCTCGATCCCGGCCGCGCGCAGGCGTGCCAGGAGGGCGTCGATCCCCGCGACCTTCAAGTTCACCATCACCTGTCGGTCGGCAGCGAAGTAGTCGCTCGCCCGCGGGAAGATCGAATAGACGGTATCCCCTCCCTGGGCCGCCCAGAACCAGTCTCCGTCGGGAGTTGGTTCACCCGCCGACGTAACCGGGAAACCCAGGTGGTCGCGATACCACGCCGCGAGCGCCGCCGGATCGTCGGCCCGAAGGAATATGCCGCCGACCCCGAGAACCTTGCCCTCGCCCATCGCCTGTCCCTTTGCCCTTGCCGGGATGAGACGAGAGCCTAGGATCGCATTGGAAGAGGGTAAAGGGGGGACTGCCGCATGTCGGCAAAGCGTATCGGCTTCATCATCGGTCTAGCCGCTTTCCTGCTCACCTTTGTCATCCCCGCCCCTGCCGGCATGCCGTCCGCTGCATGGCTCACCGCCGGCCTGGTGGCGTGGATGGCCGCATGGTGGATGACCGAGGCGGTTCCCCTGACCGCAACCGCGCTGCTTCCGTTCGTGGTCCTGCCTCTTGGCGGCGTGATGACTGCCAACGAAGCGGCGAGCAGCTATTACTCGCCGACCATGTTCCTGATCCTGGGCGGCGCGTTCCTGGCGCTCGCCATCGAGCGGACCAATCTGCATTGCCGCCTCGCCGTCGGTATTCTCAACACCATGGGCAAGCGCGGGGGGCCCAACCAGCTGCTGTTCGCTTTCATGATCGCGACGGGGCTGCTCTCGACCACAATCTCCAACACCTCGACCGCGCTGATCATGATGCCGATGGCGCTGGCGGTGCTCGGCGCCGGCGGGGTCTCGGCCGATCGGCAAGATGGTCTCTCCGGCGCGCTGCCGATGGGCATCGCCTTTGCCGCCTCGATTGGTGGGCTGGGCATGATCATAGGTTCGCCGACCAACGCCATCGCGGTCGGCCTGCTTGAAGAGACCATCGGCGTGCAGATCAGCTTCGTGCAGTGGATGATCTACGGCATGCCGATCGTCCTGCTTGGAATACCGCTCGCCGCGCTGATCATCTCAAAGGTGCAAAAGGTCGGGCAGGATAGCTTTGACGTCGCCGCCGCCCACGCCGCCATCACGACGCAGCGCGAGTGGACCGTGCCCGAAAAGCGCCTCGTGCCGCTATTCGCGCTCGCGTTCCTGCTGTGGGTGACCCAGCCGCTTACCGAGCCGCTGTTGCCCAAGGGGGCGCTGACTGACGGCACGATCGCGGTGTTCGTCGGCCTGTTGCTGTTTATCGTGCCTGATGGAACCGGGCGCCCGATGCTCACCTGGCCCGAGGCCAACCGCGCACCGTGGGACGTGATCATGATGTTCGGCGGCGGACTTGCACTCGCCGCCGGAATGACCGCCTCGGGCCTCGCGACCTGGCTCGGCCAGTCGCTTCTGCCGCTGGCTGCCCTGCCGTTGTGGGTCGTGGCGCTGGCGGTGGTCGCCCTGGTCATCCTGATCACTGAATTCGCCAGCAATGTCGCCACCGCCAGCGGGATCATGCCGGTAGTGGCGAGCCTGACCGTCGCGCTCGGCGCCGATCCCCTGCTGCTCGCCCTGCCCGCGGCGATGGCGGCTAGCTGGGGCTTCATGCTCCCGGCCGGCACTGGGCCCAACGCCATTGCCTGGTCGACCCGGCGCATCGCTCTTCCGCGCATGGTGGGCGCGGGCTTCTTGCTCGACATAGCCGGGATATTTTTGCTGGTCGGAGCGGTTTGGGCCGTAGCCGCGTTGTTCTGACTGGTGGCCTACCAGTGAGGTCGTTACAGTAGAAACCATGCCTGAACCGATCGACCGCACACCGCGCCGCAAGCCCAAACCCGAGGTCAGGACGCTGGACGGGCGTAAGCTCAAGCCCTCCACGCTGATGATGGGCTACGGCTACGATCCCGTGCTGTCCGAAGGATCGCTCAAGCCGCCGATCTTTCTCACCAGCACGTTCGTGTTCGAAAGCGCAGAGGCGGGGAAGCGGCACTTCGAAGGCATCACCGGCAAGCGCGCTGGCGGGGCGGTGGGCCTCGTCTATTCCCGCTTCAACGGGCCAAACCAGGAAATCCTCGAAGATCGCCTGGGCGTATGGGACGGCGCCGAGGACGCCTTGGTCTTCTCAAGCGGCATGACCGCGATCTGCACCCTGATGATGGCCTTTTGCGAAGCCGGGGACGTCATTGTCCATTCCGGACCGCTCTACGCCGCGAGCGAAGGGTTCGTGGCGAAGGTCCTGGGCCGGTTTGGCGTAAGCTACGTTGATTTCCCCGCCGGGGCGACGCGCGAGGAGCTCGACGCTGTGCTGGCCAAGGCCAAGGCGCAAGCCGCGGCCTCGGGCGGCAAGGTCGCGATGATCTATCTCGAAAGCCCCGGCAATCCGACCAACGCTCTGGTCGACATCGAAGCCGTGCATGACGCGCGAGACGCTGCGCTCGATCCAAACGTGACGCCGATTGCGATCGACAACACCTTCCTCGGTCCGCTCTGGCAAAGCCCGCTGCAACACGGTGCGGACATCGTGGCCTATTCGCTGACCAAATACGCCGGCGGGCATTCGGACCTGGTGGCCGGCGGCATCTCGGGCGCGAGACGCTGGATGGAGCCGGTGCGCGGGCTCAGGAATACCATGGGCGGGATCTGCGACCCCAACACCGCCTGGATGCTCCTGCGCAGCCTCGAGACGCTCGAAATCCGCATGCAACGCGCCACCGAGAACGCCATTCGCGTGTGCGACTTCCTCAAGGATCATCCCAAGGTGGAAGGCGTGGGCTTCCTCGGACTGCTCAAGGACCCGCGGCAGAAGGACATTTACGACCGCCACTGCACCGGCCCCGGCAGCACCTTTTCGCTGTTCATCAAAGGCGGCGAGGCGGAGTCCTTCCGCTTCCTCGACAACCTCAAGGTCGCGAAGCTGGCAGTAAGCCTGGGCGGCACCGAAACTCTCGCCAGCCATCCCGCGGCGATGACCCACCTGTCCGTTCCGCCCGAACGCAAGGCGATGCTGGGGATCACCGACAATCTGGTCAGGGTATCGATCGGCATCGAGGACGCAGATGACCTGATCGCGGACTTCGAGCAGGCCCTGGCGGCGGTTTAGCGCTCAGGTTGCGCTCCCGTTTCCAGTCGTCCAGAGTTGGCGGCGGGGGATCGGATGTTCAATTCTACAAAGCTCTACGCGCGCTCTTTCAAGCCGGTTGAGGGTGGCTACCTCTACTATCCGCATAGGTGGAGCCAAGGTTTCCTCATCAGCCCGGACGAATATGACCAGCTGATCGAAAACTGGCGCCGAATCACGAGCCTCCGAGGACAATTCAAGTTGATCGCTTTTGTGATGATTGTGGCGATCATCCAGGTAGCCTTGGAATCAGCGCTCGGCTTTTCAGACGCGGTGTCTAGCTGGATGACCATCGCAATTGCATTTGCCGTGGTCGCCTACATTCTCTGGAAGAGTACCGCCGCCTATCGTCTTGTCCGCCAGAGGGCGCCGATTGCTCCGAGACGGAACCGCAGGGAAGCTGAAGCCGACATGGCCGAAAGGTTCTCGTGGCCCTTCCTCCTGTTCGCGCTCGTTTTGTCGCTTTGGTTCACGTTCCTTTTCTTCCTGGTCGCCTTGGCCAACCCCTTGATCGGCTTGCCTCTTTTGATCTTGTTCGGGGCATCGGCATTCATGAATGCCCGCGTCGCCTTCCGAAAATGGAGCACCGAACGCTCCGAAGCCTAGGCACTCCCTCCCGCAGCGGTCTGATCGCTAAAGGATGAAGTAATCCCCCGCAGCCCGCACGGTCACCTCGGCAATCGAGACACCCCACGGCTGGTCAATGGCGTGGATGATCGCGTCGGCGATGTGTTCGGGAGCGAGCGAGGCGTAGTCGATGTTGTCCTGGTCGAGCCGCTCGGCCGGGAAGGTCCCGTCCTGGAGACCCATGACCATGTCGGTGAACTCGCCCATATTGTGCGCCAGGATGCCGATGCCGGCGGCCTGGTTGACGATGGTGGCGTTGAGGCCCGTGACCGGAACGCCGGTCGGCCGGATAACCGTGACCTTGATCTTCCCGCGCCCTTCGACGCGCAGCGATTCCGAGAGGAAGTTCACCGCGCTCTTGGTCGCGCCATAGACGGCCGCGCCGATCACCGGGTGGTTGCCGTAGATCGAGGACATGTTGATCACGTGGCCACGGCCTTGCGCCATCATCTGGTCGAACACCGCGATGGTGCCGTGCATCACGCCCTTGAAGTTGATGTCGATGCAGCGGTCCCAGGCTTCGAGCGCGATCTCGTGGTCAGCGAAGAACGCCAGCGGCATGGTGCCGGCGTTGTTCATCATCACATCGATCGCGCCGTAGGCCTCGACTGCGGACTGCGCGAGGGAGCGCATGTCGGCCATCTTGGTGACATCGGTACGGACCGCCTGGGCCGATCCGCCTGCGGCCCGGATCTCCGCGACGACTGCCTCGACCGCTTCGAGGTTGATGTCGCCGCAGGTCACGCGCGCGCCGAGGGCCGCCGTCTTCTGCGCCACCAGCCGGCCAAAGCCGCTGGCTGCCCCGGTGATGATTATCGATTTGCCTGATACATTCCCGCCCATTGGCGCAGCTTAGCCGTCCGCCCGTCAGGTGCAAGGCAGAGCGGAACTGGGTCTTCGCCTCCCGTGCCGGTTGCGGTGGGCGGAGCGACGTGGTTCTATCTCCACCGCTAAATCGGAGGAGAGGACGATGAAGCTTTCGCGTGTCGCAATTGGTGCCGCTGCCTGCGTGATGGCAGCCGCCTCGCTTTCGGTTTCCGCCCAGAGTCCGGTCGAGCTGGCCGCGGCTTCCGGGGCTCCGGCCCCACCGGCCGGCTGGGCCGCCCCGCGCACCGAATGGGGCGATCCGGACTTGCGCGGCACCTGGCCGCTCGATGCGGTGGGCCGCACCCCGACGGAGCGGCCGCCGAACCTCGGCGACAAGGCCTATCTGACGGACGAAGAATACCAGGCCGCCATCGCCTCGGCAGAGAGCACCGCGCAGGGCTACGACCGCGAGGACCAGGCCGGCACGATCGGTTCGGGCCATTGGTTCGAATGGGGCCGTCCGCTCAAGCAGACCTCGCTGATCGTGGAGCCCGCCAACGGCCGCATCCCCCCGCTGACCGCGCAGGGCGAGACGCTGTCGAGCGCCATGCGCAGCAGTTGGAACGTGCAACAGTTCGACCGGATCAGCGACTTCAACTCGCTCGACCGCTGCATCAGCCGCGGGTTGCCGTCCTCTATGACGCCGTTCCCGTACAACAACGGCATCCAGATCTTCCAATCGCCCGGCTACGTCGTGCTGCGGCTGGAGATCGTGCACGAGACCCGGATCATTCCCCTCGACGGCCGCCCGGGCCTGCCCGGCACCATGCGCAACTACCTGGGTGAATCGCGCGGCCACTGGGAGGGCGACACGCTGGTGATCGAGACCACCAACCTCACTGGCGAAACCCCGATGAACATCGTCGGCCCCGGCAACAAGCCGATCCCGACCAGCCCAGAGCAGAAGGTCACCGAACGCCTGACGCCGGTCGGCCCCAACACGATCCTCTACGAGGCGAAAATCGAGGACCCGGTGGTCCTGACCGCCCCCTTCACCCTGCGCTTCCCGTGGACTCGCGACGAGAACTACAAGCTGTTCGAGTACGCCTGTCACGAAGGAAACACCGTGGTCCCGAACTACATCAAGACCACCTCGCCGCGGTTTGTCGGCAAACTGGAGAACCCCTCGGACCCGGCGGAATGGGTGCGGGATACCGTGCAGAGGTAGAGGGCAGCAAATTTGTAATTCCGCGCGGAAGCTTTGCCCCCTCGTTGCGTCTTTGCGGAGCAGCGACAATGCGTACAATAGCTCTGATCGTGTCGGCGTCGGCGCTCCTGGCCAGTACGAATGCCCAGGCCGAGTGGCAGGCAGCCAACGCGGCCGTGGCTGAAGCTGCGCGAGACCCGCGGATCGCCGGCGCCCTGGCCCAGGCGGCGCGCATGGATGAAGCGCTCATCACCGATGACCAGGCGGCCTTCCGCGACGGCCTCTCGTCCGATCTCGTCGTCAACAATCCCCAGAACGCCATTTCCCTGCCGGGCGACACGGCTCGACTGCAGGCCAAAGGGCGCATCCGCTACGACCGCTATGTGCGCTCGATCGAATACGCGGGTCTCCTTGGCGACCTCGTTCTCCTGATGGGCGAGGAACGGGTCGTCCGACGGGGAGCGGCGCCCGAGGAGATCGAGGTCCGCCGCTTCACCGACGTCTGGCGGCAGGAGGACGGGAAGTGGCGGCTCGCTGCTCGACAGGCCACGAAGGTGCCGGTGAGTTAGGTCTCTCGGCGGGTGTCGAGGCGGACATTAAACGCCCTCGAAATCCAACTTGGCGCAATTTGAGAAAGCGGTTCGCCGCTCGCGGCGGTCTGACTACCCGTAAAGTGCACCTTGCGGTCGGATTCGTTCATTTGCCAGCAAGGTTAGCGTGAACAGTCCTGACGTCGGACGCGTTCGAGCACTGGGTCGCAAGCCACAAAGTTGTTCAGCGAGATGATGGGCTTCTGACCGCCAGACACTCGATCACGGAGTTGTCGGGCGAAAAGTCGCGAACGCGAGGAGGTGGGTAGTCTTTTGAAGGAGCAGAAAAATGAGGGTTTTATCCAAAGGGTCGAGCGTTCCCATCCTGTTGGCCGCGCTTGCCATGCCCGCGTGGGGTGGCCTGTCGGCACAGCAAGGGCCAACCAATAGCTCGGATTCGATTACCGTGGTCGGCACGGCGCCGACCGATCTGACTGGTTTGACCGAAGGACCTGAGATCGAAGGCATCATTTCCGCGCGCACGGGCGAGCGGTTGCAGGTCACGGGCGCCGACGGCGCCAACACGGCGATCCTGGTCTCCGAAGCCACGCAGATCCGGTCCAGCGGGGGCCCTCTCGGCCTCAGCAGTGCCAAGCTTGGCGCAGACTCGCTGCTCAACGGTCTGCCGGTTACCGTACAGACAGTGCAGTGGGACGGTGGCCTCGTTGCAAGCCGCGTCAAGTTCAAGAAGAGCAATCTCGCGACCGCCTCGATGATCCGCAACGGCACGGCGCAGCGCTTTGGCGAACATGATACGGCGATCGCGGAAAATGCTGCGGCGACAGAGGCCCTTCGTGGTCGCGTGGGCGATATTGACCAGTACAATATCCGCGGCACGACCAACGTATACTTCGACACCGGCAAGTGGGGGTTGACGGATTCCGCCGAGGCCGATCTTTGCGCCGCGGCAGCCGAAGCCAACTCGATGGACAACGCCCTGTTACTCGTCGTCGGTTACACCGACGCGGTCGGCAGCGAGGATTACAACCAGGAGCTCAGTGAACGGCGCGCTGGCCGCGTCGTCAACTATCTGCAGCAGAAGTGCGGCTGGGCACCTTATCGCATGCTGACCCCGACCGGCATGGCCGAGTCAGACCCGCTGGCGGACAACGAGACCCCCGCAGGCAAGGCGCAGAACCGCCGCGTCGCGGTGAATATCCTCGTCAGCAAGGCTGTCGAAGGCCTGTAAGACGCGTGGGGTGGGCTTCGGCCCACCCCCATTTTTTCGGCGGGGCGGCGTCCTGCCGGAACTCACCGCGCCCTGAGACGGTTGGGATCGGCGAGGAGGCGTACATGATGGTCAAGAACGCCGTAGCCAGACGGTCGGTATGCGCGATGAGCGGTTAGACATTCTGCGCGGCTACGCGATGGTGACGATCGTCCTCAACCATTCGAAGGATCTGCTGTCGCAAGTAGGCCTGGACGGTTTCCCCATACCGACGCTCACCAGTTACGGCTTCTCTTCCGCGGCCGAGATCTTCTTTCTGATGTCGGGGTGGATGGTCGGCCTCGTCTACCTGCGCAGACCCAACCGCGATGCGGCCGTCTTGAAACGCGCAGCGACAATTTATGGCTTCAACGTCCTCTCATTCATTGCGGCCATTTTCGCGGCATGTCTCGCCGGGCCGGCCGTGGTCGCAGCAACCGACGTCGGCTTCACTTTGGCGAATCCTCTGACCGAAGTTGTGCGGTTTCTGGTGTTTCTCCAGCACCCTTACCTGTTGGGTGTGCTGATGCTCTACGTCGTGTTCATGCTAGCGGTCCCGCTCGCTGCGCGCTTGCTCGATCGGTCGCCAGCCCTGTTGATCGCCGTCTCCGTCGCACTCTACCTGTTCGTGCAGGTGGTGCCCGGGTTCAACTTGCCGGGTGGCTCGCCAAAGGGCGATGGGCAGTGGAACTTCAATCCGTTTGCGTGGCAGCTCCTGTTCTTCATCGGCATGTGGCTCGGCAAAGTCGGCTTCCACCGCACCGCCTTCGATTATCTCTCGGGAAGGATCTGGACGGCGGCGGCCCTGGTCGGGCTCCTGCTACTGTGCGCCGTTCTACACCGCCTAGAGCTGCGCGGGGTCCTACTGGTGCCGTTCACCGGCAAGGAGAACCTGGAGCCGGTTCGACTGGTCCACGCCGTATTGGTGGTAACGACCCTGGCCGCGCTTACGGTCAATGCGCCCTCGATATTCAGGCCGGTGCTGGACTGGCTCGCCCTCAATGGTCGGCAGACGCTCTATTGCTTCACCGCCAGCATTCCCCTGACCTACCTCGCCGCAGGGCTCTGGCTCACGCTCGGCGGCGGCTATCTCACCTACCTTGCACTCACATCGCTGTTAGTGCTGGCGATCACCCTCACGGCCCAGATCGCCGAACGATGGCGCGGCGGCGGCAAGACCGCTGTCCCCGCGGTCGCAAGCGTTGCAGAGCAACCTTCGCCGATCGACCGCTAGCGGACTTCAGGTCCAGTTCGATCAGAAGCCTGTCTTGTTTGGTGTGGAAGGCGGTCAGTCCGGTTCCGGCTCGGACCTGTTTGCGAGCTCGGCCATAAGGCGATCGAGCCAGGCTTGCGCTTGCTTGCGTTCACCCACGGCTTGCGGACCGACCGGGCCGCGTGAATCAAGGAATTGCTGATGAAGCTCGAACGGGGGCATCGCGAGCTGCTCTCTCGCACGGTCAATCGCTTCACTTATGTCGTTCAGATTGTCGATGACGGGTGCAATCGCCTCGCGAGTGCGTCGATCGCCGTTATGATCGAACAGCCCCAACTTCCCGGACGCTGCAACGCGAAGTGCATCAAGCAGCGCGTCTGAATATTCCGCTTCGAGTTCCAAGCGGCGAGTGTCCAAGCGTGCAAGGCGATCTATTTTTGCCACCACAGAGCCCTAAGCCGCTGTGGTGTCGGCCGCAACAGGCCAGCACCACGACCGCCAAGGGTCTGACCTGCTAGCTCGCGTAAGCTGCCAGAAACGGCTGCAGGAATTCCCGATACGGCTCCGCAGACCCCACCGCTCGCCGGTTGATCGGCTGGCGGACCTGCATCACGCTCGAAGTCGTCACAATCCGCTCGTTCTGGTGTGGCTCGAACGTCTGCGGTTCTTCGGCGAGCCCGCAATGGCGCAAGATGCGGCGGGTCCAGCTGGCTGGATCGCCCGTCAGCGCTTCATAAGGCACGACCAGCAGCCGGTCGCCGAGGATCTGTTGCCATTGCCCGAGGAGTTGATCCTCAAGACGAAAGTGGAAGGCGATATCTTCGAGGTCGTAGCTCCACTCCACGCCGGCGAGGAAGTGGGTGCGGAAGCAGGACCAGGCGCAATCGAGCGGGTCGCGCTTAAGCCAGACGATCGGCGCTTGGGGCAGCAGGGAGGCGGCGAGACCAAGGTACCGGCTGGTCGCCATCGACTTGTCGACCACGCGCCCCGGAGCCGGAAAGCGCTCGTCCATCCAATGCCGCCATAGGCGCGCAGTGGTCGCGGTGCCGTTGGCGGCGGCATGGCGGTTGAGCGACGGATAGGCGGTGCTGCCGACTTCCCGCGAGAGCATCGGCAGCCGGTTGATCTCGGCCCCGTCAGAAACCTCGCTGTGGCTGGTGAGGATCTGATCGACGAGCGTCGTGCCCGAACGCGGTAACCCGCTGACGAAGATCGTGCGATCGGTCGGCTCGCTTTGCTGACTGGCGATGGCCGCGACCGCATCGGCGTCGTAGCCGCGCACCGCTTCGGCCGCGGCGGCGCGGTCAGCCTGCCGGTCGTAGGGCCGCTCTGCCTTCTTGAGCGCAGCCCCCTTCGCGAAAGCCGCGAAGGCCAACGAGGGCTCGCCGAGATCGGCATAGGCCTTGCCGAGCGCGTGGTAGTAGGGCGCCTGCGCCGCTGGCGGAGCTTGGCGCATCTCGCGTTCGGCGGCGACGATCCGTTCGGCCAGTTCGGGTTCTTCGGCGAAGTTGACCAGAGTCGACAGCGGTAGCCAGGCCTGCCCCAGCTGGGGACGCAGCTTCGTGGCGCGCTCGAGCAGTTCGCGTGCTTCCTCGAGCTTACCGATGAACACGGCCGCAGCGCCGCGGCTGTAGGCGTAGACGGCGGGGTCCGGCACGTTGTCGGGCAACGTCTCGAGCAAGGCGTAGGCCTCGTGCAGCGCCCCGCCCTGCGCAAGCAGGCCCGCTTGCTGGTACCGGGCCATGGGGTTTCCACCCGAGGCTTCGACGTAGAGGGTCATCGCCTGGCGCGAGAGGCTGAGTTCGCCGTGATCGGCCGCCATGTAGGCAATCTGCTGCCACTGCGCGCCCATGGGCACCCGGCGGCTGACCAGCTGGCGAACGACGTCGACGATCCGGGCCCGGTCATTCCGGCCCAGCGCTCGCTGCAGTTCGTCTACTAGGGCTAGCGACGCGGCCAGATTGGGGCCGGTCATTCTGCCCGTGCCTGGGGGGCTGGACACTATCTGGGCCGTACTTTTGCGTTGTTCTTCAAGCGCAGAGAGGCGATGCACCGCAGGACATCAATGCCAAAAGTGTCGTAAATTGTGTCGATAGTGGCCCATTTGTCGCAAAACGCGATGAATTCGTCTTGCAGTCCAGCGCTGTCCCAGCTTACTCAATCGTCAGGAGAGGCTGCCGCTTACGTCGAGTCCAATCGACGAAGCTGCTAACATGAAGGGGTGGGTGGCTATCGCGACCCGTGCTTCCAAGGCTGGAAGGGGAAATACCCCTGTCCAGATTCAGGCGCAATTTCTGCGCGATCAACCGGCTTATACGCCTGTCGGGCCGATGTCCGGCTTCGCGTTCATCCCCGAAGAAGAGGCCCTTCGCCCGGTAGGGATCGCCGCTCGCGATGGCGAGCCTTGGCAGGAACAAGACGTCCAGCGCGCGATCGGCGCGGCCCAGGCGGCTGGCCTGTCAGACTACCGCGTCGAGCTCGCCCCCGACGGCACGATATCCATCATCGTGGGCGCGCCGTCGGCCGCGGCGGACGAGTAGTGTAACAGCCCGTGAGACGCGCTGGGAGGACCGCTCTCAGCGGACCTTCGCTTTTTGCTATTCCTCAGTGTCTCGCTTCGAAGGCGGTAGCGCGCGCAAGCTTTCGATCTCCCGCGCCGTGCGTTCGGCCGGGTCGGTCGCGATGGTTTCGAGGGTCGCTACCCGGTCCTGCAACTTGGTCACGAGGTTGCGCAGCCGCTCGTTCTCTTCGTCGATCGACTTGAGCGTCTTGACCGGCTTGGCCTGGGTCTCGGCGAAGAATTCGACAAAGCCGCAATCGGTACACCGCCGGGCGGTCAATTCTGCCGACTTCGACCGGAACGCGCCCATGACGGCCTTCCAGAACCCAGGCTCCCCGTCCATCCACGTAACGCGTCCGCCGGTGTCCGGAAGATACATGAAGCCCTGGGTCATCCCGGCGCGGCATTTAGGACAGTCTGCCATCTAATCCTCAAGTGAACGGTGCATTGCCTGCATAATACACCGATCGCACTTCGCCAATCAAGTAATCAGGGTCACGCAATCACCTGGCAAGCGCCAGCTTCGCTCCAAAGGCGACGAACACGCCCCCTGTAAGTCGGTCCATGGTTTTCACCGCACGAGGCCGGCGCAGCAGGCGCCCGATCGGCGTCGTGAGCGCCACGAGAACCGCGAACCAGACCAGGCCCAGGAAGACCTGAATGCCAGTAAGCAGTAGCGAGAACGGAACGACGCTCACTCCCGCCGGGATGAACTGCGGCAAGAAGGTGATGTAGAACACGCCGACCTTTGGGTTGAGCATGTTGGTGAGGAACCCCTGCCTTAGCGAATGCCATCCGGCGACTTTGGCCGTTTGGTCCCTGGCAACATCGAAGCTGTCGCGCGGTCGCAGGATGAGCTTGAGGCCCAGGTACAGGAGGTAAGCGGCACCAGCCCATTTCAGCATCGTAAATGCGAGGGTGGATGCGGCAAGGAGCGCCCCGAGACCGATCGAAGCTGCGGCACCCCAAACAAAGCACCCAAGGCCGATACCAGCCGCGGCAAACGCCGCCTGGCGCGCGCCACCGGCTGCGGCCGATCGCAGGACCATGGCGGTGTCCAGGCCCGGCGTTAGCGTCAGGACTGAAGCTGCGGCGAGAAAGGCCAGCAAGGCTTGGGCAACGGTCATCTTGAACCCCTTGGCAGGCAAATCCCGGTAAGCGCCGCACATGGCTTTGGGCTGAACGGCGGCTTTCCCTCCATAGGGAATCTTCGTCTGGCGCGAACCCACGGAAAGCGAAACGACGGTAGCGCATGCATAGACTTGTTGGCGGCGGCCGATAGCGCCGCGATGCAAGTTGTCGCTTGTTGACTGGTCGCAGGGCGCTAGGTTGGAGCGGGCATGGAAGGGTGAAGATAACACCCGGCGCAGCGAAGTGGCGGAGGGTGTCGATGATCATTCCTGAATCCTTCCATTCCGATTCAAGCGATCTGCCGTGGGCGGACAACTGGGCGGGCGATCCCGGGATCAAGTTGAAGCTGCTCATGGCTGACATCGAAGGCGGGCGTTATGCGGTCCGCATGCTCTTCGAGCCTGGTTTGCAAGTGTTTCCGCACAAACATACCGGCGAGATCCATGCCTTCACGTTTGCCGGCGAGTGGACCTACCTCGAGTATCCCGAAAGCCCGAGCAATCGCGCTGGTTCCTACCTTTTCGAGCCGCCGGGCAGTACCCACACGCTGAAGGTGTCGGACAATGTCGTTGGACCTACCGACGTTCTGTTCATCATGTATGGCGCCATGCTCCACCTGGGACCGAACGGAGAGGTGGTCGGCGTGACCGACGCCGAAAGCGTCCTGCGCGAATATCCCGAGCTTTTGCGCCAGCAAGGCAAGGCGGTGCCCGATGTACTGCCCGTGGGTGGTTCGATGGCCTACCGAGCGTTCGCATGAGCGCCGAGGACGCCATCACGGAAGAGATCCGGTCGCTCAGACAGGCGGTCGACCGACAGGCTCTGGAACTGGCCGAGGCCCGCCACGCGATCGCTCTGCTCGAGGACAAGAACGAGATTGAGCGGCTGCAGTATGCCTACGGCTATTTCATCGACAATCGCATGTTCCGCGAGATGGCGGACTTGTTCTGTGATGAAGGAAGCTGGATCGAGATAGGCCAGCGCGGCCGCTACTACGGCAAGGAGCGCATCCACCAATTCTTGCTCGAAGTTCTGGGCGATGGGCGTTGGGGTCTGCTCAAGGACGAGGTGATCAACCATGTCCAGCAGCAACCCATCATCACCCTTGCCGATGATCGACAGCAGGCGTGGTCACGTGCGCGGGCCCAGGTCCAAGGCAATTCTCCGCCCGACACACCGCATTTCCTGCTGGCCGACGGCATCTACGAGAACGAGTATGTGCGCGAGAACGGGCGCTGGAAAATCCGCGGCGTCACGGTCACGATGACCTTCTACACTGCGCTGGAGCGGGCGAAGATCTGGTTCCCTTCCGCTCCGCCGAGCGAAGTCATGCCTCCTGACAGTCCGAGCCAACCTGTCGTGCAGGCGCTGGGTCGGCAGTTCAACCCTTGGCACTTCCGCCACCCGATCGAAGGCTATGAGATCGCGATCCCCACCTCTGCTTCGGCTTCCGACATCTGAGCATTAGTCGGCGGCAGACAGCGAACAAATCGCGAGGACGCGGAAACGCTTACCTCTTGATCCTGGAGATCTTCGACCCTTCGAGGTCCACCCCGGCCATCAGCCCTTTCTGGTCGAACGGGAAAGCGTAGACGTCCTTCCTGAGCGTCGTCGAGTTGGCAGTCTCGGCCGCCCCTTCATTGACCACGACCACGCTCGGCCCCGTGCCGATCGCCCATCCGTCGTTCTCTCGAAGATAGGTGATCGCGCTGTCGTTCATCAGGAACAGCGCGTAGCCAAAGGTCTGCCCGCCGGCCTGCAAGCCAATCGAGGCCGCGGAAATCCTGAAATAGCCCTCTGGCTTGCCATCGACGAGAAGAACGCCCTCCCCGCTCTGCCCGCCAACGACGAGACCGGCCTTCACGATCTTTGGAAATACGAGGATTGCGCGAGCATCCCGACCATAAGTGCGCGCCTTGGCAGATTGGGCGTAGAGCCTCTCGAGCGCAGCCTTGCCGTCCGTGGCCAATTCCGAGGCGCTTGCCGCAACGGCGCTTTGCGATGGACCGACGGTCGTGACCATGGCGAGGCTCAGCGCCAACAGGCAGTTGCGAATTCTGCTCATTTTTCCAACCTTCGAAGGTGAATGTGCGAGCAGTTTGACCGACGAAGCGCGGGCTCACCATCAGCATTTCACCTGAGAAGGACGCCGTCGCATGACCTCGCGAGGACTAAACCCCCATTTTCCTACGCGCGGCAAAGCTGCTAGAGCCCCGCGCGATGACCGACCCTGCGAACCTCACCGTCTTTCGCGCCGACACGTTGCGTCGCATTCAAGGTGACACTTGTAGGGTCCAAAGTGACACTTACCTCTTGGGCCGTGTCACCCCTGTCACTTTGCCCTCCTGCCTGTCAGGGAACTGCTAATTAAGATGAACGAAATCCGTCCCTGGCGAACGATTGAACGGCGCGAATGCCGGCAGATCATGGTCGGCAAGGTTCCGGTTGGCGGAAGTGCGCCGATCTCCGTGCAGACGATGACCAACACGCTAACCTCCGACGCAAAGGCAACGATCGACCAGATCCGCCGCTGCGAGGATGCCGGCGCCGATATCGTTCGCGTGTCCTGCCCCGACGTGGAGAGCACTGCCGCGCTCAAGGAAATCGTCCGGGCGTCCAACGTGCCGATCGTCGCCGACATCCACTTCCATTACAAGCGCGCGCTCGAAGCGGCGGACGCTGGCGCGGCGTGTCTGCGGATCAATCCCGGCAACATCGGCTCGTCTGAACGGGTGGCCGAAGTGGTCCGCGCGGCCAAGGCCAACGGCTGCGCGATCCGCATCGGTGTCAACGCGGGCAGCCTCGAGAAGGACCTGCTCGAAAAGTACGCCGAGCCTTGTCCTGAAGCCCTGGTCGAGAGCGCGCTCGACCATATCAAGCTGCTGCAGGACCACGACTTCCACGAATACAAAGTGGCGGTAAAGGCGAGCGACGTTTTCCTTGCCGTCGCCGCTTACATGCAGCTGGCCGAGACGGTCGATTGCCCGCTGCACCTTGGCATCACCGAGGCAGGTGGGCTGATCGGCGGCACGGTGAAGAGCGCCATCGGCATGGGCAACCTGCTGTGGGCCGGGATCGGCGACACGATCCGCGTCTCGCTTTCGGCCGAGCCTGAGGAAGAAGTCCGCGTCGGCTATGAGCTGCTCAAGAGCCTCGGCCTGCGCACCCGCGGCGTGCGGGTGGTTTCGTGCCCCAGCTGCGCGCGGCAGGGGTTCGACGTGATCCGCACGGTGCAGGCGCTCGAAGATCGGCTGCAGCACATCAAGACGCCGATGAGCGTCTCGGTGCTCGGCTGCGTGGTCAACGGCCCGGGCGAAGCGCGCGAGACCGACATCGGCATCACCGGCGGCGGCGCGGGCAAGCACATGGTGTTCCTCTCCGGCGTGACCGACCACCATGTCGAAAGCGAGCGCATGCTCGACCACATCGTCAGCCTGGTCGAAGCCAAAGCGGCTGAGATCGAGGCCGGTACCTCGGTGAGCATGGATACGCTGCACGGGAAGGCGGCATGAAGCACAAGGCTGACCTGGCAAAGTACAAGCCCTCGCTGTCGCGCAAGAGCGTCGGCATCGGTGCCGCGGCTACGGGCGCCACCGCCACGGGCACTTCGGCCTTGGGCAGCGGAGCCATTGGCGCGCTTGCTCTCGGTGCTTTTGCGCTGGGCGCCTTCGCGATCGGGGCCCTTGCGATCGGACGTCTCCGTGTCGGCAAGGCTCGCATCAAGAAGCTGCGGATCGACGAACTGGAAGTCGGGCGCATCACTTTGCTCGATCCGAGTGAGGAAGAGGGCAAGGAGTGAGCCTTGCGATCCGGCCGGCAACGCCAGCCGACCTGCCGCTCATCGCCGAACTGATCCGCGCGCTCGCCGAG
Organism: Altererythrobacter sp. Root672; assembly: GCF_001427865.1. Taxonomy (NCBI): domain Bacteria; kingdom Pseudomonadati; phylum Pseudomonadota; class Alphaproteobacteria; order Sphingomonadales; family Erythrobacteraceae; genus Altererythrobacter; species Altererythrobacter sp. Root672. Next base: position 94,770 of record NZ_LMHH01000004.1, read on the forward strand.
TACGAGAAACTCGCCCATGAAGTGCGCTTCGAAGAGGCGGTGCTGGGCGAAAAGCTGTTCGGACCGCGGCCTTACGCCGAGGTACTGATCGGCGAAGTGGACGGCGTGGCACAAGGCTTCGCGCTGTTCTTTCACAACTTCTCGACCTTCGAGGGCAAACCGGGGATCTACCTCGAGGACCTGTTCGTCAGGCCCGAAGCGCGCGGCGCGGGGCTCGGCAAGGCCCTGCTCGTCGAACTGGCGCGGCTGGCGCTGGAGCGCGACTGCGCCCGCCTTGAATGGTGGGTGCTCGATTGGAACGAGCCGTCAATCGGCTTCTACAAGTCGCTCGGCGCGAGGCCGATGGACGAGTGGACGGTGATGCGGGTCGATGGCGAAGCGCTGGGCGCACTCGCTGGGGCCGCGAAGTAGCTTTACGAGCGTTTAAGCATGCCTGGGCTATGGCGGCCCGATGAAAGTCGAGCCGCTCTTCGCCCTGCTCGCCGCAGGCATGGTGATCGCCTGGTTCGCCCCTGACCGGGCGAGCGACGGCGCGCCAGCGTCAGGCAAGCTCGAAACGACGGCGGAAAAGGTCCAGGTGGTACGGGAAGAACCCGGCCCCATCGTCCTGCCACGCGAAGCCGACGGCCACTTCTACGCCGACGTAATCATCGATGCCGCGTCGAGCGAGATGCTGGTCGACACTGGCGCCACGGTCATCGCGCTGACCGACGAAGATGCGAAATCCATGGGCATCGAATGGAACCAGGATCAGGTTCGGCCCGTCGCGCGCGGGGCAAGCGGCGACGTTTATGGGGTCAACGTTGTGCTCGACACGGTGCGTGTCGGCGATCTCGAGGTTCGCGGAGTGGAAGCCATCGTGGTTCCAGACGGGCTCGACATTTCCCTGCTCGGCCAGTCGTTCCTGTCGCGAGTGGGCAAAGTGCAAATCGAGACAAACAGAATGATTCTAGGCAGTTAGATGAAGGCGGCACTCCATCCGGTCGCATCAGGCTGGACAGGGGAGGTTGGAAAGGGGCAATATAGGTCCAGTGAATAGGCGGGAATTCATCGCTTCGGCTGGCCTGGCGGCGGGATCGCTGGCTTTGCCTGTACGTGTGGCCGCGCAAGTCGGGCCGGACCTGCGCACGACCGCTATCCTCGACTCCGCGCGCGCTGAGATGAACCGCTCCGGCGCCCTACTATGGCGCCGCGACATCGTCGGCGTCGCCGATTTCGCCGCTCACTCGGCCTACCCCCGGTTCCACATCGCCAACCTCGAAAGCGGAACTGTCCGCTCGTTACGGGTGGCGCATGGGGCGGGTTCTGATCCCGAGCATGACGGCTGGCTCAAGTGGTTCTCGAACGTGCCGGGCTCGAACGCCACCAGCCGCGGGTCCTACATCACCTGGGAATGGTACTACGGTAAGTACGGCACCTCGGTGCGGCTTGGCGGACTTGATCCGGACAACTCCAACGCGTTCGACCGGGCAATCGTCATGCACTCGGCCGAATACGCGACACAGGCCCACCTCGACCATTGGGGCAAGCTCGGCCGGTCGAACGGCTGCTTCGCCTTCTCGCCTGACGATTTCAACGAGGTCCTGGGGACGCTCTCAGGCGGACGGCTGATCTACGCCGACCGCCTGGGCTTTGTCTGACGCCTCAGGAAGTCTGCAGGTCGTCGACAATTTCGATGACTTCTTCGTCAGTCACCCGCGAACGATTGCCGACCCGCGGAGCCTTGAAGCTGGCGATCACGGCTGCGTCCCGACCATAGAGGTCGTTGAACGTCCGCAACTGCCCGTCGATGTCGCGCGCCATCGTGAAGTAGGTGATGTAGACCGGCATCGACTTCTTCACCGGTACGCGGGTGTATTCGCCCGAGGTGGAGATGGTCACCGTCTCTTCGCGTGTGGCGCCCTGCCCCAGGATGGCAATGGTCATCGCCAGTTCCAAGGCCCGCTCGACACGGACACAGCCGTGGCTCAGCGCACGGTTGTCAGAGGCGAACAGATTTCGCGACGGCGTATCGTGCAGGAAGATCGAGTGCGGATTGGGCATGTCGAGCTTCATCTGCCCGAGCGAGTTCCCTGGCCCCGGCTGCTGCACGACGGTGATGAAGCCGTTCTCCGCGCGAGAACCACGATAGCCGTTGGCACGCGCCCAGCCGGGATTGCCGAGCACCCTGGCACCGAGCCCTTCGCCCTTCACGATTGATTGCGGCACCGTCCAGGTCGGGTTGAAGATCACGCCTTCGACCGTTTCCGCCAGCTGCGGAGTCGCAGTGCGCCCGGGCTTGCCGACAATCGTGCGGTAGCTGCGGATGATATTGTTGTTCACCGTCAGCCGCAGCTGGAACTCGGGCACGTTGGTGAGCAGGTATTGCACGCCCAGATCGCGCTGCAGCCACCGCCAGCGGTCCATGTTGGCGCGGATGAGATCACGCTTCGTGGTCTGGTTCTGCGGCGTCGCAGCCAGCGTTTCCTTCAGCGCCGCATAGTCGGGATGAGTCGGCAGGACCGAATCGATCGCCGCGGCAACCGCTCCGGTCGTGGTCGCCCGCTCCATCAACTGGCCGGTGGGCGTGAGGTCGGCGTCGGGATCGATGACGAACCACTGCCGACGTGCATCCATCGGTGTGCGCCCGTCGCGCAGGTCTTCGACGAGCCAGGTGAACGTCTGGCTCGCAGCTTCGTCAAGCTGAACACCTTCGCCGGTTTCAATCGCGGCGCGGAGATCCTTCACGGCGTAGTCGGCGGGATCGAGGCCTTCCGCCCCGACGCGCTCGGCGTAAGCCAGCAACAAGCGGGCGTTCGTCAGCGGCCACTGCATGATCGCAGGATAGAGCGGCGCCGGCGGCAGTGTTACAGCCGACGTCATCGGCGCGGTAACCACCTCCGCATCCTGGTTCAGGACACGCTGGGCCTGGATCTGTTGCGCCGCAACCGGCGCGCCTAGCGCCACGGTCACGCCAGCCAGCAAGATTGTGCGCCACGCTTTCATCGTAATTCCATGCCCCTGTGAGTGTTCAGAAGCCCCTGCCATGCGGGACCCGTCCGGACAACGGGCACTGCATTCTTCCCGTTTCGTGCCCCGCTATCAAGCAGGACGGCTGACTCTACGGTGAATCGTGCGACGGTGCGGATTGTCCGCAACGGTTTGGCCGGTAAAGCAGGCAGTATGACCCGCGAGCGACCTTTGCTGCCCTTTGCCATCACTCTGGCCGCAGTGGCGCTCTATTCGCTGATGGACGCTCTGATGAAAGGGGCGTCAATTGCGGTCGGGGCGTATAGCGCCTTGCTGCTGCGCTGCGCTCTGGGAACGATGATGATCGGCCCGGTGTGGCTGATCAAGCGCACGGCTTGGCCCTCCAAGCCGGTGATGCGGCTCTATGCAATACGGGCTTTCGTTGGTTCGGCGATGGCTTTCACCTTCTTCTGGGGCCTCGAGCGAATCCCGCTGGCGGAGGGAATCGCCCTGTCGTTCGTGGCTCCGCTGATTGCGCTCTATCTGGCGGCGATCGTACTTGGAGAGCGGATCAACCCGAGCGCCATCGGCGCTTCATTGCTCGGGCTGGCGGGGGTGACGGTGATCGCGTTCGAACGCGTCGGACCCGGCACTCCGGCAAACCCGGACGCGACTTGGGGTGTCGCCTCGATCCTGTTGTCCTCGGTGCTCTATGCCTGGAACCTGGTGCTGCAGCGCCAACAGTCGCTGGTGGCAAAGCCCGTCGAGATCGCGACCTTCCAGAATGCGGGAATGGGCCTCGTCCTGCTGCTGTTTGCCCCGTGGATGTTCGAAATGCCGGCATTGGAAACCTGGCCCGTGATCGGCGCGTCGGCGGGACTTGCCGTGGTCGCCGTCCTGCTGCTGTCCTGGGCTTATGCCCGGGCGGAAGCCCAGGCGCTCGTGCCGCTCGAATACTCCGGGTTCCTGTGGGCCGCGCTATTCGGCTGGCTGCTATTCGACGAGAGCCTGCGAGTGGCAGTTCTCCTGGGCGCAGCGTTGATCGTGGTCGCCTGCTGGATTGCCGCGCCGCGCAAACATCCCGAACAGGCCGCGGCCTAGCTTCCCGCCTTGGCAGCCGGAGCAGCCGTCTCTGTCTTCGCCCCGAAGCCCGCTGCATGCCAGATCAACCCGAACGCAGCGCCGAGGATCGCAGCGAGAATCAGCGCCAGGGCCATCGGTATCACGTAAAGCGGTTCCTGCCGCCTGCCCGAAGGTCCTGTTGTCATGACACGCTCCTGATTATCGCCGTGCCTTGACCTAGCGCGCCTGAACGCGCAAGCGCCAGCGCAAACCGGCCCTTCACGCGGTCGGATTCAGCATTATCAGGAGGCCCACTCGCCCATGACCCAGGTCGGCAAGAATTCGCTCGATACCCGCAGCACCTTGGAGGTCGCGGGCAAGAAGTTCGCTTACTACTCGCTCAACAAGGCCGCGGAGAAGATCGGCGACGTCAGCCGCCTGCCGTTCTCGATGAAGGTCCTGCTCGAAAACCTGCTGCGCTTCGAAGACGCCGGGTTCACCGTTTCGGTCGGCGACATCCAGGCGATTGCCGACTGGCAGAAGGACCCGGTCACGGGCAAGGAAATCCAGTACCGCCCGGCGCGCGTGCTGATGCAGGACTTCACCGGCGTGCCTTGCGTGGTCGATCTCGCCGCGATGCGTGACGCGATCGCCAAGCTCGGCGGCGACACCTCCAAGATCAACCCGCTGGTGCCGGTGCACCTGGTGATCGACCACTCGGTCATGGTCGACGAGTTCGGCCACCCCAAGGCGTTCGAGAAGAACGTCGAGCTCGAGTACGAACGTAACCTCGAACGCTACGACTTCCTCAAGTGGGGCTCGAAGAGCCTCGCCAACTTCAAGGCCGTACCTCCGGGCACCGGCATCTGCCACCAGGTCAACCTGGAGCACATCGCCCAGGGCGTGTGGACCAGCCTCGACCAGGACGGCGCCATGGTCGCCTATCCCGACACTTGCGTCGGTACCGACAGCCACACCACGATGATCAACGGCCTGGGCGTGCTCGGCTGGGGCGTCGGCGGGATCGAGGCGGAGGCAGCGATGCTTGGCCAGCCGGTCTCGATGCTGATCCCCGAAGTCGTCGGCTTCAAGATGACCGGCCAGCTCAAGGAAGGCGTTACCGCCACCGACCTCGTGCTGACCTGCACCCAGATGCTCCGCGCTCGTGGCGTGGTCGGCCGGTTCGTCGAGTACTTCGGCCCCGGTCTCGCCTCGCTCAGCCTCGCCGACCGCGCGACGCTCGCCAACATGGCTCCGGAATACGGCGCGACTTGCGGCTTCTTCGGCATCGACGACAAGACGCTCGAATACCTGCGCCTCACCGGCCGTGACGAGGATCAGATCGCGCTGGTCGAGGCTTACGCCAAGGAGCAGGGCTTCTGGCTCGACCCCAATGCGCCCGATCCGGTCTTCACCGACACGCTCGAACTCGATCTCGGCAGCGTCGTCCCCTCGCTCGCCGGCCCGAAGCGCCCGCAGGACAAGGTCGCGCTGCCGGACGTGGACGACCTGTTCAACAGCGAGCTCAAGTCGCTCTACGGCAAGTCCTCGCCCAAGCGCACCCCGGTCGAAGGCGCGAGCCATGACATCGGCGACGGTGACGTGGTCATTGCCGCGATCACCAGCTGCACCAACACCTCCAACCCCGACGTGCTGATCGCCGCCGGCCTCGTCGCCAAGAAGGCGAACGAGCAGGGCCTCAAGCCCAAGCCGTGGGTCAAGACCAGCCTCGCTCCGGGATCGCAGGTGGTCACCGACTACCTCGAGAAGGCCGGCCTGCAGCAGCACCTCGACGCGATCGGCTTCGACCTCGTCGGTTATGGCTGCACCACTTGCATCGGCAACTCGGGCCCGCTGGCCGAACCGATCAGCCAGGCGATCAACGGCAACGACATCGTCGCCGCCTCGGTCCTGTCGGGCAACCGCAACTTCGAAGGCCGCGTCAGCCCCGACGTGCGCGCAAACTTCCTCGCCAGCCCGCCGCTGGTGGTCGCCTATGCGCTCAAGGGCACGGTGACCGAAGATATCATCTCCACGCCGATCGGCGTCGGCAAGGACGGACAGGACGTGTTCCTCAAGGACATCTGGCCGAGCAACCAGGAAGTCGCCGACCTGCGCGCCGGCAGCATCAACCGCGGCATGTTCGTGGCTCGCTATGCCGACGTCTACAAGGGCGACACGCACTGGCAGGCGATCGACGTGGTCGGTTCCGACACCTACCAGTGGCGTGCGGGCAGCACCTACGTCGCGAACCCGCCGTACTTCGAAGGCATGAGCATGACTCCGGCCGCGGTAACCGACATCGTCGGCGCACTGCCGCTGGCGATCCTCGGCGATTCGGTCACCACCGACCACATCAGCCCGGCGGGCTCGATCAAGGCTGACAGCCCCGCGGGCCGTTACCTGCTCGAGCATCAGGTCGATAAGCGCGACTTCAACTCCTACGGCAGCCGCCGCGGCAACCACGAAGTCATGATGCGCGGCACCTTCGCCAACATCCGCATCAAGAACGAGATGGTCCCGGGCATCGAAGGCGGCATGAGCCGTTACGGTGAAGAGGTCGGCGCGATCTACGACGTGGCCATGCAGCACAAGGCCAATGGCACGCCGCTGGTCGTCATCGCCGGCAAGGAATACGGCACCGGCTCCAGCCGCGACTGGGCGGCCAAGGGCACCAACCTGCTCGGCGTGCGCGCCGTGATCGTGGAGAGCTTCGAGCGTATCCACCGTTCGAACCTCGTCGGGATGGGCGTGCTGCCGCTGCAGTTCAAGGACGGCGAGAGCCGCGCCACGCTTGGCCTGACGGGCGACGACAAGTTCAGCATCCACGGGCTTGCCGGGCTGGAACCGGGCCAGGACGTTGCAGTGGAAGTCACTCGCCCGAACGGCGAGAGCTTCACCTTCACCGCCCGGTGCCGGATCGATACGGCGAACGAGATGGAATACTACCGCAACGGCGGCATCCTCCACTACGTGCTGCGGAAGCTGGCGGCCTGAGGCCGTTCATCCGCGGTTTTAGGATCGGGGCGCAGCTTCTCTCGTGAAGGGAGAAGTCCATGCGCCCCGTCCGAACCGCTGTTCTCATATCCGTTTTAGCGGGCTCGCTGCTGGCTCTGCCGTTGCAGGCCCGTGCCGAGCTGCCCGCCAACCCTCAGGTCGACTACGAAGGCTTCGTCGAGCTGGCGGGCCGGCTAGGCGAGTACCGCGAAGGCAGGCGCCTGGGCTGGCAAGAGTTCGCTCGGCGCGCCCAGCACGATGGTGCGATCCTGCTAGACGCCCGGTCGGAAAGCGCCTTTGCCGCTGGACACCTGGACGGAGCCATCAATCTGCCGCTGCCGGATTTCACCGCCGAGCGGCTCGCTGAAGTGCTCGGCCCGGACCAGGGCCGGCCGGTCTACATCTACTGCAACAACAACTTCGCCGACGACCGGCCACCGGTGGTGGTGAAGAAGGTCGAGCTGGCTCTCAACATACCGACTTTCATCAACCTGGTCGGGTACGGCTATGCCAACGTCTGGGAACTGGCGGACGTGATCCGCACTGACGGGCCGGGCGTGAACTGGGTTTCGACCGCCCCATAAACGAAAGGGCGGCCCCCCCGAACCGCCCTTTCACCGCATCGAAGGTAGTGGGTTCAGGCCGCCGCAGCGGGTACCTTCCTGCGGCGTCGCATGAACACGGCAGCGGCGCCCACCCCGAACAGGACCATCATCGGCGGTTCCGGAACTTCGGTGCCCGAAGTGGTGCTGGACACGCCCGAGCTCGAGCCGGTGGAAGAACTGGTCGAGCTCGATGTCGAAGTGGACGAGCTGGTCGACGTCGAGCTTGAGGTCGACGAACTCGTCGAAGTGCTGCTCGAGCTCGATGTGCTGGAAGTGATGTCGCCGGACGTCGAGCTGGTGCTGGTCACGTTGCCCGAGCTCGAGGTGGTCGTGCTGCTGATCGTCCCGGAGCTGGTCGACGTCGAACTGCCCCCGGTCGACGTGGAGGTCGAGCTGCCGCCCGACGAGGTCGAAGTCGAACTGCCGGTGCTCGAATTGTCGATGTCGATATTGATGCCGCTGGTCGAACCCGAACTGGTCGTGGTTGTCGTCGTCGTGGTCGTGCTCTGCGGGGTGCCCGAAGATGAGCTCGAACCGGACGTCGTGGTCGAAACCGTGATGCTGCCGCCGCTGCTGCCCCCGCCGAAGAAGCCTCCGAAGAAGCCGCCGCCGAAGCCACCGCCGCTCGAACCGCCGATCACGACGGGCGGTGGGCTGCCTGTCGCCACGACGGCTGCCTGAGGCAACGGTGCGATGGGAATTGGGGCGATCGGCGGCGCATCGATCACGCGCTCGATCGGCGGGAGTTCGGGCGGCGGGGCTTCGGCCACCACCACCGGGCGCGGTGGGGGCGCCTTTACCTGCTTGATCGGCCGCTCGATCGGAACCGACTTGCCGGACTTGTAGTCCGTGGTCCGCGCCTGCGGTTCGGCCTGGTGGACCGCGCCACCGACGAGCGCTCCGCTTGCCGCGAGAGCGGCCAGTTTGGCGAGGGCTGTGCGTACCGACATGCGTTTTCTCTCTCAGTGGCCAGGAGCGCTGCCAGTCCGAATTGGACCTCCAGCCCTTCTCCTCCACTGCCAAGAACACGCGCTAGCGAGGGGTCGGCAATCGGATTAACCAAGATTCCGAGAGCGCGATGTCGTTTTTTGCGAAGTCTCAGAGGCCGGCGAGCGGCTCTGTCCCGATCTGGAACCGAACTGCGCGCGAATCCGAACGACCGTTAACGGCCGCGGCTACTTTCCGGGATCGAACAGGCCGGTCTGCGAGCCGCTCGGCGGGGTGATTCCCAGGTGATTCCATCCCGCATCGTTGAGGCAGCGCCCGCGCGCCGTGCGGGCGACCAGGCCGAGCTGGATCAGGAACGGTTCGACCACGTCCTCGATCGTGTCGCGCGGCTCGGCGAGGCCCGCGGCGAGCGTTTCCACGCCCACCGGGCCGCCTTTGTAGATGTCGGCGATCATGGTGAGGTAGCGCCGGTCCATCGCATCGAGGCCAAGCGTATCGACTTCCAGCCGGGTCAGCGCCTTGTCCGCTACCTCGGAGGTGATCAGCGGCGCTCCCTCAACGTGGGCAAAGTCGCGCACCCGGCGCAACAAGCGTCCGGCCACGCGCGGTGTGCCGCGCGACCGGCGAGCCACCTCGCGCGCACCCGCGGGATCGATGGCCATGCCGAGCAGCGAAGCGCTACGCGTCACCACCCGCTCCAGTTCGGGCACAGTGTAGAAGTTCAAGCGCACCGGAATGCCGAAGCGGTCGCGCAACGGCGTGGTCAGCAGGCCCTGCCGGGTCGTCGCGCCAATCAGCGTGAACGGCGGCAAGTCGATCCGCACCGAGCGCGCCGAGGGCCCCTCGCCGATGATCAGATCGAGCGCGCGGTCCTCCATCGCCGGGTAGAGCACTTCTTCGACCACCGGATTGAGCCGGTGGATCTCGTCGATGAACAGCACGTCGTGCGGTTCGAGATTGGTCAGCAGCGCCGCGAGGTCGCCAGTCTTGCCGATCACCGGGCCGCTGGTAGCGCGGAAGCCGACGCCGAGCTCCTTGGCCACGATCTGCGCCAACGTGGTCTTGCCGAGGCCCGGCGGGCCGAAGAACAGCACATGGTCCATCGCCTCGCCCCGCCCGCGTGCGGCTTCGATGAACACGCGCAGGTTCTCGCGCGCCGCTTCCTGCCCCACGAACTCGCCGAGCGACTTGGGGCGCAGAGCGGCGTCCTGGTCCTCGGGCTGGCGCTGAGGGGTGAGGGTGGGGTTATCGGTCATCGTTCGCAGTCCACCAAGGTTTCCCGACACTTTGGAATCGCTCGATGACACTCTCAAAATCATCGTCAGGTGCAGCGGTGCCGTTAAACCTGAGGCTTGACACAACAGGCCCTCTTTCCAATTCCGTCGGAACGTCTTCAGATTGGCCCCGTGCATAAGGGAACAAAGCACCGCATAACTGACGTATCTTTGCGGCCTGCAATTGATATTCCGCGATGTTCATGTTGATTCCTAAGCGGAATACGTCCTCATCAGCGATCAGTGACACGAGGCGAGCGTTCAGAATCTGAATTTGCCGAAGCAATTCACTCACCAGAGCGTTTACCGTTTCAACGTCGCTAGTTTCAACGAACTCCCCCAAGCTGACGGGGATTTCGCTCGGGAAGACCGGCGGGCTCCAATGCCCGCTTAGTCGACCATTGGGTGTAGATCGAAGGATTGCGCTCGCCTCGGAAAGGCTCCTAATCACCTCGTTAGCGTAATGCGTGGCGGTAGAGAGCGTAAGAGGTAGAACGAAGCGTTTCGCTCGATGCAAACGCATCAGCCGCTTGTTTTCCAGTTTGTCCGCGTGGCGGATCTGCAGCCTGATGGCCAAGTAACCTATCAGTGCTGCCAAAACTGCAAACGCGCCGGTTTCGAGCGATTGCCACTCATAAAGGCACTGACTGAAGTCGGCGGTCCAGTCGCTTGGAACATTACACCGCACCAAGGGTGTTACCATCACCCCGCCGCCCTCTTCAGCGCCACCCGCACCAGCTCGTTCAACCCGGCACCCTCGCCCAGCTCCGCCTGCGCATGCGCCACGGCGCTCGCCGCAACAGCAGGCTTGAACCCGAGGTTCTGCAACGCCGAGACCGCATCGGCACTTGCGCTTCCCGGCTGCGACACCGCCACCGCCACGCCCGCCGAACCACCCGGCAACGCCCCGGCCTTGTCCTTGAGCTCGTTGACGATCCGCCCGGCCAGCTTCGGCCCGACACCCTGAGCGCGCGCCACTTGCGCCGCATCTCCAGCCCCGCAGGCCCGCTGCAGTTCGTCAATCGACAACGCCGAGAGGATCGCCAGCGCGACTTTGCTGCCGACGCCTTGGACCGTGGTCAGCAGGCGGAACCAGTCGCGCTCCCCCGCATCGGCGAAGCCAAGCAGGCGCATATCGTTCTCGCTCACCTGCAAGTCGGTGAAGACCGTGCACTCATCGCCGGCGATGCCGAGCGCGGCGAGAGTCTTGCTCGAGCAATGCACGAGATAGCCGACGCCCTGGACGTCGATCACCGCCCAGTCCGCCCCGCTTTCGTCCAGCCGTCCCGTCAGCTTCGCAATCATGTTTTGTTCCTGCCCGAGCGTGGCGGGTTTGGCTAGGGGCAAGCGACCGGCATCCACCGGTGCGGTAGCGGGGGTGACGGGGTGAGGTGAAGGTTGGCTCCAACGGCAGCTTGGCAAATCGGGCTATCCGTTGCAGACACTGGTCAAAATAATAACGGGACACAGTCCCGATTGAGGGGATGACCATAATGCGCCTGCGATCGCGCCTGCTCCGT
>NZ_LMHH01000005.1 GCF_001427865.1 Altererythrobacter sp. Root672
GATGCACTGGCACCTGATCGGCGAAGGCCAGGGGCAGTACATCAAGAACTCGGCCATCCACGACACCTACAGCCGTTGCGTCACCGTCCACGGCACCAACAACGTGCAGGTGGAGAACAACGTCACCTTCAACACCGTGGGGCACTGCTTCTTCCTCGAAGACGCGGTCGAGACCGGCAACCAGTTCGTCCACAACCTCGGCATCATGACCAAGTGTCATCCGACCCTGCCGTGTATCCCCACGAACCTCGGCCCCGCCGGTTTGGGGGGCGGACCGGGATCGTCCGCTGCCGGCCAGGCTTCCAAGGATGTCCTGATCCCCTCTGACAACACGGCGTCGACGTTCTGGATCACCAATCCGGACAACATCTACCGCGACAACGTGGCTGCAGGGTCCGACCAGACCGGCTTCTGGTTCGCCTTGCCCGAGCATCCGACCGGCCAGTTCGAAGGCAAGGAGGTCAGTGCCAATACCTGGCCTCGCCGAACCCCGGTGCGGGAATTCAGCGGCAACACCGCCCATTCGAACTTTGACGGCTTCATGTTCGACCGTGGCCCCAAGCCTGACGGCACGTTCAGTGTCGGCGGCAGCAACTACCATTTCGCCTTTGCCAATCCGGCCGACACGAACAGCCAGCCGGCGGAATCGGTCTTCGACAATTTCACCGGCTACAAGAACCGCCATGGCGCCGTCTGGGGCCGCGGTGAGCTGCACTTGTTCAAGAACCTGAGGGTGGCCGACAACGCGGTCGGCTTCACCCATGCGGCTTCCGCGGTCGGTCGCGCCGCCTACACGTCGCGGGTCGTCGACTCCGTGTTCGTGGGCGAAAGCGACAATATCGGTAACCCCACGACTCCGCAGGAAATCGCCTACGGCCGCAGCATGCCGAACGAACTCACGGATTTCCCGATCCGCGGGTACGAGTACTACGATCTCCGTCACGACGTGGAGAACGTCACCTTCGTGAATTTCGTGCCTAACGAAACCCGCGATGCCGGCGCGCTCTCATACCTGATGTACACCAGCTTCGGGATGAGCACCGAGAACGCGGTCGAGGGCGCGAAATTCGTCAACGCCAAGCGGGTCAGTTTCCCCCCGGTCGTGCGTAAATGGGCTTCCGATTTTGGCAGGCAGAATGCCTGGAGGGGCGCGACGATCCATGACCGGGACGGCTCGGTCGGCGGCGTCCCCAATTCCTACATCGTCCTCGACAACGGCATCGCGTCCGACGAAGCCGCCTGTGAAATCAAGCCCGAATGGGGTGCTGCCGTGTGTCGGGGCGATTTCGGTCACTTCGGCCTTGGCGGCAACTTCGGCTTCGGCAACGCCCCCATCCCCGATCCGGTCATGCTCAGCCGCAACGGCAGGCGGTGGGAATACACCGGACAGACCACGATCCGCAGCGGAGCCGAGGTGAGGGTGGAGACCAGCAGGGACTCCCTGTCCCTGACCCTGAGGGAAATGGACGATCGCTCGTGGGTGATCTTCGAGCTTCCCGGCTTCAGCACCGCCGCCGGGGGCGCGCAGAAGCCCAGCCTGGCAGCGCTGCGCGACGCCGGTGAGACCTCCTATTTCAGCGAGAACGGCACGCTGTGGGTCAAGCTCGTGGTCGACAATACTGCCGGACTGAATGTCTCTGTAGGCACCCCCGGCGCCGGCGTGAGCACGGTTGGCGCCGGCCCCGGTGGCGCTTTGGATGCGGGCGCACGCCTCGACGTCAGCAGGCAGATTCAGGTGAGTTCGGCCCCGCTGAATGAACGAGATTCCCGGCGCGAGTGACGCGCCGGGGCTCGGGACGATTCACGCCTTTCCGCGCATCTCGACCGCCTGAGGACCCCGCTGCGAATTGCCCTCACAACGTTTGGAAACGACCACTCGTCAATCGCGCAGGAAGATCATAAAGGGGTCTCCTGACTAGTGGAGGCAAGTCCGTGAGATTGGGTAAATATGTTCTGGTGGCGTTTTCCGCGGTCTCGCTGACCAGTTCACCTGTGCTGGCACAGGCCGTCGAAGGTTCATCGGGCGTGGTCGCTCGCACCGGCGCCGGGATTGACAAGGCAGAAGGCCTTGGCGGTAACGGTATCTTGAGCGAAGGTGGGTTCGTCCTCCCCTTGATTGCGATCTTCGCAGTGCTCCTCGCCGTCCTGGTAAGCACCGGCAACGACGGCGCCCCCGTCAGTCCCTGAACTCCGGGGCGTCGCTAGCCCCGCCACTCGCGCCGTTCTTCGGCCTGCCGCAGCACTTCATAGGCGAGCTGGCAGGCCTGGAAGTGCTTGGCCGCTTCGGAATCGCCGGGCTTCACGTCAGGGTGAACTTCCTTGGCCCGCGCGCGCCAGGCCTTCTTGACGGTTTCGAAGTCGGCATCGGCATCGAGCCCCAGGACTTCGAGCGCGCGCATCTCGTCGGCGCTGCGGCTGCCGTCGCCGGAGCCGGACCAGCCGTAGTACGCGGCTGAAGCGTAGCCGGAATTGGTGCGCTCTTCGGCGCCTGCCCGCTCTTCGGCCTCGGCCTTCTCCAGGCCTTCGAAGTAATCCCACTTCGAATTGTATTCGGCGGCATGGCGTTGGCAGAAATACCAGCGCTCCGGGCTGTTCGGCGCCTTCGGCGCGGGACAGTTCCCAGGCTCGTCACAGCCATGCCTGTCACACAGGCGCACTTTGGCCGTTTCGCGCGATGTGCCGTAGCTACGCCAGCGCGGAAAGCCCCAGTCGAGGGAGCGGGTGGAACGGCTCACGATATTAACTCTACCGACAGCATCTTCTCACTATAGGCGCTCCCGGCCACGCCGCATAGGCGTTGCCGTGCAAGTTTCATTGACTGCGGTCTGGATATGCTGCGTTGCAATATAGACGGATATACGCTACATAGAGCGCCAGTTTCCGAATAGAGATTGATTATGTCCAAGCAGCTTTCCGTGGCTTCGGCCTTTTCCGTGTTCGCCCTTTCGGCGCTGGCCCTGTTCGGCCCGGCCCAGGCCGGCACAGAGCGCTTGGGCAACGAAAAGGGCGCCACGATCGAACTCGCTGCGCCCTCGTTCTCGGCTGCACTGCCGCTTTTTAACTGACTTTGTCGCTGCAGCGGACCGAACGGTCCAGCAGCCATCCCGACATTTGAGAACCCTCCCCCTCCCGCACGGAAGGGGGAGAGCCAGTCAGACTGACCTCAGTTCAGGATCACCGTCACCGCACGGCGGTTACGGGCCCACGAAGCTTCGTTCGAGCCCAGTGCAACCGGGCGTTCCTTGCCATAGCTGACCGTGTTCAGGCGGTCGGGCGAGATACCCAGGCTGACGAGGTAATTGCGAGCCGCATTGGCCCGGCGTTCACCCAGTGCGAGGTTGTACTCACGCGTGCCGCGCTCGTCGGCGTGACCTTCGATCGTGGCGCGAATGTCAGCGTACTGCTGCATGTACTGAGCCTGCTGGCGCAGCGCCGCCTGGTCTTCCGAGTCAACGTTGTACTGATCGGTGTCGAAGTAGATCGTGTCGCGGCCCTGCATCGCCTGCGCGAAGTGCGCTTGCGAGCCGGGAACGAGTCCAGCCTGAGGCGGCGGACCGCTGGGGGTCGGCGTCGACGTCTGCGGCGGTGGCGGCAGGACCTCCGGTGCCTTCTTCGAACAGGCCGACAAGGCAAGCGCACTCGCTAAGGTAACGGCGATTGCGGTCTTGTTCATGTCTATTCTCCTCCTTGGATAACTTCTCTTTT
Source organism: Altererythrobacter sp. Root672 (assembly GCF_001427865.1). Taxonomy (NCBI): domain Bacteria; kingdom Pseudomonadati; phylum Pseudomonadota; class Alphaproteobacteria; order Sphingomonadales; family Erythrobacteraceae; genus Altererythrobacter; species Altererythrobacter sp. Root672. Next base: position 3,706 of record NZ_LMHH01000005.1, read on the forward strand.
CGGTGCGACCCGATACGAAACCTGACTTTGGTATTTATGGCAGGACAGGTCCCCAGGCAGGGTCAGATGCTCCCACCGGGGTATTGAGGCGGCGCTCGTTCCGACCGGTCAGGTCGACCTGCCAGATCGAGGCTTCGCCGCTGTTCGGCGCCGTGCGGAAGAACTGCACGATGCGCCCGTTAGGAGCCCAGGTCGGCGCCTCGTCCTGCCAGTTGTTGGTCAGGTATCGCATGCCGCCGCCGGACGGGCTCATGACGGCGACCCGGAGGTCGCCAGCAATGTGGGTGAAAGCGATCTGGTCGCCACGCGGGCTCCATTCGGGCGTCGCCGCGCGGCCGCCGAAGAAGCTGATCCGCCGTTGGTTTCCGCCATCGGCGTCCATCACGTAGATCTGCTGGCTGCCCGACCGGTCGCTTTCAAACACGATCTTCGATCCATCAGGCGAATAGGAACCGCCGATGTCGATGCCCGGCGTGTCGGTCAGGCGTTGGCTGGTGCCGCCGCCAGCGGCCGAGACGCGATAGATGTCGGTGTTACCGCCCGTGGCCATCGAATAGAGGATCCACTTGCCGTCCGGCGACCAGCGCGGGGCCATCGTCGGGTTCTGGCTCTGCGTCACCAGTGTCTGGCGGCCGGTGCCGATGTCGTAGACGAAGATGCGCGGGTAGCCGTTGAGGTAGCTGAGGTAGACGATCTTCGAATAGTCGGGCGAATAGCGTGGCGTCAGCGCCGTCGCCTGGCCGTTGGTGATGAAGCGGTGGTTGGCCCCGTCTGAATCCATGATCGCCAGGCGCTTGACGCGGTTACCCTTGGGCCCGGTCTCGGCGATGTAGGCGATCTTGCTGTCGAAGAACGGGCTCTCGCCCGAGAGGCGCGAATAGACGAGGTCAGCGCACTTGTGCGCCGCGCGGCGCCAATCGGCCGCGGTAACCACCCAGCCTTCGCGGACAAGTTCCTGCTGAAGCTGCACGTCATAAAGGTAACAGCCGACCGTCAGCCCGCCATCCGCATTAGCACGTACATAGCCCTGCACGAGCATCTCGGCGGAACGGCCCTGCCAGGTGCCCCAGGTCGGGGCGGTGATCTCCGGATAGGCCGGGCGCGGCAGCGCGTCCGGACCGACCGGGCGGAACAGGCCGTTGTTGCGCAAGTCGTTGTAGACGACCCGACCAAGCTCCTGGCCGAGCGCGCCCGTGCCCTGCGAATTGGCGGGCGTCGGCTGGTTGCTGTTGGTGGCGAAGGCCGGGATGGCGATGCCGAGGTCCTGCCAAGCGCTTTCGTCGGTGACGGTGCCTACCAAACCTTCCTCTTCGAGGTTGGGTACCTCGATGGGTTGAGCGCCCGCAGGAGCCTGACCGGCATTCTGGGCCAGCGCCGGTGCGGCGAGGACACAGAGCCCCACGCTAAGGAAGAGAGTGCGGATGTTCATGGTCCAAGCCTTCTGTCGAACGTCCATGTCAGGCGCTTCCATTTGCTGTAAAATTCCTTGGGCAAGTCGAACGGCGCGGCTAGCTGCACCGCCTTGATGGCGCGCTCTGCGTGCAGCGGTGCCTGTGGCCGATTTGAGTCGGTGATTCCCGTCTGTCTAACCAACTGGGGCCTGCCCCTCAGGCTGCCATCCTCGTTGAGTTCCCAGACGAGGACCGTGACGAGTTTCTCCGCATCGAGACCCTGCGGCGCGCTCCAGTTAGGTCCGAGTTGACGGTTGATCGCCTGCTGCAGCGACGCCTGCTCCGCAGCGCCGAAAGTGGCCGCCTGGGTTCCGCGGGTCGCTCCGCTTTGGCTCGCTCCAGCGCCCGCAAGGAAATCAGAGCCGAGCCGGCTGCCGCCGCCACGATTGGTCAGCGTCGGAGCCGTTGTGGGGCGGGCGGAAGGGGTCGGCGTTGGCCGGGCAGAGCTAGTGGGCCTGGGCGAAGGACGTGCAGTCGGTGTTGGTGTCGGCTTGGCTGTGGCCCTCGGCGTAGGGCGCGGGCTTGCTGTCGGACGCGGTGTCGGCGTTGGCCGCGCGGTCGGCTTGGGCTGAGGTGCCACTACCGGTTCCGGCATAGGTTCGATCACCGGCGCCGGCTCCGGCGCTAGCACAGGTGCCACAGCGGCCTGGACTTCAGAAACAGCATCCGGCGCGGTCGATTCCAGGCTCACCTGGTCGGCCAGGCTGACCGTCATCCGCTCCGGGATCGGCAGCGGCGTGGGGTCGTCCTGCACGTTGTAGTACAGCCCCGCGACCAGCGCGACGTGGGCCACGGCTGCAAGGCCAAGGCCGATCCGCTCTTCGCGTGATAGATGTGTAACGGGCCCCATGACGTACCGGGCTATGGAGCCTCAACTGAACCTTGGGTGACCAGCGAGATGCTATTGCATCCGGCGCGGTTGAGTTCGCCCATCACCGCCATGACCCGGCCGTAGTCGAGCGCCTTGTCGGCGCGCAGCGTGATCAGCGGCGCGTCGGGACGGCTGCAGTTCACCCGCTCCATCGCCTCGGCAAAGCGACCTTCCTCGACCGGGGAGTCATCCACGAAGATGAAGCCCTGGCGGTCGATCGAGATGGTCACCTGGTCCGGTTCCTGATCGAGCGCGTTGGCGCGGCTGTCCGGCAGTTCCACCGGGACGCCGCTCGCCAGCATCGGCGCGGTGACCATGAAGATGATCAGCAGCACCAGCATGACGTCGACCAGCGGGGTGACGTTGATCTCCGCCACCGGCGCCCGGCGGCCCGAACGGCCGCGGCGGCGCGAGGATGCGTGGAGGCCCATCGCCATCAGGTGCGCTCCAACTCGCGGCCGATCTGGGCGTGGACCTGGTCGGCAAAGCGCTGCAACTGTGCCTCGTAGCCGTTCACGCGGTGGCTGAAGCGGTTGTAGGCGATCACCGCCGGAATGGCCGCGAACAGGCCAATGGCGGTGGCGAACAACGCCTCGGAAATGCCCGGAGCCACCACGGCGAGAGAAGAATTCTGCTGCATGCCGATCTGGAAGAAGCTGTTCATGATCCCCCACACGGTGCCGAACAGCCCGACGAACGGCGCAACCGAACCAGTCGTGGCGAGGAAGTTGAGCCGGTCCGCCAGCGCATCCGCCTCGGTCGCGACCTGGCCTTCCATGACCAGCGCGATGCGGGCCTTGGCGCCGTCGCGGTTGCGCAAGCCATCCTTGGTCGAGGTGCGCAGTTCCTCGAGGCCTGCTGCGGCCACGCGGACCGAGGGATTGCCCTGCTTCAGCTTGCGCGAAACGAGCGCGTCCGGCTGATCGGCGTCCCAGAACTCTTCCTCGAAACGCCGGCTCTGGCGGCGGACCTTGGAGATCCGCAGCGAGAACGAGACGATGATCATCCACACCCAGATACTCGCCAGCACCAGCCCGACGATGACGATCTGCACCACGATGTCGGCATCGAGGAACAGTTGCACCGGATCGAGCCGGGTCGGCGCGGTGGCGGCCGTGGAGGACAAGGTCGAAAGCAGGATCATGCAGCGTCTTTCGGGGTAAGTACGGTTTCGAAGGCGGCCCGCCACGGAGCGGGCTGACGGCGCGGTCGTCCATCAGGCGAGATGAATCCAACCCGAACAGACATTTCCGCGAGCAAGTCTTTCTCGCGCATCGCCCGCTGAAGCAGGCGCACACTGGCCGCACCGATCTCGGCCGCGGTGGTTTCGATGATCACGGCATCGTCGAGCCGGGCCGGGGCGACATAGCGGATCGCGAGGTCGGCAACGGCATAGGCGCCCTCACCCGCTTCGACAGCAGCGCGCTGATCGACCTCGAGCAGCCGGAGCATGTCCGAACGCGCCCGTTCGAACCAGCGCAGATAGTTGGCGTGATAGACGATCCCTGAAAGGTCCGTGTCCTCGTAATAGACACGCACCGGGAACAGGTGCAGCGGGCCGTTGAACAGGCCCGAAGGAGGCTGGGGCAGCGTCTTAACCATCGTCCCGAACGGCCTTAGCCAACCCGTGACTCGGGTTGCAACCTTCAGGGGACTATTCCCGGTAATTCTCCAATGCCGGGTGGCGGACTGTGCTTAGCGCGCGATCATCGGTCCGAGCGGGCGACCACCGAAAAGGTGGACGTGGAGATGCGGCACTTCCTGCCCGCCATGAGCACCGACATTGACCAACAGGCGATAGCCCGGTTCGACCAAGCCATTCTCTCGGGCGATATGGCCGACCGCGCGCACGAACCCGGCAATCTCTTCCGCCGGAGCCTTGGCGGCGAAATCGTCCCAGCTCACATAAGCGCCCTTCGGCACGACCAGCACGTGCATCGGCGCCTGGGGCGCGATGTCGTGGAAGGCGAGGGCCCATTCGTCCTCGTAGACCTTGCTGCACGGGATCTCGCCGCGCAGTATCTTCGCGAAGACGTTCTGGTCGTCATAGGCCAGGGTAGCGTCGATCGGCATCAGGCGCCTCGCGCGGCTTTCTCCGCCAGGCCTGACGTCCCTTCGCGACGCTCCAGCTCCGCCAGGACCTCGCCGAACGGAACGTCCTTTTCGGCGAGCAGGACCAGCAGGTGGAACAGCAGGTCGGCGGACTCGCCCACAAGTTCCTCGCGAGTGCCGGAGAGGGCGGCGATAACCGTCTCCACGCCTTCTTCACCCAGCTTGCGGGCCATCACGGGAAGGCCTCGCGCTTTCAGGGTGGCGACGTAGCTGCTTTCGTCCGCAGCCGAACGGCGTTGTGCGATCGTACGTTCGAGGCGGGCCAGAGTGTCCATCTGCGCGGCATGCGCAAGCCGGCCGCTTGCGTCAAGTCAGGCGCCGACGGCTTAGTCCTGATCGGTATCGCGCATGGCCGCGCGGCGGCCGATGATGAGGCCGATTACGCCGAGCGCGAACAGCGTGAAGTGCGACCCGCCAGAGACCACGGAGACGTCCTGGGCCAAGGCGGGAGTGGCCGAAGTGAGAAACGCTAGGGCGAGGAGGGAACGTGAGACCATGCCCCGGCCATGAACCCCCGGCAGGCCTTTGCAACCGCGCTGAAGATAGATGTCCCGCGCCGGGACCGTCTGCCGAATTCCGGTTAACCCCGGGCCGGTAATCCCGCTGCCCGCAGCGCCGCATGGGCCTCGGCGATGGTGTAGGTTCCGAAGTGGAAAATCGAGGCCGCTAGCACGGCGCTGGCGTGGCCCTCGGTCACCCCTTCGACCAGGTGCTGCAGGTTGCCGACGCCGCCGCTAGCGACGACCGGCACCGAGACGGAGTCCGCGATCGCACGGGTGAGCTTGAGGTCGTAGCCGCGCTGGGTTCCATCGCCGTCCATCGAGGTCACGAGCAGCTCGCCCGCCCCGAGGTTTGCCAGCCGCACTGCATGCTCGACCGCATCGATCCCAGTCGCGCGGCGGCCGCCGTGGGTGAAAATTTCCCAGTGGTCGTGGCTCCAGCGGGCATCGACCGAAGCGACGATGCACTGGCTGCCGAATCGCGCCGCAATGTCGGAGACGACCTCGGGCCGGGCGACGGCAGCGCTGTTCACGGCAACCTTGTCCGCACCAGCCAGCAGCAGCGCTCGCGCATCCTCGACCGCACGCACCCCGCCGCCGACGGTCAGCGGCATGAAGCAGACCTCGGCGGTGCGGCGGACGATGTCGAGCAGCGTGCCGCGGCCTTCGTGGCTGGCGGAGATGTCGAGGAAGCAGAGCTCGTCCGCACCGGCCTCGTCATAGGCCTTGGCCTGCTCGACAGGATCGCCGGCGTCCTTCAGGTCGACGAAATTGACGCCCTTCACCACGCGGCCATCGGCCACATCGAGGCAGGGGATCACGCGAACGCGGACAGTCATGTCGGATTCCTGGCGACCAGCATTGCGGCCAAGATAAGCAGAGTTACGCTCATCAACAGCTTCACGCCGCAGATGATCCGAAAAGCCGTCGGGCGCTCCTCCCTGGAGTAGGTGCCGAACAGCGTCGTCGCGGAGCCGAGGCGGATATTCTTGCGCGCGTCGAGAGCGATCAGGACAGCCGCCACGATCCCGACGATCACAAAGATCATCGCCCTGCGCTCGCCATCGCGATCGCCGCCGCCAGGTCCAGCCGCCCGTCATAGAGCGCGCGCCCGGTGATCACGCCTTCGATGCCCTCGTCGGCATGGAGCGCCAGCATGCGGATATCGTCGAGCCCCTTCACCCCGCCGCTGGCGATGACCGGCAAGTCGGTGCGCCGGGCGAGGTCCACCGTCGCGTCGATATTGCAGCCGGTAAGCAGGCCATCGCGGCCGATGTCGGTGAACAGCAGGCTGGCAACCCCGGCGTCTTCGAACCGGCGGGCCATGTCCACGACCGGAACGTCGGAGACTTCGGCCCAGCCCTCGGTCGCGACCATCCCGTCGCGTGCGTCCACCGCGACGACGATGCCGCCGGGGAACTCGGCCGCCATGTCCTTGACGAACTGTGGGTCCTTGAGCGCCGCGGTGCCCATGACCACGCGCGCCACGCCAAGGTCGAACCAGCCCTCGACCGCCTCGCGCGTGCGGATGCCGCCGCCCAGCTGCACATAGCCCGGAAACGCCGCCACGATCGCTTCGACCGCCGAGCGGTTCTCGGCCCTTCCGGCGAAGGAGCCGTCGAGGTCGACGACGTGCAGATGCTGCGCCCCCGCCTCGGCAAAGAGCATCGCTTGCGCGGCAGGGTCGTCGCCGTAGACGGTGGCGCGATCCATGTCGCCTTCGGCCAGGCGCACGACCTGGCCCTGCTTGAGGTCAATGGCAGGGAATACGATCATCGCCGCGCGCCTAGCAGCGCTTCGTCGCGCGCGCTACTGGCTCCGACACACTATGAGAGCGCGAATTCGGCTTTCGGCACGTGCGTGATCCGACAAGCCAGGTCCGCCTCACCGCTCGCCACGATGAAGTGATCCTCCGCCTCGACGATCCCGGTCGAGAACACCAGGTCGCCAAGATACATCAGGTCCTTGATCGGCTCGGTCAGTTCCGCGTTCGGTTCGATCAGCGGGGTATGGTTGGTGGCGATGACTTTCCACGGCTCGTCGGGATCGAGCAGCGACCAGTATGTGCGATAGATGCCGACGATCTGCTGCGGCTCCACCCCGTGCCACAACGATAGCCAGCCCCGCTTGCCGGCGACCTTGGTCAGGATCGGCGGCGTTCCCCCACCGATGCGCGCCGTCGCGGCGGTGCCGGAGTGAGGGCGGATATGCGGCTCAAGGCATGGCATCCAGTGAAGCGCGTCGGGACTGGTGGCGAGATTGATCGAGGGCCCCGCGTGATAGGGGCTGCCCGGCGGGTAGGCGAAGAACAGCTGCCCGAGCGGCCGGGTCTGCGCCCAGTACTTCCCGCTCACTTTGCCTTCGAAGATCAGCATGTCCTTGTTCTGGTGGTCGAGGACGATGCCTTCGAACTCCCAGTCGAGCGCGTTGCGCGAGGAATAGAGCGTGGTCGAATGCCGCTCCGGGCTGACCGAACAGGTGGTCATCAACCAGCGGTCCCCCACTTTGCTGATCCGCGCGTCCTCGATCCCGTAGCATTGCCAGCTGCCTTGCGGGGCGATCGCCTTGTCGTAGTGGAACCGGACCACTTCCAGTCCATCCGCGCTCATCTCGACCGGCAGCAGCCAGGATAGCGAGGTCAGCGCCATGATCGGCCAACCCTGCCCATGGAGCATGAACTTGCGCGGGTCCGAGGTGTCGCACAGCTCCAGCGGCCACGCGTCCAGCACATAGCGCCCCTCGTCCCAGCGGATCGCGTGGACGGCATCGTCGAACACCGGCTTGCGCAGCGCCTCGGCCACGCGGACCATCAGCAGCAGGTTGCCGTTGGTCAGCCGGGTCATGCCCGGATTGAACGCGCCGAGGACGTAGGTTTCGCTGTCGAGATGACCGGCCAGCGGCCCTCGCGACAGGTCGATGTCGTTGGGAGTGATGACCAACCTGTCCACGGCAAACGGCGTTCGGCGCAGGTTCCGATCCGCTTCTTTCATAGGTGCCTCCAGTCCAGCGGAGACGCCTCGGATCAGTTGAGGTTCCCTCTCAGGGTTCCCATTCGAGGAAGCGGGACAGCAGCTCGAGGCCATAGGCCTGGCTCTTTTCCGGGTGGAACTGCACGCCCACGATATTGTCGCGCGCAACCGCCGCCACGAGGCCGCCGCCATGGTCGGTCATCGCCGCCACGTCGCGGCCGTTCTCGGGCCGGAAGTGATAGGAATGGAGGAAATAGGCCTCGCCCGGCTCGATCAGCGCCGCGCCGTTGGGATGCGGCATCGGCGAGACGTCGTTCCAGCCCATATGCGGCACCTTGATCGCCCGATCGGTGCGCTCGATCAACCGCACTTCGCCGGGAATCCAGCCAAGGCCGGGGTGCACGCCGTGCTCGAAACCGCTCGAGGCGAGCAGTTGCATGCCAACGCAGATACCGAGGAACGGAACGCCGTCCTGCAGCACCCGCTCCTCAAGCGCCTCGACCAGGCCGGGAATGGACCTGAGCCCATCGGCGCAGGCCTTGAACGACCCAACACCGGGCAGCACGATACGCCGGGCGCCGCGCACCAGGTTCGGATCCGCGGTCACCGCAACGTGCCCTGCCCCCGCCGCCTTTAGAGCGTTGTGGACCGAGTGGAGATTGCCGGCGCCGTAATCGATGAGAGCAATGGCTTCAGCCATAAGAACGCGCCTCAGCCCCCGAGCTGCCCCTTGGTCGACGGGATCGCCCCGCCCTTGCGCGGATCGAGCTCGACCGCCTGGCGCATGGCGCGGGCAAAGCCCTTGTAGATCGCCTCGCACACATGGTGGTTGTTCTGGCCGTAGAGCAGCTGGACATGCAGCGTGATCCCGGCCGCCTGCGCCACCGAATGAAACCAGTGTTCGATCAGCTCGGTGTCCCATTCACCCAGCTTCTCCTGAGTGAAACGCGCCTTCCACACCAGGTACGGCCGGCCCGAGATATCGAGCGACACGCGTGCCAGGGTTTCGTCCATCGGCGAATAGGCCATGCCATAGCGGCCAATCCCGGCCTTGTTGCCGAGCGCATCCGAAAGCGCCTGCCCGAGGGCAATGGCGCTGTCTTCCGTCGTATGGTGCTGGTCGATATGCAGGTCGCCGGCGACCTTGAGCGTTACGTCGATCAGGGAATGGCGGCTGAACTGTTCGACCATGTGGTCGAGAAAGCCGATCCCCGTCGACACGTCATAGGTCCCAGTCCCGTCGAGGTTTACCTCTACGGAAATGTCGGTCTCAGCCGTCTTTCGGGCTACACTGCCGGTGCGCATGGGGCTGCGCTATACGCGACGAACGGACGTGTGCAAGCATTCGCGCTTGACCCCGCGGCGAGTGCTCGCCACTTGAAAGCGCATGAGTGAAGACACGCCTGACAGCCTGATACCCTACGACGAGATCGTGCAGGAGGCCCTGCGCGCCGTGGTTGGGCGGGTGCTCGGCTCGGTGGAGCGCGGGGGCGGCATGCTTCCCGGCAACCATCATTTCTACATCACGTTCAAGACCGGTGCCCCTGGGGTGAACATTCCCCAGCACCTCAAGGAACGGTTCCCTGACGAAATGACCATCGTCATGCAGAACAAGTTCTGGGACCTCGCGGTCGACGAACACGAATTCACCGTGGGCCTCAGCTTCAACCAGATTCCGGCCAAGCTGATCATTCCTTTTGCCGCGATCACCGCCTTCGTCGATCCGGCGGTCGACTTCGGGCTGCAGTTCCAGGCCGCCGTCACCGACATCGAGCCCGCGACGCACGAAGATGCGGAAAACGATACGCCCGAGGCGGATGGCAAGCCCGATGCCGCTACCCCTGACGACGGTTCGAACGTCGTAACGGTCGATTTCGGCCGCAAGAAATAACGCGCGCCGGTTCAAGTCCGCGCGGCCAAGGAGCTGGCGCATGAGCGTGAAGGCACCGAAGGGGATCAAGCGGGCCGCCAAGACGGTCAAGGGCACGATCGCCAAGGTTCCCGGGCCCAGCTCCAATCCGGCCACCAACATCCTTATCTGGGATATCGCCACTCGCGGCGTCGTCATGATCGTCGGCCGCCAGATCGAGAAGGCCATGCTCCGGATGCGCTACGAACCGGAAAAGGCCTCCGCCATCGTCAAGGGCCGCACGATGGTGAAGTCGATGACCGCAACCGGTGCCGCGCGGGTCGCGTCGAAGTCGCTTCCGGGATTCCTGGCGGTGACCGGGGCGCTCTTGGCCAAGACCGCATTCGATCGCGGCTACAAACGCCGGGAGTCGCGGCAACGCGGCGAAAAGACGCTGTCGGACCAAGCTGCCAACGCCGAAGAATAACGCCGCACTTGATTTCCCCTGCTCCGCTGCGCCAACAGCGCACATGGCGGATTCGACTCCTCACCCTCCCTCTCATCCCCGTCGCGGGCTGATGCTCATCCTGTCCTCGCCCTCAGGCGCGGGGAAGACCACGATCGCGCGCAAGCTCCTGGCCGAGGACGCCAACCTGCGCATGTCGGTTTCGGTCACCACCCGGCCGATGCGGCCGGGCGAAGTCGACGGGCACGATTATCACTTCACCGACTTGCCGGGCTTCCGCGAGATGGTCGATGCCGACGCGTTCCTCGAATGGGCGGAGGTCTTCGGCAACTGCTACGGCACGCCCCGCGCCCAGATCCGTGAAGGGCTGGAGAGCGGGCATGACTTCCTGTTCGACGTCGATTGGCAGGGCGCGCAGCAGCTGTCCCAGCGGGCCGGCGCCGATGTCGTCTCGGTGTTCCTGCTACCACCGAGCATTGCCGAGCTGGAAGCGCGCTTGCGCTCTCGCGGCACCGACAGCGACGAGGTCATCGCCGGCCGGATGGATCGCGCGCGGGCAGAGATCAGCCATTGGGACGGCTACGATTACGTCGTGGTCAATCACGACATCGACGCCTGCTTCAAGCGCGTCCGTACGATCCTCGAGGCCGAGCGCCTGCGCCGCGCGCGGCAGACCGGGCTGGTCGACTTCGTCCGCGAACTGACGCGCTAAAGCGCGTTCGAAACGCGGTTCTTTTGGCGAAACTTCTTGACATTGCGAACCATATCGGTTAGATGACCCGCCGTCAGTTGACACCTGACAAGCGACGGGTGCGGGAGCGTGTAGCGCTTCGCTCTCACTCCCGCAACTAAGGCCGGCGCCCTTCCGACATCGTCAGAGGGTGTCCGTAGGATACGAGGATGACAACCACTGGCGGGACCTGCGAGCCCTAACCGCCAGTGCCTCCTACCCGACAGGGCCGAGCAGCGAGTTTTGGTCGCAGCCCTCGCCGCCGTTCGCATTCCATGCTCGCGCAAGGCAATCCTGTGACGCCCAGGACGCGCCGGCCTTTGCCGAGCAGCGAGTTTTGGTCGCAGCCCTCGCCGCCGTTCGCATTCCATGCTCGCGCAAGGCAATCCTGTGACGCCCAGGACGCGCCGGCCTTTGCCCGTCCGCGATTTCTCCCGGCGTTAGGCCCGCGCTCGCCAGCGGGTGATCTTGCATGTCCGAAGATCAGATCCTCCCCGAGCTTGCTCGGGGAGGGGGACCGTTCGCGAAGCGAATGGTGGAGGGGCTTGCGTTGTTCCGCCTACCCCTCCGTCAGCCCTTCGGGCTGCCACCTCCCCGAGACAAGCTCGGGGAGGATCTCGGACCTCCACCGCTCCTCGATCCGCAACCGCGCCCCGCCTGCGTCCGACTCAGAACTGCCGCGACCACCGTACTGCGGCGCCCGCGTCGTCGGGCAGCGCGGCGTAGTGACCCGGATCGACGCGATAGAACAGGCTGACGGCGGCGCTGCCGTCCAGCAACGGCCCGCGCCAGGCCAGCTCGGCCAGCAGTTCCCGGCCCGTCGGCGAAAGGCCCAAAGCCCGCACGTCGTAGCCTGGTTGCAGGGTCTCGTAGCTGTAGCTGCTGGGAAGGATCAGGTTGAGCGAGCCGCTCTCCACCCGCAACGGCTGCGACACCCGGAAGCCCAGCGCATCATCCACCGTCAGCACCGCAAGCCGTTCGAGATCGAACGACCAGGCCGTGCTCGAAAGGCGCGAACCGGGGGCGACCAGTCCGCCCGAATGAGCCCTGGTCTGCCCGTGACGCAGCGCCGCGCCCAACCGCCAGCCGGCCGCCAGCTCCCAGCCGAACTGGGCATCGAGGAAGATCGTATCCGATCCCGTCAGCCCGAACGCATCGTGGAACCGGCCGCCCAGAAGTGTCCGTTCCTCCTCCAGCAAGGAAAGCGCCAGTGAGGCATCGAGGTCGCCGAAGCGCCGGTCGAAGGCTACCGAATAGGTCGAAGCGCCGTCCTCAGCCTGCCGGCCACCGAACTCGTAGGCTCGAAGAATATCAGCTCCGCTCAGAACCGCGCCACGCTCGGCGGAAAACGTCAGACCCCAGCCGTCGACCTGCTTGCGCAGCGCGAACGCGACATCGCTGCGGTTCATTGAGCCAGTGTCGCCGGCAGCCTCCTGCGCGATCATGAAGGCGGGCCGATCCTGACCCTGCAGTTGCGCGACGAGCCCATTCGCGCCCTCTGCATAGGCAAAGCCGATCGCTAGGTCAGGGGACAGGCGCGAGGCGACGCGTGCGGCGAGGACGCGGGCCGTTTCGGCGTCTTCCATGCCGAGCCGCAAATTGCCCTGGCGTAAGCCGAGATGCGGGTCCGAGGCGTCGATCGAAAAGGCCACCGAGGTATTCGCCGAACCCAGCGAAATTTGGCGCTGCTGCACGCCGACAGCGTTGCGAAGGCGTTCGATCGGCTGCGCACCGCGCAAGGTCCCGGCCAAGTCGGTTTGGAAAGCACGCCGATATTCGTCGAGCACGATGGCCGGAAGCGCGGAGGCAGCGAAAGCGTCGCCCATCGCTGGAGCCCCGGACCCCGTCACCCCGTTCAGCGCGATCGGCGCGCCGCTGCCCGCCAGCGACAAGGTGCCAAGTGGCTGGAACGCCCGCGCGATATCAAGGATGCCGCGACCAAAGACCACGTCCGCCCCGGGCGCACCCACGTCGTACGCCGATCTCAGCAGGATATCGGCAATCTCGCGGCCGGTGAGGTTCGGAAAGGCCTGCGCCAGCAATGCGGCCGCAGCCGAAACCTGGGGCGTCGAAAAACTGGTTCCGGAAAGGAGATAGGCCGTTCCGCTCTCAATGACGCAGCAAACGTCGTTTCCGAGGGCGGCCATGTAATGGCTGTTCTGCGTGCCCGCCTTATTCGAGAAGCTGGAGATGGCGCCGTCGGCATCCACCGAACCCACGATGATTACCCCGCCGGCAGCGGCCGTATCGAGCAGGGTGGCGAAGGATTCCGGCTCGTCCAGTCCCTCGTTCCCGGCCGCAAGCACGATCAGCACTCCGCGATTGGCCGCCGCGGCGACCGCATTGCGGACTTGCGCCGTCGCGCCGTCACCGCCGAGCGAGATGTTGATGACCTTCGCCCCGTTGTCGGCTGCATAAGTGACCGCAGCGGCGATCGAGCTGTCCGAAAAGACGCAACCCGATGCCGTGCCTGAACCTCCGGGTACGCAGGACCCAACATCGTCGGTCCGCAAGGCCATGATCGTCGAGTCAAACGCGATGCCCACGACGCCGCTGTTGTTGCGGGCCGCGCTGGCGAAAGTGGCCACTCTCGTACCGTGATTGTCCGAGCCCGAGATATCGCGGCCGGCGTTGAGCACGTCCTTGGAGAGCGGCGAGATTCGCCCGGCAAATTCGGGGTTGTTCACGTCCACGCCGGTATCGACGAAAGCAATCGTGACGCCCCGGCCGGTACTCCCGGCGCCCCAGGCCGTGGCTGCGTTATGCGCGACCGGCGCATCCGAGCGCCTGAACTCTGCCGTATCGAAAGCCGTCGGCACAGGCTGCGCGGGCGGCAAGCCGGAATTCGGTGTCGGTGTCGGTGTCGGCGTAGGGACGGGCGTCGGCGCTGGAGTGGGTGTCGGCGCTGGAGTGGGAGCGGGCGACCCTATCGGCGGCGGTGAGCTGATTGGACCGCCCGATCCTCCTCCGCCACAGCCTGCGAGAAGGCCGATTGATGCGAAGACCAAGACCCGGGGAGTTATGCGAGAAAACTCATTCATAACCAATGTCTTACCCGCCTAGTGATCCACTCGGGGTTAGTGGGACCCCAAGTAGAAGCCGCTATCGGGCCGACAGAATTTGTTATCGCGCCTTGCCCCTCCCCCCTCTCGAAGCTAGCGGCGCAAGCGCAAGGGGCCCGACCCATGGCCCACACAGGAGATACCATGTCCGCCGATCTCGAGAAAGCTATCGCCCAGGCTTGGGAAGACCGTGCCAATGTCACGCCGGCCAGCAGCCAGGTGCGCGAGCCGGTCGAGGCCGCTCTCGAGCTCCTCGATAGCGGCAAGGCCCGCGTGGCCGAACCGGACGGCGAAGGCGGCTGGCGCGTCAATCAGTGGCTAAAGCAGGCTGTGCTGCTGTCCTTTCGCCTCAACGACAACAACCTGGTCGAAGGCGGTGCCGCCGGGGCCCCCGCATTCGACAAGGTGCCGAGCAAGTTCGAAGGCTGGGGCGAAAACCGCTTCCGCGATGCGGGCTTCCGCGTGGTGCCGGGCGCCGTGGCCCGCCGCGGCAGCTACATCGCCAAGGGCGTGGTGCTGATGCCGAGCTTCGTGAACATCGGCGCCTATGTCGATGAAGGCACGATGGTCGACACCTGGGCGACCGTCGGCAGCTGCGCGCAGATCGGCAAGAACGTCCACATCTCGGGCGGCGCCGGCATCGGCGGCGTGCTCGAGCCGCTACAGGCCGGGCCGGTGATCATCGGCGACGGCGCCTTCATCGGCGCACGTGCCGAAGTGGCCGAAGGCGTTCGCGTGGGCGAAGGCGCGGTGCTTTCGATGGGTGTCTATCTCGGCGCTTCGACCAAGATTGTCGACCGGGCGACCGGCGAAGTTCATCGCGGCGTGGTGCCGCCCTATGCAGTGGTGGTGCCAGGCAGCCTGCCGGGCAAGCCCCTGCCCGACGGCACGCCGGGCCCGTCGCTCTACTGCGCGGTGATCGTGAAGACCGTCGACGCCCAGACGCGTTCCAAGACCGGCATTAACGAACTGCTGCGCGACTAGGCGAATACCCGGCTGGCTGGGGCAAGGTCGTGGACTTCCCCAGCCGCGCCCAACGGAACATTCTCCGACGCGAACCGTAGTTTCCCGGTGGTCTCGCCCGCGTACGGGCGGATAACGGGAGGCCGTGAATGGCTAACGAGCAAGACGAAATCCACGCCGAGACAGATGCCGCAAGGGCAGGGTCGACCCCGCACATCGTCCGCTGGATCCTGATTCTGAGCCTTTTCGCGGCGATAGTACTGCTCTCGCTGATCTGGATCACCGGCGCCGCCACCCGCGGCCCCGGCCCACAGAACGTCGAATACTCAGAGGCCGCCCCTGGCAGCGCTACGGCCGCTCCTTCGCCGACACCCACTACCGGCAACTGACCAGGAAAATCGCGAGCGCCTAGACGTTCGTAGTGGCGGCCGACTTCGGCACGGCGACCTTACGCAACAGCTGCGACGCGATATCCAGCACCTGCAATTGCGCGGCATACTTGCTCACGACACCATCATCTTCGGCGAGTGCGTCGGCCAGCGCCTCGAGCGCCGCAGCAGCGCTCACCAAGTCTCCGCTGGTAATCGGAGTGGGTTCGAGGTTCGTCCGCGGTTGAGTGTTGGTAACGCCCCTGCTCTCTTTCAGCTCGTGGACGAACCGGTCCACGTCCTGCTGATTGGTGCCACTTCCGGCAGGGAGCCAATCGGACACCTGGACTTCGCTATCGAAGCGCAAGCCGGCCTTCCTGGGCTGGCGCCAGACGACTTTGCCCGACACGCTCAGGCCGGAGCGCACGAGCTTTAGCGGCTCTCCGATGTTGGGTAGCGACTCACCTTCGATGAGCGCGCCCCCTGCTGACATGTTCCTGATCTTGATCGGGCCGGAAGCCGAAGTGGCGGCCATGGTGGCGAGCACGAACATGCTGGTTCGCGGATGAGCGCGGTTACCTTCCTGTTCTGCGTCAACGTCCACGTTCAACGGCCTCCCGTCACTCGCGTAGGTGATTATGGTAAGCGTCAGCTTCTCAGTGATATAAGTATTGTCCCGTAGCCGCCGGGCGCGTTGCTTAACCGTGCGCAGGCTCCATTC
The DNA here is from genome assembly GCF_001427865.1 of Altererythrobacter sp. Root672. NCBI lineage: Bacteria > Pseudomonadati > Pseudomonadota > Alphaproteobacteria > Sphingomonadales > Erythrobacteraceae > Altererythrobacter > Altererythrobacter sp. Root672. The sequence goes on from NZ_LMHH01000005.1 coordinate 19,768, forward strand.
CCGGCCAATATTCCAAGTCCTTCGTGCGGGACGAACTGTTTCAAATACCGGTCCGGCAATCGTTGTGAAAAATCGCCGAATATGCCAGTATAGACTGAATAGAACGCTGTGATCGGGGAGATGCAAAATGCCCCTGAGGCTCGATGCGATCAAGTTCAACCACGATCCCAATACCGTTCATAACAACGCGATTAATATCCGGCGAAACGGCTCGACTTTCGTCACGGTCCCTGAATGGCGGGCCGGCGTAAGCGTCAATGCCGAAGACTCGCCTGCGGCCTACGTCAAAAAAGAGACCGCCGGTCACACTCTGACGATCCAGGCACGCTTCCGCTGGACATCGAAACCCGATCGCGTTCGCATCCGAGCGATCGACGCTACTATCCGCGGGCACGGACCCTCTGGTTGCCTGGGCTGGTTGCTCCGGCTGTTCCGGGCGCTGTTCGGCAACGTCCTGGGAAAGGTGAAGGCGCGGCACGTCGACTTCAACGGCCCGGGACTGAGCGCCTGGGAGACTTTCGAGCTGCGCAAGACCAAGTTGCACAAGGTAGGTGTCGGTATCCACATCACCTCGTGGCGCTGGCAGTACCGGCGCAGGCGCGGCCACTGGAAGGATTTCGACACCTCGAGCCACCGGATCTACGTGTTGCTCGAAACCCCGACGGCGCCGTGGCAGCAGGCTCCCTACAACTCTTCCAACACCCAGCTACCCTGGACCGAAGTGCTCGACAAAGCCTGTGGCTGGGCGTTCGGCGCGGTCGACAGGGATACCGCCGCCAAGCAGATCACACAGATGGTCTACGACCTTGGCCATTCGGTCATCGAATACGACTGCCCTGGCGGCGGAAGCACCCGCTATGCCTACCCGGACTTCGACTGCACGGCCTTCCTCGAACGGATCGCCGGCGGACCGGGCCGCGGGCAATATGTGAACTGCACCGACTGCGCGACGTTCGTCTCCACTTTCGCCAACGCGGTCGGCTGCGATCTATGGCAGTCGCGCATGGGCTGGGGATTCCAGCTCAACCCCCTGCTCGCGATCGGCTCGTCGACCTGGCAGACCGCCTGCGGCTGGTCCGGCTTCAGCTATCACGAGATCCCTTGGAAGGACGCCTGCGGAGCCCCGGATCGGGTCTACGACGCCTGCCTGCAAGTCGATAACGACGCCGATCCCACCAGCGCCCCGCACACCGGGCTCCTGCCGGCCAACATGGTGTTCGGGACACCGGGCAGCGGCGATTATCGTGATAAGCTTTCGCCCTCGGGCAATTGTGATCCGCAACCGTCGACGCGTGTCCGGCGCAGCGTGTTCTGACTATCGGAGGAGCGCATATGGTCACGCAGCAATATGAAGCTCTCCGGGAGCGGTTCGGGTTCGACGACTGGAAGGGCACCAACCGGCTGGAGCAGGATCTGGAACTGCGCGATGTCGCTCTGCCCAAGGATCTGATCCCCGGCCTCGATGCGGCACGAGTGCGGCTGATCGACCCGGGCGATGGCACACGGCTGCTGCGAGCATCCTGGACCGCTCCGGACAGACCCGACGCGCTGCTGCTGCTCGACATCCGCGAGTGCCCCTCGCGCGAGGCCGCGCACGAAGTGCTCCTCGAACTGCTCGGCAACATGCAAACGCCGGAAGTGCATCGGCTCGATGATGCGCCGGGGGACGTGGCGTTCTCCTATGCCGCGGCCGTCGGACTGATCTTCGCGCGCGGAAACGTTGCCGTCAGCATCGCCAATGGCGGCTCGGAGAAGGCGCCGGTCGAACCGATCGCGCGCAAGCTCGACGATTGGATCATCCGCAGTGGATCGGCGTCGCCGCAGCCTGCCAACTCGGCCTGAGGGTTCGTGACACCAATCCCCGTTTCAGGTCGCCGCAAGCTCCGCTGCGAACCACAGCAAGGCCGCCTGGCCGTGGAGGTCGCCGATTACCGTCGGGCGGCCGAGGTAATAGGCGGCATCGTGCGATTGACCGGTCCCGACGCAAACTTGCGCTAGCTGACCGTCAGGCAGGACATACCGGGCAAGGCCCGTCCAGGCCCGGCGCACCGCCTCAGCATAGGTCGGATCGGTCAGGATGCCGCGCCGCACACCCACGGCCATCGCATAGCCGAACATCGCCGTGCCACTGGTCTCGCTCCACGAACCGGGATGGTCGATAAGCTGGCGCCACAGGCCATCGTCGGCCTGGTTTTCGAGGAGCGCGGCCATCATTCGCCGGTATCCTTGCGAAACGGCCGGATAGTCCGGATGCGACGGAGGCAGCTCGGACAGGATCTCCGCCAATCCCGCCGCCACCCAGCCGTTGCCGCGCCCCCAGAAGAACGGCGCGTCGGGGCCGTGATGGAACAGCCCGTTCGGCTGTTGCAGCCTCTCGACATAGCGGCGCGCCGTCAGGGCCGCGCGGTCGAGGTATTTGGGATCCTTCGTCGCTCTCCACGCCTCGACCTGCAAGGCGCCGATCATCCAGATATCGTCGATCCAATAGCGCGCCTGGGAGGTCAGCCCGTCGGGCGTGGCCACCGACCATTGACCGTCCGCCATCGCCAGGCCGCGCATGAGATCCTGCCGCGCGCCGGTGCGCCGAAACAGCTCCAGCGGCCAGACGCCATAGACGTTGGCATCGACATGGTTGGCCGTGTTCGGAACCCCGTCCGCGAGCAGCTTGCGATGGCGGGCGGCGACACGTTCGAACAGCGCCTCGTCCCCGGTCGCTTCGGCCAGGCGCAGTGCGCCATAGGCGGAAGCCACGTCGGCATAGTGAACCGCGTTCACCTCTCCGACCGAGTACATCATGAAGTCGGGCCGATCGAGATAGGCCTCCGCCGCCAGCGCGCCGATATGAGCCGCAGAGGGTTCAACGCCTTGCGCCCTCGCGGCGAGACCGAGGCAGGATAGCTGCAACGCTAGACCCGTGAGCAGGCAGCGGATCGCCGTCCTTCTCCACACGAGGTGGCGTGGCGTGCTAATCACGAACAGACCGAGGCAAGGTATAGGCCGTCTCCCTCTCAGGTGCTTCGAGCACACTCTAGGGGCTGGATGAAGCCGCACGATAGGTCATACCCCCTAGTTAGAGTGGAGACCCCAAGGGCCGCCCACTCTTCGCTCTCCTGCCTTGCGCAGCATGGCCTTGAGCCGTAGGCGAAAATGCTCCCCACAAGCCCGCGCGTGGTCCAGGGTGGCGCCAGCTTGCAGATCAAGGACCCTCCTGACGTGGCCCGGCTGATCCTCTTCAACAAACCCTATGGCGTGCTGTCGCAATTCACCGACCGCAGCCTTGACCCTAGCCGCAGCACGCTGTCGCAATTCATCGACTTGCCGGGCGTCTATCCGGCCGGTCGGCTCGATCTCGACAGCGAGGGCCTGCTCCTGCTGTGCGACGACGGGCGGCTACAGGCACGGATCGCCGATCCCCGCTTCAAGACGCCGAAGACCTACCTGGTGCAAGTCGAAGGGGAGCCGGACGAAGCAAGTCTCGAGCCGCTGAGAAAAGGGGTCCGGTTGAAGGACGGGCTGACCCGGCCTGCAGTGGCCGAACGTATTCCCGCTCCGGACCTGTGGCCGCGCGATCCTCCGATACGGGTTCGCAAGACGATACCCGACAGCTGGCTCAAGCTGACGATAAGCGAAGGCCGCAACCGCCAGGTGCGCAGGATGACAGCGGCTGTTGGCCTGCCGACGCTGAGGCTGGTGCGATGGTCGATCGGCGACTGGACGATCGAGGGCCTGGCACCCGGCGAATGGCGCGAGATCGCGGTCGCCTAGGCGCCCTCAGCCTCCTGGTCGAACGCCACGCTTCCCTGGTTAAGCAAGGTCGTGATCAGGTCCACCGTGGGTTCCGATGCGGCGACATTAGGACCGACCGTAACCTGGTCTTGCCCAGCGAGTTGCTCCGCAAACACGACCGTCTCTCCGGCGCAATCGAAGCAACGACCATCGACTGACAATAATACCGAACCCGGCTTTCCACGAACGAAGGCAAAGCGGCTGGCCGGATTGCGGAGCAGTTCGGTTGGCTCGGCCAGCATGCGGCGCACTTCGTCGACCTCGAACGGCTCTTCCGGCTGCCAGCTGATTTCGGGCCGCTTTGGCGTAGTGCTGTAGCCGGCGAACCACCGGGCAAACGCATCGCGATCGAGCATTCGTTCGGCGACCATGCCGAGCAATTGGTCGATGGCCTCACGCGATATCTCACCGGGATTTTCCTGCGCCTGCAGGTTTGGATCGGCATAACGATCGTCATCCTCGAGGTCGGCGGTCACGGCCTCGGCCAGATCCTCGATCAACTCGCTCCGCGAAGGCGCGCGAAACCCGATCGAGTAGGTCATGCAGTCGTCACCAACAGCCACGCCATTGTGCGGGACCCGTGGCGGAACATAGAGAATATCGCCGGGTTCGAGCAGCCATTCTTCGGTTGCTTCAAAGTTGGCCAGAAGGCGCAGGTCGTCATGTCGCAGCAGCTCTGCGTCAGGGCCGCACGGCGCGCCCACTTGCCACAGGCGCTTGCCGAGACCTTGCACCAGAAACACGTCGTACTGATCGAAATGCGGGCCGACCCCGCCGCCATCGACGGCATAGCTGACCATCACGTCATCGACCCGCCAGTTCGGGATGAAGCGAAACGGCTCGAGCAACGTGGCCACCGAAGGGACGTGGTGGTCCACGGCCTGGACCAACAGCGTCCACGGCGCCTTGCCCAGTCGCCCGAAACGGTTCTCGGCCAGGGGCCCGTGCTCCAGCTCCCAGTTGTCGGCGGCTTGCTTGACCAGGCGGCTCTCGACCTCGTCCTCACAAGCCAACCCCGCAAGCTCATCCGGCTCAAGCGGATTGGTCCACGCCTTCCACGGATTCCGGATCAGCAGCGGCTTCTTCTGCCAGAATTCGCGCAGGAATTGTTCGTGATCGAATGCAATCATGTCCATTGGCGCGGGGCTAGTCGTATCTCCGCCGGGCGCAAGGCAAAGCTACGTCTCTATGCGTTTACCCGCTCCGCCAGCGCCATGGCCGCCGCTGGGGCGCGATGCTTGGCTCCATTGATCATGAACGCGAACACGTCCCCTCCCTTGCCGCCGCTCTGCGCTGGATCACCGGCGTGAGGCAGTGCCTCGATCGCCTCACCAGCCTCCCAGGCCCGGCACAAGCCGGCGATCCGCTCGACGTCCGCGGGCGCGTAGCCGGTCGGCTGCTCGGGCTGGAGGTTCTTGCACCGCAGGTAGGCGAAGTTCGCGGTGCGGTCGGCGATGGGGGTGCGGCTTTCCTGCTCGCACCACACGATCGCCACGCCTGCGCCGCGCGCCAGCTCGACGAACTCGGGGCAGGCGAAGCTCTCATGCCCGGTCTCGATCGCGTGACGCAGCGGCACACCGTTCAGGTCTCGCGGCAACAAGTCGAAGAAGGCGGCGATGTCCTCTGCATCGAACCGCTTGGTGCCCATCAGTTGCCACAAGATCGGACCGAGCCGGTCGCCAAGCTCCTCCAGGCCTTGGCCGAAGAACTTCGCCATCCCCTCTCCCGTGGCGGCCAGCACCTTGCGGTTGGTGACGTAGGACGATCCCTTCACCGCGAAGACAAAGCCTTCGGGCGTCGCCTCGCGCCATTTGCGGAAGCTCTCCGGCTTCTGCAGGCTGTGGTAGGTGCCGTTGATCTCGATCGCCCCAAGTTGGCGTGAGGCCCACTCGAGCTCTCGCTTCTGCGGCAGGCCTTCGGGATAGAAGGCACCCTTGCGCCACTCCGGATAGACCCAGCCGCCGATGCCGGTCCGAATCATTCGCTAGCCCTCCATGAAAATGGAACCGAACTGTGCGATCCGCGATTTCCTCGGGGAAGGATGCGTCGAAGGGATTTCCCCATGGCGGTTGAGGCTATCTGGAACGACCAGGTCATTGCTCATAGTGACCGCACAGTGGTCGTCGAGGGCAACCACTATTTTCCGCGTGAGGATGTTGACCCCTCGGTGCTGGAGAAGAGTTCGACCACGACCAAATGCCCGTGGAAGGGTACGGCGCATTACTATACGCTCGACCTCGACGGCGAACGCAATGCGGACGCCGCCTGGTACTATCCCGATCCCAAGCCGAAGGCTGAGAAGATCCGTGACCACATCGCCTTCTGGAACGGAGTGGAAGTGATCGAAGTGTGAGCCCCGTCAAAGCGATCATTGAGGACCTGCGACTGGTCCCCCACCCGGAAGGTGGTTGGTATCGCGAGACTTGGCGGGCCGAAGCGCCCGAAGGGCAGCGGGCCGGCGCCACCGCGATCCTGTTCCTGCTCGAAGCACACCAGCGCTCGCACTGGCACAAAGTGGACGCTGCCGAAGTGTGGCTGTGGCACGCGGGCGATCCGCTGCTGCTAAGCCTGTCTGCGGGTGTCGAGGGTCCGGTGCGGGAGGTACGTCTGGGTCCCGACGTGCTGGCCGAGGATATCCCGCAATACGTGGTCGCTCCCGGCGAATGGCAGGCCGCCGCGCCGTTGCCTGGCCAGGTCGGCTACACGCTCGTGTCCTGCATCGTGACGCCGGGGTTCGAATTCGCCGGGTTCACCTTGGCTGAGCCGGGTTGGCGTCCGGGTCGATAACGACCGAACTCACCGCACTACTAGCACCGGGACTGAACTCAGGACCAAGACCTCCGAGGTAACGCTGCCAAGGATCAGTCGGGGAAGGCCTCGTCGGCCGTGCGAGGACATGATGATGAGATCGCAGCCATGGGCCCCGGCGGTTTCGACAATCGCTTCAGCAGGCGAGACGTTTTCGAGGCAAACGGTGTCCACTTCGATCCCCTCGCTGCGAGCCTTCTCGCTCGCGGCCGCCAGAGTCTCCTCGGTAAGCGCCTTCTCAACGGCCGAGTGTTCTTGAGACTCAAAAACGCTGACATCAGCGACCGCCGCAAGATGGGGCAACTGACTCTCCGCTATCGCCACGATGGTGACTTTGGCGCCAACCGCCTTGGCCACCGCGAGGCCATGATCAACGCCCTTTTGCGCTACCTCCGAACCGTCGGTCGCGATGAGAATATGCCGGTACATATGCGCCCTCCCAATCTCGAGCCTCGCAGTGAAATTCCCGGAAGATCGGGCGCAAGAGGCTGTTCGACGCATTATCTTTGACGGGTCGCCGCCGGCCAATAGAGGGTATTACTGATAGTTGCGCGACCAGAGCGCCGGTGGACGAGGAAGAAGTCGAAGGTGAATCTGTTGCCGTGCCAGGACCGGCCCACGGGCACTTTTCGCGTGCGGGTGCGTTAGGTCGCGGTGTCGAAGCGCATCCTCGTAGTCGAAGACGATCTTCTCAACCGGATGCTGCTGTGCACCGTCCTGGAGAACTCGGGCTTCATGGTGCAGTCCGTAACGGACGGCAGGCATGTGCTGAAGAAGACCAAGGAGTTCGTGCCGGACCTGATCACGATGGACATCAACCTGCCCAGCATCTCGGGGTTGGAATTGATCCAGCGACTGCAGGCCGATCCGAAACTGCAGCAGATCCCCATCCTGGCGGTGACGGCCTATGTTGGTAAGGGCGAGGAAGCCCGCATACGCCGGGCCGGCGCCAGTGACTTCCTGGCCAAACCGATTTCGATCCGGCCATTCCTCGCCGCGATCGCGCGGCTGCTCCCGCCCGAGACCGCGCAAGCCGAATCCAGCCTCGGTCCCTCGGCGCTTTCCTGAGCTTACTTTGAAGGCATAGCTCCTTCCCGAGCCCGTCTCGGGGAGGTGGCGCGCGCCAAAGGCGCGTGACGGAGGGGTAGGCGGCCAAACGCCACAGCCCCTCCACCATCCGCTTCGCGGACGGTCCCCCTCCCCGAGCAAGCTCGGAGAGGATTGAGGCTCATTTTTCCTTGCCGGCCACGCCGTAGTTGATCTGGGCGTTGCGGGTCTTCTGGAAGTCGGGGACCGACAGGCCCTTCATCGCGGCATAGATGTCGATATTGCCGACGCCGGTCACCGCGCCGAGCTTTTCGAGCATGAAGAAGATCACGCCGTAGTGGATCATGCCGATCCAGTCGCGTTCGCGAACGAGGCGCTGCTCTTCGGCGGTGAGGCCGGCCTGGGCCATCGCCGCGTCCTGGTCTTCGCGGAACAGCTTGCGGACCTTGGGGTCGGTCAGCGAGTGCAGGAAATGGTTGAGGCGGAAACCGCGGACCGAGCGTTCGATGGTGAAGGGATAAGTGCCCTCCATCTTTTCCGAACCGGCATAGTCCCAATTGATGCGCTCAAGCGTTGCGGCCGGATCTTCGACCGGGGCGTCGTTCGAACGCTCTTCCATGATCATCGTGGCGATCGGGCACATCGAAGGCAGGAAGTAGGTCTTGTGGGTGCATTCGACCTCGGCCGAGAGCGCGCCGCGCATCATCAGCCACATGACCACCTCGGCGCCTTCCCAGCCGCCCAGTTCGGCCAGCTTGGCGATCGGATAGTCGAGCAGGGCCTCTGGGTCCTTCTCGAGCATGTCCATGAACTTCATGTCCCATTCGGGATTGTTGAAGCCGCAGCCTTCGCCGTGGACCTGGTGGCTGAGGCCACCGGTGCCGGCGATCGCGACCTTGATGTCTTCGGGGTATGACAGGATCGCCTGGCGCAACGACTTGCCGAACTTGTAGAACCGGCGGGCCGAAGGCAGCGGCACGGTCAGCACGCCGCACACCACCGGCAGCAGCTTCACCGCCCAGCCGTTCTCGTCATGATCGACCATGACCGACAGCGGCGAGAAAGCGCCGTGGTCCAGGCCCTTGCCCTGAAAATAGCTGAGGTCGAACTCGTTCGCGACCATGACCTTGGCGACATGTTCGGCAAACTTCGGGTCGCCCATGATCGCCGGAATGTCGCGCGGGCCACCGCCCTCGTCGGCCGGTTCGAACTTCTCACCCACGCCCAGCGCGAAGTGGCTGTAGTGGTCGAAGAACGAGGTCATGTGATCGTTGTAGATGTAGATCAGCACGTCGGGCTTCTTCTCGCGAAACCACTGCTGCACCGGCTCGTAGCCTTCGAAGATCGGCTTCCAGACCGGATCGTCGAATTTCTTCGCGTCTTTCGCGAAGGCAATGGTGGGAGTGTGCGAGGTGGCGATGCCGCCGACGATCTTGGCCATGACTGCTTCTCTAATCCTCTCGGGCGGCAATTTCCTTGACGCCTCTCAAAATACAGCTGGCCCGCATGCCATCAGCGAGGCACGCGAGCCAGCCATTTTCGCATCATCTGCGCGAAGCGGGTGCAGGCCCCGCTTCGGCCGAAATCAGCTGAGGTGCTTGTTGACCGCCGACGTCATCTTGAACATCGAGATCTGATCCTTGCCGATCACCGCGCTAAGCTTGGCGTCCGGGTTGATCATGCGCTTGTCCTTGGAATCCTGCAGGCCATTCGCCTTGATGTGTTCCCACACCTTCGACGTCACCTGGGCGCGGCTGAGCGGACCCTTGCCGACGACGGCCTCCAGTTCAGGCGAAAGATTCACCGGTTTGCTAAGTGCATTGTTCTTGGCGGCCATAAGATTGTCCTTTCCTTGCTCACCTGACGCCGAGATCAGCCCCCGTCGTCCTCATCCCAGTCATGTTCGTCTTCATCGCTGCGCTGATAGGTCGCGGTCAAGACCGCGACGGCGATAACGCGCCCTTTCATCGCTGCGACGAGGTCGGCGCGCGTTGCCCCGGGCATTAGCGCGAGCGCTTCGTCAAGCGCGAAGAGCTGAAATACGTAGTCATGCGGATCCTGCCCTGTCGGCGGATCGGGCAACAGCCACTCGGAATTCCCGAAGGCGTTCTTGCCAACGCGCGGGGGTGTCTCGCCCTCGAGCAGCTGCCCCTTCTGCGGGGCAAGGCCCCAGACGAGCCAATGGCAGAACGGCTCCGCCCCTGGCGCATCGGGATCTTCGACCACCAACACGAGCTCCTGCGCCCCAGCAGGCGGCGCGGTCCATTCGAGCGGCGGGGCGACAGCGTCTTCTTCGCTGGCCGTGAAGCTTGGATCGAGTTCTTCGCCATCCTCAAATGCCGCGGAGCGTAGCTGGAGGCCACCGCGGTTGAGCAGCCCTTCTTCTCCCAGTTGGGCGGCGATCAACCTGGCATGGCCTGCCCGGGCGTCGGGCAACGCCTCGCCGAGCCATGCGGGGATTTGTGCGGGCATTCAGCCTTCTCTTGCTTGAGGCGATCGAATTTTGCGCGCTCTGCCCCTTCGTCCGCCCGATGGCAAGGGCCACTCACCTCGTATCTGTCGAAGAATTTCCCACAGGTTTCGATAGATAATGACGCCACGACGCCAGCCAGCCGCTTGCAGCCGCCCAATCCGCGCCATAGCTTGCGATCGGGACGGGAGGCTAAACGACTGTGGGAACTTCAGTTTTCTTGCGGCGCAGCAAGGGCTTGGCCCTCGCTGCCGGCTGTGCGGCGATGCTTGCGGCTTGTGGCGGGGGAGGCAGTTCGTCGGGTTCTGGCCCGGCAACGGGTGGGGTCACGCCAGCGCCCAGCCCCACTCCGACGCCCACGACGGCAGGGTGTTCGCTCAGCGCCCGCAAGGATTGGGTCAAAAACCAGCTTAACGAATGGTACCTGTTCCCCAGCTTGCTCGATCTGAGCGCGAGCCAGACTGCAAACAGCAGCCTGGAAGACTACATCGACGCGCTGGTTGCCCCGGCCAGGGCGCAGAACCGTGACCGGTACTTCACCTACCTGACCTCGATCGCCGAGGAGAACGCGTACTACCAACAGGGCCAGGTCGACGCGAGTTTCGGCTTTCGCCTCGGCTACGATTCATCCTCGAACCGCGTGTTCGTGATTGAAGCGTTCGAAGGCGCCCCGGCCCTCGCCGCCGGCATCGACCGCGGTGTGGAGATCGTCCAGATCGGCGGTCAGGCCGTCTCCACTCTGATGGCAGCCGGTGGTCCGTACTCTGTGATCAACGCCCTGGGGGCCGACACCGTGGGCCTCACCCGGGAGCTCGTCATTCGCGAGTTGTCCGGGACGACGCGAACCGTCAGTCTATCGAAGGCCGTGTTCGCTCTCGATCCGGTCTCCGATCGCTTCGGCGCGAAGGTCATCGACGATGGGGGACGCAAGGTCGGCTACCTCAACCTGAGGACGTTCATCGGCACCGCCGAACCCGACCTGCGCGCGGCCTTTGCCGACTTCAAGGCCCAGGGCGTCACCGAACTGATCATCGACTTCCGCTACAATGGCGGCGGACTGATCGCGATCGCCGCGTTCATGGGCGATCTCATGGCAGCCGGACGTCGCGGCCAGGATTTTGGCTACATCACGTTCCGCGATTCCAAGTCCGCCGAAAACGAGACGATCGGGTTCGATCCGCAACCAGAATCGATCACGCCGACCAGGGTCGCGTTCATCGGCACCAGCGGCACAGCCTCGGCCAGCGAAATGGTGATCAACGGCATGCAGCCCTACCTGGGCACCAACATGGCGCTGATCGGCTCCAACACTTACGGCAAGCCGGTCGGGCAAATCGCGCTCGACCGTCCCGATTGCGACGACCGCTTGCGGGCAATTGCGCTAAAGATCGAGAACGCCAACCATCAGGGCGAGTACTACACCGGCCTTGCCAGCACCGTGCCGAACACGTGCCGGGCCGGCGACGACATCGGCCACCAGCTCGGCGATCCGAACGAGGCGATGGTGCGCACGGCGCTCGACTTCCTGGCCGGGCGCAGTTGCACGGCCATCGCTTCTGCCTCGGCCACCGCGACCGCCTCTATCTCCGGCAAGGTCGGCACGCCTGCACCGCAGAAGAATTTGCTGACACCCGCGCAGCCACGACGGGCGACCGATCTCGAATTGCCCGGCGTGCACTGACGAACGCGAAGTTGAGTATTTCAAGCGTCACCAACCCCGCCTAACCTCTGCCCAAATCCCATAGGAGCAAGCATGGCGGGGAATGTGAGGCGCGTGGTCACCGGCCACGATGCGAACGGCAAGTCGGTTGTGATCTCGGACGGTCTCCCGCCCCTAGATCACTCGATGCGCGGCGCGGAGATCGGCGCGGACTTCAACGAGATCTGGAACTCGTCCGAACCCGTGCCGACGCTTACCTCGCTGCCCGACGGGGAGCCGACTGCACGGCCTTTCAAGATCATGCCGCCGAGCGGTCACCTGATCCGGATCATCGACATCTACCCTCCGCACATGGGCGGTGCGCGCACGGTGATGCACCGCACCCGCACGCTCGATTACGCGGTGGTGATCGAGGGGGAGATCGTGCTGGTCCTCGACGACAGCGAAGTCGTGCTCAAGCCCGGCGAAGTGGCCGTGCAACGCGGCACTGACCACGCGTGGGAGAACCGCGGCGACAAGATCGCCCGGATGGCGTTCTTCCACATCGCCGGCGAATTCTCGGACGAGCTCCTGTCCAAGCTACCGCAGCCGCTGCAGCTGATGGAGTGAGCGCCTCAGGCGAAGCGGAAAGCGGAAACCGCGCCGCCGAGCACGAACTCGCGGTAATCCTGACTGCCCGCTTCCTGGGACGCTCCGGCTGCTACCATCAACGGGATCAGATGCTCTTCCCGCGGATGGCATAGTCGGGCCCACGGCGCCGTATCCCAGCGGGCGAGCCGTTCGGCGCGCTCTTCAGGAGAGGCTTCCGCCGCCGCCGCCAACCACCGGTCGAACTCAGCCGAAGGCTCGGCAACGCGCGGGTCACCCATCGCTCGCAGATTGTGAAAGCTCATGCCGGATCCGAGCACGAGAACGCCCTCGTCGCGCAACGGCGCCAGCGCCCGTCCGGCCGCGAGGTGCAGGGCAGGATCGAGCGAGGCGTGAAGCGACATCTGCACTACAGGCACCTCGGCATCCGGGAAGGCGACCTTGAGCGGGACAAATACCCCGTGGTCGAAGCCCCGTTCCGGGTCGATCGCCACCGGAAGGCCGGCCTCGCGCAATAGCTCTGCGCCCCGTTCGGCCAACCACGGCGCGCCGGGCGCAGGCCAACTCAAGCGGTAGGTCTCGGGCGGGAAGCCGTAGTAGTCGAAAATCAGTCCCGGATGCCCGGCACTGCCGGTAAATGAAAAGGCCCGTTCCTCCCAGTGACCGGAGATCACCAGGATCGCTTTGGGAGTCTCAGGCAGGCTGCCGGGCAAGGTCCGCAGATAGTCGCCCATCTTCGTCCAGTTGCCTTGCGGGTCAGGCATGAAGAAACACGGTCCGCCGCCATGCGGGATGAAGAGGCTCGGTTGGATAGTCATTCAGCCGATATAGGCATGCCCAAGCCAGGAGCCAGAGCTACGGCCGCTCCGGACCTTCGAATGGATGCTTGTCGGACCAGGCGCACCCATTGCGGGTTTCATCGCCGATCTTGAGCATCACCGCGAACGGATAGACCCGGTCGGACATGCCATCGCTGCAGTTCATTGGAGTGACCGTCATCTCAAGATCGGCGTGATCGAGAACCCCGCTGAACGACAGCCCACCGCGACCCGCGAAACGATTGACCGTGATCGTCGTGCCATCGGGGTTGTCGGGCGTGGTGTAGGTCAGCGCAGAGCCCCTGACCTGGCCTCCCCAGAAGGGCTCGGTCCCGGAGAACCGCAAGACTTCGTTCTCCGCGATTCCGGCATAGGGCTCGGTCGAGTTCGGGTCCGGGACATTCGCGTCCGTCTGACCAGACCCGTCCTTCGCCTGGCATCCGGCGAGCAGCAAAAATGCGGCTCCCGCCGCCAAGATCATCTTACCTGTCATGCCGGCATCAATCCTACGCCCTGTCCAAGAGTTCCCGAGCACGCTTGTCACTCCTCCGATCCTTCCGTTGCCGGCGCATCTTTGGCCCCTGCAGCACTGAATAGCTGCACCAGCTCTTCCGGGCTTTCCACCGAGCCGGCATCGATCCTTTCGATGACCATGCGGGCCGGCCCGGAAAGGGAGCCGGGGTGCGGCGAATAAGCGATGGGGACTAGATGGTAGCGGGCCTCAGCGTAGTTGCTTTCCGAAATCAGGTGGTTGGCGACCATCATCTGCAGGCCCAAATCGTAAGGCGCCAGATCGGCCGCGCGTTCCAGTCCGTGCACCGCGGCTTCGGGCGGCTTCCGACCGCTTTCCACGAAGCTGCGGAAATAGAAGATCAGCGGCAGCGGGTGGTCGTTCTCGAGCTTGTTGAGCGCCAGGAAGGGAGCCACGGCCTTTCGGTAGGCAGCCGGGAGATCCTCTGCCTCGGCTGCTCCGCGGAACAGAGCGAAGCCCTTCTGGACGTATGCGTTTACCTGCCCCGGATCGAGCGCCAGCGCCGCATCGGCCGCGGCAATGGCCTCGGCATCGTTGCCGGCGTCGAATTCGGCCTCGGCCAGGGCCGCGAGCACCGGGGCGTCGGCCGGATATCGGGCAGCGACCTTTCTGGCATCAAGGACGATTTCCGCCGCCTGCTCCGACGTGACCCCGCGCCGCGAGCGCACCCGCACCGGCATCATCTCTTCCTCGCCCTTGCTGATGCGGCGCACGGTAACGGGCTGGATCACGAGTTGCTCAGGGGCGAAACGAAGCGACAGCATGGTCCTCTGATCGAGGTAGCGCTGCAGTTCGCGCTCCAATTGATCGAGGTCGCCGAAGACCTCTTCCGCGGCCTGTCGCGAGGTCTTGCCGTTCGCCATCGCCCCGACGTAGCGACGAAGTTGGCCCGATCGCTCCGGCGTAAAGGTCAGGTAGTGATAGAGCAGCCAGCTCTTGCCGTAGAACGCGTCATAGCTGCCGCGGGACTTTTTCTCATAGGCTTCGGGATCGACCAGTTCGGCCACTTTGATATTGCGCGCGAGGGCCAGCTCCCAGCCGCGGTGGTTGGCCGGCATGCCGACGCTGACGCCTCCGGCCGCGGTGAATTCGGCCGATGCGAAGAACTCCGCCCCACCTTCCCCAAACCAGCGCGGGCTCGGGAAGCGGCTGTTCGAGAGAAGGAAGTGGTGGGCGTATTCGTGCAGCAGGGCGATCATCGAAAAGTCGGGTTGGCCGCTCTTCACCTCCACTCGGGGCACGAAGGCCACCGAGCCCCCCGCCCGCGGAACGTAAAACCCATAGACGTCGCGGTTGTTCGTGCCGGCGAGCCGCTGAACCTGTCGCGGGTTCTTCACGACGAAGACCGTGACCCGGTTCGATGGGCTGGGAATCTGGCTTTCCAGCCCGGTGACGATCTCCATGGCCGCGTGATAGCGCTCGAGCTGTTCGGAGAACTTGCGAACGTCCCGCTCGGTGTCGTCGGCGTAGACCACGAAATGGGCGCTCGACGCTTCGAGCCATTCGGCATGCGCCGCTGACGGCAGCAACGCCAGCGCGCAAAGCGCGAGCAGTATCCTCATGCTTTCCCCCCGGTCTCCAATCCCCAGAGACGAATTAGTCGAAATGCCGCGCGAAACAAAGACTCGGAAACCTCACCGCAGCGATGGCGTTTATCCTTCAGCGAGAAGTGGAACGGCAGATGAAGCCCGCGAACCTAAGGGACGCCTGGACTATCGCCGCGCTGGCGGCGTGCGGGATCGTGCTCGGAGTCGTGATGACCCCGCTTTTCGCGCCCGTGCCCAAGATCCCCGCCGCGGAACCCGCTCAGCTTTCGGGGCGAGCGGCAATCTCGGCGTCCGGAGAACCGCGGATCTGGATCGAACCAGGCCCGGAGGATGCTACCGTTGCCTACTCAGGCACGTACGTCCCGTCGGACGCGTATGACGGCGCTATCTGGCAATACCCGGCGCCGGCCTACGAGCCTTGGGAGCCGGAACCCACGTTTGCGCAGGAAGACACAGGCGCACCGGAGGCTGGCGGCGCTTGGGCGGCCGCAGACGAGGCCGAAGCCGCAGCCAAGGAGGCCGCGGCCGCCGCTCAACAGTCGGAAACCGTGCGCAAAACCGATCTCGCCGAAGGGCTCTACTGAGTTCAGGGATTGGCGGCCGGAAAGGCCATCTTCACCTGTTGCCGCTAGCCAAGGCTCGCACGAGGGAGGTGAGCGATGGCTGACCACGGCTTCATCGACAAGCGCAATGCTGAACTGCGGCGATTGCCCGACTGGGCGATAGTCCGCGGTGCCTACGTCGCGTCCGCCGATAACATCGCCGACGGGACAACCTTGGTCGGCCTGAGCCGCACCAAGAAGTCGCACGAGGGGATCGGGCGTCGAAAGTCGATCACCACGCTGTTCGCCGCGACGGTGGACCAGGCCTACCTCGACGAGATTTGCGAACTGGAGGCTCTCGAATATCTGTGGCTGGGCTGGCCGGTGACCGCAGCGGATTTTTCAGGACTTGAGCGGCTGGAACGCCTCACTTACCTCAAGTTGGACAGCCCGCGGAACGTGACCGACTTCGGGCCGATCGCCCGGCTCCCAGCCCTCACGCACCTGTTCGTCGAGAACGCCAAGCACATGAATTCGCTCGATTGGCTCTCGCCATTGACGAACCAGCTCACCTCGCTGGGGATTGAGGGAAGCCTATGGGCCTCGCAAAAGGTACCTGGGCTCAACCCCCTTTCCGGCTTCAACTTCGAAGCATTGTTCATGACTTCGGTGCGCCTGGCCGACAACGACCTGACCCCGCTCGCCGCCTGCCCCAACCTCAGCTACCTGGATTGCGCCCGGTTCGCACCCAAGCAGCGGTTCGATGAGCTCAAGGCGCTTCGTCCCGACATCACTTGCTCGTGGTTCGAGCGCTACGACACCTGACTTTCCCCGATTGACGGTTCCAAATCAGGTCCACACAACCCGGCGATGATCGATCAACTCGCCATTGCGACGGGCATGATTTTGCTGACGATCGTGATCCATGCCCTCGGCCTGTTGGGCCTTCGGCGCGTGGTCGGGCTCGAACTCACCCATTCGCATCTCGATCTGCAATCCCATGTGACCGTGCGCGGCATTGCCGTGACCGTGACCGTGGTGCTTGGCGTCTTCATCCTCCACGGGGTCGAGATCTGGCTCTACGCCGGGCTCTACCGGCTGCTGGGTGCGCTGCCCGACATGCACGAGGCCGTGTACTTCTCGACCATCACTTACGGCACGGTCGGCTACGACGATGAAGGCATCGAACGGTCGTGGGAACTGATCGCCGCGATCGAGGGGATCAACGGCATCATCCTGCTCGGCTGGTCGACCGCCTTCTTCGTCTCCGTCGGTAGCCGCTTCGCTCGCCACTAACCGCAGCGGGTTACGCCCGCGCGTCGAGCCAGCCGATGATGTCGCCCATGACCTTCTCGCGACCGAGGTCGTTGAGCAGATCGTGGTAGTAGTCCTGATAGAGGATCAACTGCTTGTCCGTGCTGCTGGCGTGGTCGAAGAATTCCTGGCTGCCGTCGGGCCGGGTGGCCTTGTCGGCGGTGCCGTGCATGATCAGCACCGGCAGGGTGATCTTGCCGAACTCCTTCTCGAACCGGTCCCCGGCCCGAGCGAAGGCGGCGACGGTTTCGACAGGCTGCTTTTCGTCGAGGGTATAGGGATCGGCCAGCAGTTGCTCGACCCAGGCCGGATCGCGGGAGAAGTCTTCCATCTTGAGCTTGAGCGCCGGCAAGTCCGGCACCACGTGGCTCGCACCCTTGAGCAAGGTCAGCGCGAAGTCGGGCGCGAACACGCGGAAGGCGAAGCTCTCGCAGATCAGCCCGTCGATCTGGTCCTGGTGGTCGAGCGCATAGGTGACCGAGGTCACCCCGCCCGCGCTATGGCCGAGCAGGAAGCACTTGCGCCCCGGATCGAGCGACTTGGCCAGATCGACCGTGACCGCCACGTCAGCGACGTAATCGTCGATCGTCTCGACATGGAAGCGCTCGCCCTCCGACCGCCCCCGGCCGCGCAGGTCCAGCGCCGTCACCGCGTAGCCGGCGGCGGCGAATTCCTCGCCGGCTCGCATATATTGCCCACCGTGCGAATTGACCCCGTGGCAGATGACCAGCGCCGCCTTCGGCTCGCCTTCCGGCCGCCAGTGGCGGGTGAAGATCTTCAGCCCGCCCTTGCTTTCGAGCCACTGTTCCTCGGGAGTACTGGTACCTGCAAGCGTCATCGGGAACCTCCTCGAATCAGGCGCGACCGGCCGTGAGGATATAGCGTTTGCTGCATCCGCGAAGCACAAACAGAGCGGAAAGGTATGTCAAACCGGAGACATAGCTCCCGCACCCACTACCGTGGTCCACTCCCGCACCCGCCATTCGCTGACGATGCCGTTGATCACGTAAGGATCGGCCCGCGCAAAGGCCTCGGCCGTGGACGCGTCTTCGCCGGCGAACAGCAGCATTGCTTCCTCCGGCGGGTCGAGCGGCCCGCCGAGCACCAGCTCGCCGCGCGCCACGGCCTCCTTCGCCAGCGTCAGGTGCTCCACCCGATAGGCCGGTCGGCGCTCGAGGTAGTCCGCCGCCAGCGTGTAAGTCAGCAGGAAGTGCTTCATCTCATCCCTCAAGCAAATCTCGCCGCGAGTTGCGGCAGCAGTCCCGCGGCCCGGGCGAAGCCGAGCGTGTCGAACAGCTCAAGGAACCGCACAGCCTTGCCGTTGCGGAAAGTCCAGATGTCGACCTTGGGCGAGTTGATGACGAGGCCGGTATGCCGGTTGCGCCAGCAGCAGCGGCCGATCCACACGACCGTGTCGCCCTGCTCCACCACCCGCTCGTTCGGATAGTCGATCATCTCCCAATCCTGCTCGATCGCCGCGAAGTATTCACGCATGCGGCTGAGGCCATGGTGATCGGTGGCAAGCTCATCGAGGTCGGGCGGATCGAGCACCGAGGCCATTTCGACGTTCTCGGCGGCCAACGCCATGAACGGCTCGGGATCGGCACCCAGGCTTTCCTCCCACTGGCGATAGGCAGCCGCCACGCGGGCAGCGTTAGACAAGTCGTCGCTCATCGGCTTGCTCCTGTTCGAGGTGCGGCGATCATACCAGATTGCGCCAGCGACGATCTCAGGCATTTCCCTGACGCCAAGCCGCATTCCCGCAAACCCACCCCAACCTCGCCAAACCGCCCCAAGAGTGCCAAGGCCTCCCACGAAGGAGTCCCCAACCATGGCCGGCGAAGACGAAGACTACGTATACGACGAAGACACCGGCGAATGGCTCCCCGCCTCCGAACTCGCCGCCAAGCGCGCGGCTGAGGGCACGGTGGAAGTGCGCGACGCGGTGGGCAACCTGCTGGCCGACGGCGACCAGGTGACGCTGATCAAGGACCTCGAAGTCAAAGGCGCGGGCCGCACGCTCAAGCAGGGGACGCTGATCAAGTCGATCCGCCTGACCGGCGACGCGCAGGAGATCGACTGCCGGTTCGAGCGGATCAAGGGGTTGGTGTTAAGGGCGGAGTTTGTGCGGAAACGGTGAGGGAGTGGCGAGCTACCTTTCCTGCGACGGAGTATCCTGACAGTAGGGCCGCGCGTGTTCACTGGAGCAGCCCGTACGTTGACCGAACTTGGATTGAGTCAATGAAAGTTGGATGCGATCCTCGGATTTAGATACGCCATTTCACCGCACTAACTCATCGCCCTAAACCAGTCTTTGACTGTTAGGTTGAGCCTATCCACCTCATCCGCGGCCAACGGGCTACAATGAGCAATGGGGCCTCGCAGCAAATTCAAGCCATTCATAATTCTCTCAACGGCCCTTTTGCTTGAAAATACTGCTCCAAATACGTCCCAGTTAAATGTGATAATCACAGATAGTTCACCAAAGTTGGTGTAATCTAGTTCTTTCTCTGAGCGCTGACTAAAACCACTATCTTTTTCTCGTTGGATTCTTTCGGACACCTCGGAGACAATCTTGTCGGGCACCGAGCCCGACGACCACCAGGATGCTCCAGATTTCTCAAGCAGAACCGAACCAATTAGATCTCTAATCGACTGCTCGAGGCAGTAGAACAGTTCGTAATGTGCCGCCATTTCAGCAGCCTGGACCCTTATAGCTTGATCAAACTGAGGATAATATCCAGACGAGTCTGCCGAATCCGAATGAACGTGCCCGAGATCGATGCTGAAGCGCCTTTCTATTTGACGGATTTCTTCCGTCAGAAGATGGCCAGACATGCCGAACGATCGAAGATGGTCATCAACTCTGGCCATCGTCGTTCACCAAGAGATTTTCTTTCAAGCTTTTAAAAATGGCGTTGAATACCGCGATATCACTTGTCGCAGGGAGATTTAGATTAATATTATAGCCAACGTTAAGGCCGACGCCTCCCCGGGGTGCCTCGTTCGAACCTTTTCCCGATCGATGCCCTTCGGCTTCAAATTTCGGTACAGTTAAGGGCTGTAGCTCGATTTGCCCGTCTTGATCACTTGACGCACTAAAATCGGCGAATTGCTTGAGCGCCTTTATGCAAGATAATATTAGATTTGGAGAACTAGAATCAGCAGCCGCACCTGTTTCCTCTAAAATGAGACCCTTTATTTCCTTGTCGGACAACTCGTGCAAATACTCATTTCTTTTGTATAGAGGCGCGTATCCAAATTTGATACTTTCGGCTGCTGCGGCGCCCCGAGTGGCGCTGTTGCGAAATTTTCTATAGATCTCCGTCGGCGTACCATCTGGATTGACAAATCCGACCTTCTTCAAAAAGGAAGCCATCTGATTTCCGGATCCTCCAGAAATCTTGAGAATCGTCTTCACAAAATTCTGAGTAACAGCATCTGGCGTAGCGGCAGCTGCAATATTATTCAGGGCTTTTGTTACATTCCCTGTTGCCGTGACATATGGAAGGTTGGCCATTGAATCCCCCTCTTAGGGAATCCAATCTAATGTCCCAGGCCCAAAAGGCAAATTTCTCGTTCAGGATGCTTTGGGAGGCATGAGCATGGATCGTGCTCACTCATATTTGCGACTCCGTAGACTTGGCATCGACCCAAGACGACGCGATTCTTGATCATTTGCCCACGCCGGCGTCAACCCACCCCAAGCTCACCCGGCCTTCTTCGCCTTATGCTCCGCAATCAGCCGATCCAGCTCCACAATCCGCTGACGCTCGGGCGTATCCTTCGCCAGCCCCTTGAGCCGGCAAGTCGCCCACAGGGCCTTGCGCTCCGATTGGAGCGCCTTGTCGTAAAGGTCGGCCATCAGTCGTGCTCCCTTCCGCCCGAGCCCATGTAGAGCTCGCTGCCGGTTTCGCGGAACACCTCGCTCATTTCCTTCATCCCGGCTTCGGCTTCTTCCGCCGCGATGAAGGCGGTGCTTTCCTGGTTCTGCTTGGCGGCGAAGTCGCGCACTTCCTGGGTGATCTTCATCGAGCAGAACTTGGGCCCGCACATCGAGCAGAAGTGCGCCGTCTTGGCGCCTTCTGCGGGCAAGGTCTGGTCGTGGTATTGCTCGGCCGTCTCGGGATCGAGGCTGAGGTTGAACTGGTCGCGCCAGCGGAACTCGAAGCGGGCTTTGGACAGCGCGTCGTCGCGGACCTTGGCCGCCGGGTGGCCCTTGGCGAGGTCGGCGGCGTGGGCGGCGAGCTTGTAGGTGACCACGCCGACCTTCACGTCGTCACGGTCGGGCAGGCCAAGGTGTTCCTTGGGGGTGACGTAGCAAAGCATCGCCGTGCCGTACCAACCAATCATCGCCGCGCCGATGCCGCTGGTGATGTGGTCGTAGCCCGGCGCAATGTCGGTGACCAAGGGCCCGAGGGTGTAGAACGGAGCCTCGCCGCAGCTGGCGAGCTGCTTGTCCATGTTCTCCTTGATCTTGTGCATCGGCACGTGGCCGGGGCCTTCGATCATGACCTGCACGTCCTGCGCCCAGGCGCGCTTGGTCAGTTCGCCCAGGGTGTAGAGTTCGGCGAACTGCGCTTCGTCATTGGCGTCGGCGATCGAGCCGGGGCGCAACCCGTCGCCGAGCGAATAGGCAATGTCGTAGGCCTTCATGATCTCGGTGATCTCGTCGAAGCGTTCGTAGAGGAACGATTCCTTGTGATGCGCCAGGCACCACTTGGCCATGATCGAACCACCGCGGCTGACGATGCCGGTGACGCGCTTGGCGGTCATCGGGATGTAGGGCAGGCGCACGCCGGCGTGGATGGTGAAGTAGTCGACGCCCTGTTCGGCCTGCTCGATCAGCGTGTCGCGGAAGATCTCCCAGGTGAGGTCCTCGGCCACGCCGCCGACCTTTTCCAGCGCCTGGTAGATCGGCACGGTGCCGATCGGCACGGGGCTGTTGCGGATGATCCATTCGCGGGTGTCGTGGATGTTGCGGCCCGTCGAGAGGTCCATCACGGTGTCGGCGCCCCAGCGGATCGACCAGACCATCTTGTCAACTTCGCTCGCCACGTCGCTGGCAACGGCGGAGTTGCCGATGTTGGCGTTGATCTTGACCAGGAAGTTGCGCCCGATCGCCATCGGCTCGGCTTCGGGGTGGTTGACGTTGGACGGGATGATCGCCCGCCCGCGCGCCACTTCGTCGCGCACGAACTCGGGAGTCACATAGTCGGGGATCTCGGCGCCCCAGTCCTGACCGTCGCGGATATATTCGCGCAGCTGCGCGCGGCCGAGGTTCTCGCGGATGGCGACATATTCCATCTCGGGCGTGATGATGCCGCGGCGGGCGTAGTGCATCTGGCTGAGGTTGGCGCCGGGCTTCGCCTTGAGCACGGTCTTGGCGACATTGGGGAACGCCGGAACGCCGCCCGACCGGTCGGGGCCGAGCTGGCCATTGTCCTCGGGGCGCACGTCGCGGGCGGTGTATTCCTCGACGTCACCGCGGGCGAGTTGCCATTCGCGGCGGAGCTGCGCGAGGCCAGAGGCGATGTCGATGGTGACCGAGGGATCGCTGTAGGGACCGGAGGTGTCGTAGACGCGCACCGGGGGCTCGCCGCTCGAGGGTTCGAGATCGATCTCGCGCATCGCCACCTTGAGCGGCCCGACGTGGACCTTGCGGCTGCCGCGGATCGGGCCCGTGGTCACGCCTATTTCGAGGTGGGAATTGATGTCGGCCATCGATGCTCTCCAAATAAATCGGAAGGAGGGCGGCGATGACCGCGTCTCCCTCCCTACGCCGGTGTGAGCCGGATCAGGTTCGGCGGGTCGGAGCGTGCTCGCTCCCTCTCAACCGCGCTGAGCGGTCCCCCGGGGATGCCGGTGACCCTAGGCGTGTTGGCGCAGGACTTAAAGAGTTCAATTCGAGCCGCTAGAAGGGGGCGATGTGCAATCTCTACCGCATGGAGAAGGCCCCCGACGCGATCGTCGGCCTCGCCCGCGAGCTGGGGCGCGAGATCGCGTTCCCCGAGGGCGTGCCCAACTTCGAGCCGCGCGATGTACGGATCACCGAGCGCGCGCCGATCGTGCGGACCGCGGCTTCGGGAGCGCTGGAACTGGTCGAACGCCGCTGGAGTTGGCCGGCGCCGACAGGAAAGCCGGTCTTCAACTTCCGCGGCGAAGGCCGCCGCTTCGCACCAGCCGAACGCTGCGTGGTCCTGACTGACGGCTTCTACGAATTCACCACGCCGGAAGACCCCAAGGCCAAGCGCAAGGACCGCTGGCTGTTCACCTGGCCGGAGCACGACTGGTTTGGGATCGCGGGTATCGTGCGCCACGATCCCAAGGTGGGCGAGGCGTTCACGCTGCTCACCTGCGAGCCGGGACCTGATATCGAGCCCTATCACAACCGGCAGGTCGTGCTGCTTAGCCCGGCGGCCTGCTTTGGCTGGCTCGATGCGGCAGAGGCTGAGGGGGCCTTTATCCAGCCTCTGCCGAGTGGATCCCTAATGGTCGCGCGGGCTTAGTAATGGTAACGGCACTGCGCCACTTCGAGCGCTTGCGCCTCTTCCTTCCCACTGACTCGATAGACCAAGCGATGCTCCTGGTTGATCCTCCGCGACCACCAGCCTGCCAGACTGCCACCGAGGGGTTCCGGCTTGCCGGTGCCTCGGAACGGCTCACGCAGACATTCCTTGAGAAGTCCGTTCAAGCGTTTGAGCACCTTCGGATCTTCGGTCTGCCAGTAAAGATAATGCCCCCAAGCGCGATCCGAGAAGACCAGCTTCACGGATCGATCAGCTCGCGCTCGACACTCTTGCCCGCATCGAGTTCCGCAATGCTCGCCAGCAATTCACGCGCGTTCGCAGGGGAGCGCAGCAAGTACATCGTCTCTTCGATCGATGCCCAATCGCTTTCGGACACTAGCACCGCACCCTCGCCGCGCTGGCGAGTGATTGCGATAGGTGTGTGATCGGCGACGACCCTGTCGATCACCGACTTCAGGTTCTCGCGCGCCTCAGAATAGCTAATGGCCTGCATGCCCTCGATATGTACAACGTATTGTCCAATTGCAAGGCGAGCTCAGAACATCTGCAACCGCGCAAGCGCTGCCAGCACCGCCGCCACCCCGAAAAGCGCGCTGAAGCTCGCCCATGCCCTCCCCGCGCGGCCTACCAGCGCCCTAGCAAAGTGGAGGAAGCGGTCGCCCGAGGCGAGGATCAGCGCGCCCTCTGCGACCGCGATGCCGCCGATCACGCTGACCGTGATCGAGAGCCAGTCGCCCGGCCGCCAGGGGTTCACGAGATAGATCGCCGCGCCGAGCGCCAGCGTGACCAGGCCGGTGAGGAAACGAAGGGCCGGGCTGCGCTCGAAGTCCTTGAGCATCGCCCACCAGGTGTTCGGCGCGCGCAGCTCGCCCACCGCGGCAGCCAGCGCATAGAACCCGATGAACAGCAGTATCCAGGCGGAAACGTCTGTATTTGCGGCCATATGCCGGTCTCCTCTCGGGCGAGAGGTTAGGCCTTCGCGGGCCGCAGGTCCACTGTGGCGGCTACTTAATTGCTAGAGCCCGATCGCATCGAGCAACTGGGTAATCCAGGCGCCCGTCGCCGGATCGCGCACCGGCATGGTGTTGGTGTAGGCCCAGACGCAACCGTCGACCTCCCCAGCGGCGAAGGCATCGTGGACGGTGCCGTACCAAGTCGCCCGCTGAGCCAGCGGGATGGTCTCGATCGCGCCGTACTCACCCATGAACAGCGGGCGGTTGGTGCGGGCAATGAAGTCCTTCGCCTTCTGCACATTGGCCGCAAGATCGGCGGTGTCGGTGCCGATTGGGAAAGCCACTCCGAATGGAGGCGTCGGCGTCACCCACGAGGCGCCCTGGTGAGTGAAGTTGAACGGATCGTAGTAGTGGAAGGTCGCGACCAGATAGGCGTCGTTGGGTAGCGGCAAGGTCGAGAGCGAATTGATCCCGCTCCAGAACTCGCCCCCGATCACCACCGGACGCGTGGGATTGGTCGCGCGAACCTCGCGCAAGGCGGGCTCCAGTACCGAGCGCAAGTTCGCATGGGTGATCTGGTCGTGCGGCTCGTTGAGCAGCTCGAACCACACCATGCCGTCCTTGTTGCGGAAGCGTTCCGCGATCTGCTTCCACAGCCCGGCAAAGCGCGGCGTTTGCGCGGCCGGATTGGCGAATAGGTTCCCCTGCGGATCCTCGTAGTGATGCAGGTCTAGGATCACCCGCAGCCCCGCCGCCCGCGCGGTGTCGACCACGTGCTCGACCCGGTTCATGAAGGCCGCATCGATCGTGTAGGGCGCGGTCGTGGCGGCGTGGTTGGAGAACCGCACCGGCAAGCGCACCGTCTCGAACCCTTGCGCCTTGATCTCGGCAAAGTCGCTGTCGACGATTGCCCTGCCCCAGTCGCCCTCGTTTGGAGCTTCGAGGTGGTTGCCCATGTTCACGCAGGGCCCGATGCGGGTGTTGGCGTTGGTCAGCACCGGCGTCGCGGATGATGTCGGCGTTGGCGAGGGAGAAGGCGTGACCGTGGGTGTGGGAGTGGGCGCTCCTGCCCCGGCCGAGGGACCCGAGCCGCCACCGCAGGACGATAGTGCCACGACGCCACACGTCAGCACCGCGCCGATTGCGCAAGCCTTCTTCCAACGAGCTGAGCGCGCACGCATGATCCAGGCCTCCCCCTTATTCTTGTTAGCGCTACCATGCCGCGACCCCGCATACGGTGTCAATCGCCAGCCCGTGTGATATGCTCGGCCGCCCAGGGATGTGCAGCCGCGACGGCGTGCGCCGGCGGCCGCCCGAGAGGAGTGTCGCCATGAAGACTGCCTCAAGATACGTATTTGGCCTCGTCGTTGTGCTCGGCCTGTCAGCCAGCGCCGCCGCGCATCATGGGTGGGCCTGGACCGAAGACCAGGAAACCCGCCTCACCGGCACGATCGTGTCGATCAGCTACGGCAATCCGCACATGCACTTGCAGGTCCGCACCGAGCAGGGCGGGGTGTGGGAAGTCGACCTCTCGCCGCCGATCGTGGCGCAGGGTTCGGGCTTCGGGCCTGGCGCAGCGAAGGCCGGCGACAAGGTCGTGCTGACGGGACATCGAGCGCGCGATCGGGACCTGCTCGCCTTCAAGGGCGAGACCATCACCGTCGGCGGCAAGACCTACGACGTCTATCCGCAGCGCGAAAAATCGTTGCGGCCGACCGCCTGACGCATGCCTAGCCCGGTCTGGCGCGCACTCCCCTTGTCGGGTGGCAGGCCCGACCGCATACCGCCGGCTGTCTTGGACAGAGGATTTCGACTCATGCGGTGCCTGTCGCTTGCCGGCGCGGCTCTGGTCATTGCCACGTTGGGTTCGATCCCCAGCCCAGCGGACGCCCAAAGAAGCACTTCAGCACAGCGGACCACCGCGGCGCAGCGGGCGGCAAACGCAGCAGCACAGAGAGCCAAAGAGGACGAAACGTGGTGCTGGGATGCGGGCGAGCAATTCTCACCCGCCCAGCGGATCGCCGGCTGCAACGGCCTGCTCCGATCCCGCACCCTCGCCGCCGAGGATCGGCCTTACGTAATCGCCATGCTCGGGTACACGCACCACGAGCTCCGGCAATACGACGAGGCGCTCGAGAAGTTCTCCGAGAAGATCCGCCTGCAGCCGGAAGTGGCCGATGGCTATGGCTGGCGCGGCGATGTCTACCTTGAGCAGGGTGAGAACGAGCAGGCGGTCGACGACTATTCGAAGGCGCTCAACCTCCAGCCCGATTCACCGGATGCTGCCGGGTGGTTCCAGAACCGCGGAATGGCGCGCGCCCGTCTCGGCGACTTCAAGGGTGCCCTGCAGGACTACGACCGGTCGCTTGCGAAGGGCGGACCCGACGCGTCGCTGTCGCTCAGCCGGGGCGATGTCTTCGTCGACCAGCGGAAGTACCGCGACGCGGTCGAGGAATATTCGGAAGCCGTCGAACTAGCTCCTCAGGACGCCCACACCTGGAACGCGCGCTGTTGGGCCCGCGCGGCGCAGGGGCGCAATCTGGATAGGGCGCTCGACGATTGCGAAAAGTCGCTGAGCCTCGACGGCAACAACCCCGACGCCCACGACAGCCGCGGCCTGGTCCATCTCAAGCAGAAGGAGTGGGAAGCGGCGGTGGAGGACTACGAGACCGCGCGCACGCTCGACGCTGCGACGGCGTCAGCCTATTTTGGCCATGCGATCGCGCTGCAAAGGCTCGACCGCGACGACGAGGCCGAAGCGGATTTCAAGAAAGCCCTCGCGCTCGATCCGAAGATCGCGGAGAAGTACGAAGCGTGGGGCGTCAAGCGGCGGTAATCCCACCGGACCCCTCTCCCTGGGAGAGGGCTAGCTTACCCCGCCGCCTGCCACTGCCGGATCGCCTCGATCGGCCAGAACAGCATGATGACATTGAGCGTCAGGTTGTCGCGGATCACCCATAGCGTCAGCAGCTCAAGGAACAGCGCCAGAGCCACGCTCGCCCATGTCGGCAGGCGCGAGGCGACCATGAAGCCGACGATCATCCAGCCGATATCGGCCGCAGAATTGATGATGGAATCGCCGCTGTAGCCGAAACTGACAGTGACCGAGCGGTAGCGGTCGATCACCATCGGCGTGTTCTCGGAGATCTCCCATGCCGCCTCAACGAAGACGGCGATCGGCAGCGCCCAGCGCGCCGGCTTGCCACCAAACAGCCCGAACTTGATCCACAGCAGCCAGGCGAAGAAGTACATGATCAGGCCGTGGGTGAAGTGGCTGGGCGAATACCAGTCGGTAATGTGCTGGCTGTTGCCGTTGGATTCGACCACGCCGTGCCACAGCTTGATCTCGCCGCAGGTGCAGATCGGCGGCCGGTCCATCGCGAACAGAATCGCGATCGTCAGCAGGAATAGGGCCAGCGTCGCCAGCCAGGCGGCGCGGTGCGGCTTCAAAGTCATCGATTGCCCCCCGGAAACGAACCCCGCCGCTGGCGCTAGAGCCTAGGTTGCCCCGTTCTGCCCGTACCAGGTGACGAATTCGGCAGTGATGTCCTGCGCGCCGGCGCTTTGCAACCCGGGAAGGTCCGTAGACCGGGCCATCTTGATCTGGCTGCAGCCGCGCCCGTTGCCGTAAGTTTGTGCCCCTTGGCTGATGCGAGCCTGGACCGGACCCACGAGTTCAGCCTGGCGAGCGGCGTAGTCGGATTTGAGCTGGTCCTGCTTGGCACTGAGTTGCGACCGCAAGTGCTGTTCCTCTTCCGAGGGTCCCGTTTCGTTGCGTTCGACCGGCGCGCCGTTTTCGTCCACCTCTTGCTGCTGCGGCCGGTTCGTGGCTTGCAGGCGGTCGAGCGCGGCCTTGAGGCGGTTCACTTCCTCGACTTGTGGGCGCAGTGCCTCGTCGAGCTTACGGATTGCGCTGCCGAGTTCATCGATCCCGCCCGGCGGAGCGGCCACGAGTTTGGGCACCTGGATGTAACAGGACGATCCCGCGCCTTCTTGCGCTGAGGCGGGTACAGAAGCCGCTGCGATTGTGCAGCCGGCAGTAAGCAAGATCAGTTTCATGACCTCTCTCCCAAAAGGTCCGGGAGAGGAAGCTATCACAGATGCGGCCGTGGTCAACGCAGGGGCAGGCGTTGCACCGCCTGTTTCATCGGCTAAGTGGTTGGGCATGGCTGATCGGGACTGCGATATCGCCCTCGTCGGCGGCGGATTGTCCGGCGGTCTGATCGCGCTTGCCCTGGCGCGGCACAGGCCGGACCTCACGGTCGCGTTGCTTGAAGCCGGCGACCGCCTGGGCGGCAATCACCGCTGGAGCTGGTTTGAGAGCGACCTGACGCCTGAGGGCGCCGAGCTGCTCGACAGCTTCCGGATCACACGCTGGGACCGGGGCTACGACGTATGCTTCCCCGGCTTCTCGCGCCATCTTGGCACCCGCTACCGCTCGCTCACTTCAACTGACTTTGCCGACGGGTTGGAGCGCCTCCTTCCCAACGGGACCATCCGCTGCGCCACCGATGTGCAGTCACTCGACCGGGACGGGGTAACGCTGGCCGGAGGAGAGCGGGTCTCGGCCAAAGCAGTCATCGACTGCCGCGGCTTCGAACTGCCGTCGCCGCTCAACGGTGGCTGGCAGGTCTTCATGGGCCGGCACTTGCGAACCACTGC
The DNA here is from genome assembly GCF_001427865.1 of Altererythrobacter sp. Root672. NCBI lineage: Bacteria > Pseudomonadati > Pseudomonadota > Alphaproteobacteria > Sphingomonadales > Erythrobacteraceae > Altererythrobacter > Altererythrobacter sp. Root672. The sequence goes on from NZ_LMHH01000005.1 coordinate 49,025, forward strand.
CCCGCACGGGATCGAGCACCCGGTGATCATGGACGCGGACGTCGAGCAGATCGGCGGCTACCGCTTCGTCTATGTCCTTCCGCTCGGGCCGAACGAGATCTTCGTCGAGGATACCTACTACCTGGACGAACCCGTGCTCGACCGAGAGGAGCTCTCGGCGCGGATCGACGGTTATTGCCGGGACAACGGCTGGACTGGCGAGATCTTGGGAACCGAAACGGGAGTCCTGCCGGTAATCACCGGCGGCAGCTTCGCGGCCTTCCAGCAAGCGCAACGGATCGAGGGCGTCGGCGTGGCCGGCGCGCGCGGCGGGTACGCGCATCCTTTGACGAGTTACACCCTGCCCTTCGCGGTGGAGACGGCGCTTGCGATCGCTGGGGCGAACACCGTCTCGGGCGAAGAAATCGCAACGCTGCTCGAACAACGCGCCAGCCGCCACTGGCGTTCGACGAGGTTCTACCGCAAACTCGGCGCCATGCTGTTCCGCGCCGCCCGACCCGAAGACCGCTGGCAGATCTTCGCCCGGTTCTATCGCCTGCACCGCAGTCTGATCGAACGCTTCTACGCCGCCCGTTCGACCCGAGCCGACAAGGCCCGCATCCTCTGCGGCCGTCCGCCAGTACCGGTACACCGCGCGGTGCGAGCCATGCTGGAGGCCGCGTGAGCAGCGTCGCAGGCAGACGCGCCTGTGTGATCGGCGCCGGCTTCGGCGGGCTCGCGCTCGCCATCCGGCTGCAAGCTGCGGGTGTGGCGACCACGCTGATCGAGGCGCGCGACAAGCCTGGTGGCCGCGCCTACTATTGGCAGCGCGACGGGTTCACCTTCGACGCCGGGCCTACTGTGATTACCGACCCCGATTGCCTGCGCGAGCTCTGGGCGCTCACCGGCCATGACATGGCTGCCGATGTCGAGCTGCTCCCGGTCATGCCGTTTTACCGCCTGAGCTGGCCCGATGGGACGGTGTTCGACTACTCGAACGACGAGAACGAACTGCGCCGTGAGATCGCCCGGATCGATCCGGGCGACATCGCCGGATACGACGCCTTTCTCCAGTACTCGGCGGCGGTCTACGAGGAAGGCTACGTCAAGCTCGGCGCAGTGCCGTTCCTCGACTTTCAGAGCATGATCAAAGCCGCGCCCGCCCTGGCGAAACACCAGGCCTGGCGGTCGGTCTACAATGTGGTCAGCAAGCATGTGCGGAGCGAAAAGCTGCGCCAGGCGCTGAGCTTCCACACCCTGTTGGTCGGCGGCAATCCTTTCACCACCAGCAGCATTTACGCGCTGATCCACAAGCTCGAGAAGGACGGCGGCGTCTGGTGGGCGCGTGGCGGTACCAACCGCCTGGTTGCAGGGATGCTGCGCCATTTCGAGCGGCTCGGCGGCGAGGTCCGCCTGCATGATCCAGTGGTCCGGATCGACAGCACCGGCAACCGCGTGGAGCAGGTCGAAACGCAAAGCGGCTGGCAAGGCCGGTTCCATGCCGTCGCCAGCAACGCCGACATCGTGCATTCCTACCGCGACCTGCTCGGCAGCAGCCAGCGAGGGCAAGTCATGGGCAAGCGGCTGGCGAAGAAGCGCTTCAGCCCTTCGCTGTTCGTGGTGCATTTCGGGATCGAAGGGCACTGGCCGGGCATTCCCCATCATATGATCCTGTTCGGACCGCGTTACGAAGGCTTGCTCGACGATATCTACGTCAACGGCGTGCTGCCGGCTGACTTCTCGATCTACCTCCATCACCCCTCGGTGACCGACCCGACGATGGCGCCCGAGGGGATGAGCACGTTCTATGCCCTGGTGCCCGTCGCCCACATGGGCAAGCTGGCGATCGACTGGGAACAGTACGGCCCGCTGCTCGAAAAGCGCATTCTCGACGAAGTCGGCCGGCGGCTGATCCCCGACATCCACGACCGCATCCTGACCAAGTTCCACTACGCCCCGCGCGACTTCGCGCTCGACCTCAACGCCCATGTCGGCAGCGCCTTCAGCCTGGAGCCGATCTTGACGCAGAGCGCCTATTTCCGCGGCCACAACCGCGATGACGTGCTGCACAACTTCTACCTCGTCGGCGCCGGCACGCACCCGGGTGCGGGCATCCCCGGCGTCGTCGGCAGCGCCAAGGCGACCGCGGGACTGATGCTGGAGGACCTGGCGCGATGAAACGCCTTGCGGTCTATTGCGGCTCTGCCTCGCCAGCCGATCCTCGCTACGAGGAACTGGCGATGGATGTCGGCAAGGCGCTCGCCCTGCGCGGCATCGGCGTGGTCTATGGCGGTGGCAAATTGGGCTTGATGGGTGCGGTCGCGGCCGGGGCCTTGCTTGAAGGTGGCGAGGTCGTGGGCGTCATCCCCGATGCGCTGGTCAAAGCCGAGGTGGCCAACAAAGCCTGCACAGAGCTGCACGTCGTTTCGACCATGCACGAACGCAAGGAAGCCTTCACCGACCTCTCCGACGGGTTCCTTACCCTGCCGGGCGGCGTCGGTACGATGGACGAGCTGTGGGAGGCTCTTAGCTGGGCCCAGCTTGGCTACCACGCGAAGCCGGTCGGGCTGCTCAACGCCTATGGCTTCTACGACGGCCTGATCGAATTCTACCACCGCATGGGCGAAAGCGGCTTCATCCGGGCCGAGCACCGCAGCGTGCTGATCCAGAACACCGAGCTCGATCCGCTGCTGGCGAGCATGGAGAGCTATGTGCCGCACCGGCCTATCTTCCGGATGACCGCGGAGGAGCTCTAGCGCCATGGTGATCCGCAGTTTCAAGGACCGCCGCCCGCGCCTTCTCGCGCCGTCGCGCATCCTCCGCCCCCCGGTGCGGCAAGTCGGCGGAGGGCGCGAGCGCGAGGAGTTGGTCGATGAAGCGCGCGCGTCTATTGCCAAGGGCAGCAAGAGCTTCGCCCTCGCCAGCCGCCTGTTCGATCGTCCGACGCGCGAAAAGGCCTGGCTGCTCTATGCCTGGTGCCGCCGCTGCGACGACATTGCCGACGGACAGGAGTTCGGCTGGCGGACAAACGACGAGGAACTCGCCGAACACTACATCCAGGCGCTGCGCATCCTCACTCGCCGCGCGCTCGATGGACAGCCCACCGCAGACCCCGCGTTCGATGCCTTCGGCCAGGTTGCGCTCGAGGCCCGACTGACTGAGCAGATGGCCAATGACGTGATCGCCGGCTTCGAACTCGACGCCGAAGGCTGGCGTCCGCGCACCGAGGGCGACCTGATGCGTTACTGCTATCACGTGGCGGGGGCTGTCGGAGTGATGATGGCCAACGTCATGGGCGTGCCCGACGATGACGAGAGCATGCTCGACCGGGCGTGCGACCTCGGCCTGGCGTTCCAGCTCGCCAACATCGCGCGCGACATGTCGGAGGACGATGCGGCAGGCCGCTGTTACCTACCGGTCGAGTGGCTGGTCGAGGCCGACATCCCGCCCGGCGAGCACATGAAGCCGAAACATCGCGAAGAGCTCGTCGTGCTGGTCAGCCGCCTTGTCGACCTGGCCGAACAGCACGAAACCGCCGCACGGTTCGGCGCCGCGCAGCTGCCGTTCCGCCAGCGCTGGGCGGTGCTGTCGGCGGCGAACATCTACCTCGCCATCGCGCGCAAGGTCCGCGCCCGTGGCGTAAAGGCCTGGGATCACCGGGTGACGGTATCCTTGCTGGAGAAGCTCGGCGCGGTGTTCCGGGCACTTTCGCAGGCGTTCAGCCGGCCGCGCGAACCTGACGAATGGCCGCGCTGGACTCGCGGCGAGATCCTCGTTGCAGTGCGAATGGAAGGTCCGATTGCTCCGATCCCGATGACCCCGCTGCCGGATGAGGAATCATGATTCGCTCGCTCCTGATCGCCAACCGCGGAGAGATCGCCTGCCGGGTCATCCGCACCGCTCGGGCCATGGGTGTCCGCACGGTTGCCGTCTATTCGGACGCCGACGCCAAGGCGCTTCACGTGCGCCAGGCGGACGAGGCGGTGCATATCGGGCCCTCGCCCGCAGCAGAGAGCTACTTGCGCGGCGACCGGATCATCGAGGCGGCCAAAGCTACAGGGGCCGAAGCGATCCATCCGGGCTACGGCTTCCTCAGCGAGAACGCCGAGTTTGCGGAAGCGGTGACCGAGGCCGGGCTGATCTGGGTCGGCCCCCACCCTCAGAGCATTCGCGCGATGGGCCTGAAGGACGCGGCCAAGAAGCTGATGCAGGGCGCCGGCGTGCCGGTCACGCCGGGCTACATGGGCGCGGACCAGGCACCCGAGCGCCTGCTGGTCGAGGCTGAGCAGATCGGCTGGCCGGTACTGATCAAGGCCGTCGCAGGCGGCGGCGGCAAGGGCATGCGCAGGGTCAATGCGCCCGATCAGTTCCTCGACCTGCTGGAGAGCTGCCAGCGCGAGGCGAAAGCCAGCTTCGGCAATGACGAAGTGCTGCTGGAGAAGTGGATCACTTCGCCCCGCCACATCGAGGTGCAGGTGTTCGGCGACACCCACGGCAACGTGGTGCACCTGTTCGAGCGCGACTGCTCACTTCAGCGCCGCCACCAGAAGGTGATCGAGGAAGCGCCCGCCCCCGGCATGGACCCAGCCACGCGCGAGGCGATCTGCGCGGCGGCGGTGCGGGCGGCGAAGGCCGTCGACTACGTCGGGGCGGGCACGATCGAGTTCATCGCCGACGCCAGCGAGGGCCTCAGCGCCGAGCGCATCTTCTTCATGGAGATGAACACCCGCCTGCAAGTCGAGCATCCGGTGACCGAGGAGATCACCGGGGTTGATCTGGTGGAGTGGCAGTTGCGGGTCGCGAGCGGGGAACCACTGCCGAAGCGGCAGGACGAGTTATCCATCAAGGGCTGGGCGATGGAAGCGCGGCTCTATGCGGAGGACCCGGCGACGGGGTTCCTGCCCAGCACGGGGCGGCTGGATCGCTTGCACTTCCCCTATGGGGTGCGCGTGGAGACAGGTGTCGAGGAGGGCGACGCCATTTCTCCCTACTACGATCCGATGATCGCCAAGCTCGTCACCTCGGCTGGAGACCGCGAAACTGCACGGCGCGCCCTAGCGACGGCCTGTGGCGAAACATCGTGCGCGCCGGTGAAGACCAACGCCTGGTTTCTCAAACGGCTGCTCGAGACGGAACAGTTCGCCATCGGCAAGGTCGAAACCGGCTTCATTGCCAATCATGAGGAGGCGTTGACTACCCGTTCAGCTCCGTCGGACCGAGCTCTTAGCGATACGCTGGACTGGTTGCTGCGCGCGTCGGGCAACTACGACCCGCGAGTGAGCGGCCTCACGGCCTTTCGGCTGAATGCGCCTCCCCAGTCGCAGCAGGTGATGGCCGTCGATGGTCACCCCATCGCGTTCACCTACTCACCGACACCGCCTGGCGAAGACTATCAGCACGGTTTCCGCGACATGCCGGATTCGGACGCACAACTCCTGAGTGTGGATGGCGACAGCTTCGTTATCGACTGGCCGCGGACTCAAGGCACATCGGGAAGCTCGGCTGCCGACGGAGCGATCCTCTCGCCAATGCCCGGCAAGGTGATCGCAGTCGATGTGGCTGAAGGTGACACCGTGAGCAAAGGCCAGCGGCTGCTCGTGCTTGAGGCGATGAAGATGGAGCATGCACTGACTGCGCCGTTCGATGGAACAGTGGCGGAGCTCACGGTGACGGCAGGTCAGCAGGTGCAAGTAGAGGCCTTGCTCGCCCGGGTGGAGAAAGCCGCCTAGTCCTCCTCACCGTTCCGGGGAGGATTGCGCACGCGCCTCCACTGCGGCACTCTCACTCCAAACAAGGTCTTCGGGGGGATACCAATGGCCACTACGGCAGCCGCAGCAGACGCGCCCTTAGGCGATTCACAGTTCAAGGTGATCGCCGCGAGCTCGCTCGGCACTGTGTTCGAGTGGTACGACTTCTACCTCTACGGCCTGCTGGCAACGATCATCACCGCGCAGTTCTTTTCCGGTGTGAACGAGACGACCGGCTTCATTCTCGCCCTCGCCGCCTTTGCCGCCGGCTTCGCGGTGCGGCCGTTCGGGGCCTTGGTGTTCGGGCGGATTGGCGATCTGGTCGGGCGCAAGAACACCTTCCTCGTGACCATGGGCCTGATGGGCGCTTCGACTTTCGCCGTCGGGCTGCTGCCGTCCTACGCCTCGATCGGTGTCGCTGCCCCGCTCATGCTGGTCGGGCTGCGGCTGATCCAAGGCCTGGCGCTCGGCGGTGAATACGGCGGCGCGGCCACTTACGTCGCCGAGCATGCGCCAGAGGGGAAGCGCGGGTTCTACACCAGCTTCATCCAGACCACCGCCACGCTCGGCCTGTTCGCAGCGCTGCTTGTAGTCATCGGCCTGCGCACCTGGATGGGCGAGGCTGCCTTTGCCGACTGGGGCTGGCGCCTGCCGTTCCTGCTGTCGGCGATCCTGCTCGGCGTTTCGTTGTGGATCCGCCTGCAACTGCAAGAAAGCCCGGTGTTCCGGAAGATGAAGGAGGAAGGCACGACCTCCAAGGCGCCGCTGACCGAAGCCTTTGCCAAGTGGCGCAACCTGCGGCTGGTGCTGATCGCTTTGTTCGGCGCCGTCGCGGGGCAGGCGGTGATTTGGTACACGGGCCAGTTCTACGCGCTGTTCTATCTCGAGCGCATCCTCAAGGTCGATGGCGGGACGGCCAACGTGCTCGTCGCCGTTGCGCTGATCATCGGCACGCCGTTCTTCGTCGTGTTCGGCTGGCTGTCCGACAAGATCGGCCGCAAGCCCATCATCCTAACCGGCTGTGCGCTGGCAGCGATCCTCTATTTCCCGCTGTTCGGCGCGCTGACCGAGGCCGCGAACCCCGCCCTCGCCCATGCCCAGGCGCGCGCGCCGGTCGTGGTGGTCGCGCGGCCCGAGACTTGCTCGGTCCAGTTCGATCCGATCGGCAAGACGACCTTCGACAAGACGGGCTGCGACATCGCCAAGTCAGCGCTGGCCAAGGCCGGCATCCCTTACGCGAACCAGGAAACGCCGGGCGATAGCGTGGTCATGATCGGCGACGTCCAGCTCGACATCCACGACAAGGCCACGTTCAATGCGGCCCTTACTCCGGCGCTGGAGGCAGCGGGCTATCCGCTCAAGGCTGATCCGGCGCAGACCAATACAGCGATGGTCATCGCGATCCTCACGGTCCTCGTACTGCTGGTGACCATGGTCTACGGCCCGATCGCGGCACTGCTGGTCGAGCTGTTCCCCAGCCGCATTCGCTACACCGCGATGAGCCTGCCATACCACATCGGCAACGGCTGGTTCGGCGGTTTCCTGCCGACCATAGCCTTCGCCATGGTGGCGTCCTCGGGCGATATCTACGCCGGGCTATGGTATCCGATCATCGTGGCCGTGCTGACCGTGATTGTCGGCCTGCTGTTCCTGCCCGAGACCTTCAAGCGGTCGATCGACCAACAGCATTAAGGAGAAAATCCTCCCCCTCGGGGGAGGGGAACCATCCGCAGGATGGTGGAGGGGCACCCTCGCTTAACCCGATCGCGGAGGTCAGGAGCACTCGCACGTGCCCCTCCACCCCCGCCTTCGGCGGCGGTCCCCCTCCCCGTTCCGAGGAGGAGTTAGGCCATGGCCTTCGCGGGTGGGTTGAGGCGGCGGAACAGCCGGCCGCTCTCGCTGTAGGACACCAGCAACAGCGCGCTGACGCTGCAGATCAGCAGCGCATGGGCGAAAGGCTGCGCAGTGCCGTCATAGGCCTGGCCGATGATCAGCCCGACCACGGCCGCGCCGAACATGCGGAAGAAGGTCTGGATGCTGCTCGCCGCGCCGGCGATCTTGGCGAACGGCTGCATCGCGATCGAACCGAAGTTCGCGCCGAGGAAGCCGAGCAGGCCGAGGTTCGTCGCCATAAGCGGCAGGAACCAGGCGATGCTGTCAGGCCGGTAGTGCGCGGCCCAGACCTGCACCATGCTAACGACGATGAACACCAGCACACCGGTATGCGACACCCGCCGCGCGCCGAAGCGCTCGACGATGCGCGAATTGACCAGGTTCGACACCACCATCATCGCCGCCGTGGCGCCGAACACGACCGGGAACATATCGCCCATGCCGAAGTGTTCGCCGATCAGCTGCTGCGCACTGTTCACGTAGCCGAACACCGCACCGATCAGCAGCATCGTGCCGAGCACGTAGCCAATCGAGGCGCGGTTGAGCAGCGCCACGCGCATGTTCTTGGCGATCACCGGCACGTCGATCCGCTGACGGTATGCGGGGTCGAGCGTCTCGGGGAGCCGCTTCCACACCCATATCCCGGCGAGCACGGACATCCCTGAAAGCAGCACGAAGATCCACCGCCAGCCAGCAAACAACAGCACCGCCTGCCCCAGGCTAGGCGCGATTACCGGCACCGCGATGAACACGGCGCTGACCAGGCTCATCAACCGCGCCATGCGGTCGCCTTCGTATTGGTCGCGGATGATTGCGGTGGGCACGACCATCAGGCCGGCTGTCAGCATGCCCTGCATCCCGCGCAGGGCCAGCAGCACGTAGAAGTCCTGCACCAGCGCAATCAACAGCGAGAACACGGTGTAAGCCGCAAGCGAAAACAGCAGCAGCGGCCGGCGTCCGAAACGATCCGCAAAGGCTCCAGGAACGAGGCAGCCGATCCCGTTCGCCAGCAGGTAAACCGCGATGACCAACTGGCGTTGGTTGCCCCCTGCAGCGCCGAGTTCGCGCGCCATGTCGTCGAGCGCCGGCAGCATGCCGTCGATCGTAAGCGCGTTGAGGCTCATCAACAGGGCGACCATTACCACCAGCTCCTTGCGGCCGATGGTCTTCTTGTCGTGCGGGACTCCGGTTATCGTCATGCCGGCGCCCGTAGACCCATGTTGCGGTGCAACACAACGGTTAGATTGCTTTGATGACCCCTACCGCTCCTTCTCCGACCTCTGACGATGATGAGGCGGCGCTTGGCCTGCGCAAGATCATCCACGTCGACATGGACGCCTTCTTCGCCAGCGTGGAGCAGCGCGACAACCCGGAGTTGCGCGGCAAACCCGTGGCGGTCGGAGGGTCGAGTGGACGCGGCGTGGTGGCGGCGGCGAGCTATGAGGCGCGCAGGTTCGGCGTGCGCTCCGCCATGCCCTCGGTCACGGCCAAGCGCCTCTGCCCCGACCTGATCTTCTGCAAGGCGCGCTTCGATGCCTACACTGAGGTCTCGCAGCAAATCCGCGCCATCTTTCTCGAATTCACCCCGCACGTCGAACCGCTGAGCCTCGACGAAGCCTATCTCGACGTGACCGAGGACTTGCGCGGGATCGGCTCCGCCACCCGCATCGCCGAGCTGATCCGCCAGCGTATTCGCGAAGAGACCCAGCTCACCGCCAGCGCGGGCGTGTCATACAACAAGTTCCTCGCCAAGCTCGCCAGCGACCAGAACAAGCCCGACGGCCTGTGCGTGATCCGCCCGGGCCAGGGCGCGGCCTTCGTGCAGAGCCTGCCGGTGCGGCGGTTCCACGGCATCGGCCCGCGCGGGGCGGAGAAGATGGCGAAGCTGGGGATCGAAACCGGCGCCGACCTCGCGGCCAAGGACATCGCCTGGCTGCGCAGCCACTTCGGCAGCTTCGCCGACTACCTCTACCGCGCTGCGCGGGGGATCGACCTGCGCCCGGTCCGCGCCAACCGTATCCGCAAGTCGATCGGTGGGGAGCGCACCTTCTTCGAGGACATTTCGAGCGGCCAGGCGCTGCGCGAGGCGCTCGACAACATCATCGACATCGTCTGGGAACGGATCGCCGAGAAGGATGCGCGAGGCCGCACGGTGACGCTGAAGATGAAATACACCGACTTCCAGCTCTCGACCCGCGCCCGTTCACTGCCGCGTCCGGTCAAGGACAAGGTTGAATTCGCCAAGGTCGCCCGCGCGCTGTTGGACGAACAACTGCCCTTGCCGCTGCCGATCCGCCTGATGGGGCTGACGCTAAGCTCGCTCGAACGCGATGCGGGCGTCGAAGAGCGTCCACGGGATGAAGCGCAACTCTCGCTGCTATGATTTGAGCGCGCCGGTCTCCAGCGCGGCCACGGCCAGCGCAACCTGACTGGGGACTAGTCTCGAACAATCGGCAGGCAGATGCTCAGGGTCGAACAGGCCAGCCGCGACAATTTCGCGCATGTCAGGGCGTGGGGTGCCATTCAGCCGCGCCGCAAACAGGTGCACCGTGTCGCGCGACCCGGAAATCTCGAGCTCTCGCGCTTCCAGGAGCGTTAGGCCCGACAGTTCGCAACTCAACTCCTCGCGAAACTCGCGCGCGGCGGCCAATGCCGGATCTTCCTGCTCACCCATGCCCCCGCCTGGTGCCGTCCAGACCCGCACACCATAGGAGTGACGGACCAGCAGAACCTGCCCATGATCGTCGAACGCCAGGACGACGACGCTGGTGCGGCGCGGGCGGCTGATGATCCACCATCGCTTTCGCACGCCATCGGCCAGGCGATAGAGCTGCCGGTGCAAGGGAGCGGGGATCAGGTGAAGCATGTGACTTTCTGCGTCGCCGCCTGCAACAACCGCGTAATCGGCAGGTCACTGTCGCCTCTCGCCGCGGCCTCGAACACCGCGCGCTTGTCGCTGCCTCGAATGACGAACATCAATTCGTCACTGTCGAGCAAAGCCGGGATCGTCATGGTGATCCGGTCGAACGGGGCCTCAGGCGGAAGGGGATCGGGCGTCAGCCGACGAATGCGCTGCGTGTCGTCAGCACGCGGATCGGTGTTGGGGAAGAGCGAGGCGATGTGCCCGTCTCCACCCATTCCCAGCCACGCGAGGGCGAAGTGTGGCACCGCTTCCATCGTCGTAAGGGTAACCACTTCTGCCCCTGCCGGTTCCAGCAACTGGCGGATCTTGCCGGTATTACTCGCCGGATGGTCCTCCGGCACCAGCCGGTCGTCGCCCGGCCAGACCGTGATCCGCCGCCAGTCGAGCGACGCTCTGGCCAGGGCCGAAAGGATCGGGAACGGCGTCGAACCTCCCGGCACGGTTAGCGCCACCGGTTCGGCGGAACGGGAAAGCGCGGCTTCGATCCGCCCACGCAACCAGTCGGCGATGGCCTCGTCGGCAGCACTTTCAATGATTTCGATATCGGCCATTCAGCCCAGTATGCCTCGCGCATCGAGCCCCGTCACCAGTGCAGCGACGATCAGCAGCCCGGCAATCGTGTAGCGCAGCGGCTTAAGCGGAAGCCGGGCCTCCCATCCCGGGCCAATGGACCAGGCCGCGGTCAGTACGGCGGCGCTGCCTAACGCCCCTCCGGCTGCGGCAAGTGCAGGCGTCCCGGTCGAGGCTGCCAGGGCGAAGACCAGGAACCCGGCGGCTCCCGTTATCTGCGCCATGCCCAGCACCAGCAGGATCGCCCCGAAGGAGCGGGTCGGTTCTCGCGGAGCACGCCCCGGTCCGAGCAAGGCCAGCTCGAGGCCGGCGAGTAACAGAACGATCGCCACCAGCATCGCCTGGGCTTCTGGAAACAACTGCGCGGCAAGGCCGGCCCCGAGCCAGGCCGCCAACGCGCAGGCCACGATGCATGCGATCCAGCTGGCCACCAGTAGCCCCAGGGCCGGGCCCAGCCTCGCAGAAAGCCGCGCCACGCGCACCGCCTCTCGCCCTCCAAGGGTGGCCGCCGCAGCAGCAAGCAGGGCAAGAAAGAACGACGGCATTGAGAACCCCCCGGTCGCTCGACCCTAGACTAAGGGTGTTAGCTTTCGGAAGCCCTGCGGTGGGAATGTCCGGTTCCGGGTGATGAGCGGAGAATCCTGAATGTCCGCACTGGGTGGAAAGCAGACATAGGATTCGACCCAATCAGCAAACCACCTGGACATGGACTCGTCGGGATCCCGTTTGTCTTCTTGAGGTCTCGATAGTATTTCCCGGCGGATACGAATGAGTTGGAAACCCGAACTGAGGCTGGACTGTGCTCTTCTCACGCGCTCTCATCGGTTTCTTTGGTGCGTTATTGTTGCCCTCGCTGCTTCTCGCCCAGACCGAAGGTGAGCCACCGCCCTCGGGCAATGGCGAAATCGTTGTCACCGGTAAAGTTCCCGAGTTGCCGACCGAGCGCGAGGTTGTCCGCCAAGCCCGTCAGGTCACTCAATCGACCGGCATTCGCCACGCACCGCTACCGCGTTTCGACGGCGACCGCCTTTGTCCCGGGGTGATGGGCCTGAAAGCTGACTTCGCAGGGCTGGTTATCGACCGCATCCGGGCGAATGCTGAGCGCTTCGGCCTCTGGATGACCGACGACGACGGCAGCTGCACACCCAATTTCGTCGTGGCGTTTGTCGATGACGGACAGGCCATACTTCAGGAGATCGCCGATGGCCGGTACTGGTTGTTTAAGGACATGGCGCGCCACGAACGGATCGAGATGCTCGCAGACGACGGGCCAGCGCACGTCTGGACCACGACCCAGACCCGCTCCCGCGACGGAATGCCCCTCCCTTTGGGGCCGGATGGAAGGCAGGTGAAGGCAGACGCTGGTGGGGGCGTCGCGCGAACCTCAATCCGGGTCCGCGAAGACATTACCGGGGTGACGATCCTGTTTGACCGCGACGACGTCCGCGACAAAACCTTGGTCCAGCTGGCGGATTACGCAACAATGCGCGGATTGGCCCGAACTCGGCCAGTTGATGGTGACGGCCAGGTGATGGACACGATACTCGCGCTGTTCGACGCGAATGTGACGCCGCCGCCTGAGATGACCGCGTTCGACAACGCCTATCTCGGCGCACTCTACGCCTCGAAGTCCAACCAGACTGGCCTGACCACCATCCTAGGCGTCAAACGCGAACTGCGCCAACAGGCTACGGCAGAAACTGCAGCGGCCGAGGAGTAATCCTTCAACCCCCTCCATGCCCACAGAGAAGCCGATGGTCGGAACTCAAATGTCCGCAATAGGTCGTTTGCAGACGGGCCGCTTTGGAGCGAGTCCCGATTTGCGCTTTTGCCGGTCGGAATGACCGACATGGGTGGAAAGCGGAAATGACAGGTTATACAAAAATAGTGAAATAAGCGGACCTTCCCGGCATCTCCTGCGTCACAGCATGCCTATGTTATGCAGCCATTGTTCGACTTGCCCCGGCCACTGCGTAGTGATCGGATCGTCTGTCGGCCGCATCCCGAATGCATGACCGCCATTTGCATAGATGCG